>NZ_BAAACZ010000009.1:0-520698 GCF_039521975.1 Alkalibacillus silvisoli | reverse complement strand
AACAAAGTGATCAAACTTTGGGTCAAAATTAAGTTGCGATTTGGGTCAATTTTGGGTTGCGAAATACACTGCTTCCATTACAGCATTTTTTTCTTCTTGACCTATAACTTTTAGATCATGAGTTGTGGAAGCTCTTTCATTTTGTGTCCAATCATATGTTGGAATAAAACCCTTGTTTTTCAACTCATTACTAACCCTACGTACTGTATCTTTATTTTTAAAACTTGATGCGACGTAAAATTTTTTCATTAATTTATTCCCCTTTGATCAGTTAAACTATTTAATTTCAGTATGGATCGAATATCATCCTTGAAGAATCTCCCCGTTTTGAATATATAAGATTACTCTTTATAAGCCTTATACCAATGATATGGCTGGATTTCTTTTAATGTTTTGTAATCCAACTTTCCATCTGGATTAGTTACAGCCGCTTTAACATTTTCTCCCCAGTAGAACAGCCTTTCTTGACATACTCCACAGGGGGTTAAAACTGTAAAATCAGCATATTCATCTTCTCTTGCAACACAAATTGTATGCGTGACCTTAGTATTTTGTTTATGCGCTTCAAGAATTGCTCCAGTTTCAATACATAATTCAGTTGAAGCGTTGATCACGTCAGGTGATACACTTGTTAAGATATGGTTATCTTCGGTATACATGGCTGCGGCTCCCCCCCAACCAGAAGGATATCTTTTTTCTATCAAGTCTATTGCTGTTTGATAAAGTTTTTGTTCGATGTTCATTTTCTTGCTCCTCTCTCCACCAATTGTTGATCGACCAGTTCAACTTAAACTACATTTAGTTTTAAAGCCCTTGTAGCCATAAAAGTTTTTATGTGCTTGTCTAAAATTCTCGTTCCGCCAAAATCATCCTCATAAAAACCTGTAATAACAAATCCTGCATCAATTTGACCTTGAATTTGGTCTTCGAGGGTGTGAGCGTATTCTACTGTTTGACCTGAATTGATATAATCTTGTACTTTATCCTCTGGTAAATAATCCAATGTTGATGAAGGAATTGAGTGTTTAACATCAAGAATACCTTTTCTCTCTTGATCATCATCAAATATCCATAATAAAGGGTTAGTAAATCCAGCAATTAAAACGCCTTGATTTTTCAACACTCTTGAAACCTCATCCCATACAGGCTGAACATCTTTTACAAATAAATTAGAAACAGGATTGACGACAATATCAAAATACTCATCATCAAAGTCACTAAGGTCTGACATATCACCTTGAATCGTTTTTAAAGTTAAGTCATCTCGTTTAGCTACCTTCTCATCTTGTTCCAATTGCTTTTTAGATATATCAGTCACTGTTACATCTGCTGCTGCCGCTGCTAGAACTGGTGCTTGTTGACCTCCACCTGATGCTAAGCAAAGGATCTTCAATCCATTTAAGGAATTAGGAAACCAATCTCTAGGAACTGACTTTTCAGTTGTGACAGTGATTTCCCATTCACCAGATTTGCTTTTTTCAATAACTTCACTACTTACAGCTTGAGTGTACCTAGATCCTTCTTCAACTTTTTGATCCCATGCATGACTATTTTGTTGTGTTGTATCCATTGTGTTCCCCCTAATTAAAGTTGTGACATTAATTATAGCTCTCTTTAACAACCTACCTTGTTAATAAATAACTTTCATTCCGATTCCCCACATTTGGATTCATCCTTCCATTTCACATATGTATAAATCAATTGTGCAACAGAAGTAACAAACATAAGTTTCTATGTATTTTTACGGTAAATGTGATTCAAATTTAGTAGATCAACATCTATTACTCTTTTAGCTTACTAAACTTCTTCTATGTACCAACTTCAAAATTAACCAAGCCAAAATAATATATACAATATACAACATAAACACTAGTACTAGACTAAATAAGACACCCATAGTACCCGCAAATTGTTCAGCCGCAGCAGATTGGTACCAAGAAAAAACAAATAAAAGTAATACAAAGCTTACAAGAAAAACCGTGCTTAAGCCACTCTTATAATCCTCCCTTTTCTTCATGACTATAAGGCCAAGTGGAAAGCTTATGACGACAATAGCCACTAAGAAGATGTTAAATAATAAATTAACTGTATCCATAATAAATCTCCTAACTCACACTAAAATCTCTTAATCTATTGCTCAAATATTATATCCGCAAGTTCTACGTTCTCTTTTAGGTAGTCTGGTACATCAGAATGGGATAAGATCTCAGAAGTTGTCATCCAGATCACCTCATCAACTTCATCACTACTCTTAGCATAAGCCTCTCCAGATTTGTGTTGGCAAAGGAATACAATGTCGATCACATTTAAACCCTTATCAGTGACGAATGAAGAGCTATTCACATACTTAGAAACCTCTACTTCAATACCTACTTCTTCTAGTATTTCTCTATGTAAGGTTCTTTCTAAAATATCTCTGGAGTTCCCCTCGACCTCACACTTTCCACCAACAAGTGAAAGTAACCCACCAGCGTGTTCTTCTTTTTCACTTCTTCGTATTAATAGCCATTTTCCATCACTGTAAATGGCACCTTCTACATTTACTATGAACATATAATTCCAACTCCCTTTTCCCAATGCCACGTCGTTTATATCGATAACGACAAGATATAAAATGATACGCCCAGAACGAATATTGTAGCCATGAGTAAAATTGTAAATTGTTCTCTCTTCTTTGCAACTAACATTTCAACTAGTTCAACAACATTAGCTAACCCTAGAGAAAGCAGCATACCAAAAAGAAGTAAACCAGGAAATTCAGTTGAAGGATCAGAGCTCACTAAACCTGAAGTAGATATAAATATTACGTGAATGGCAAAATATATGGTTAAAGCACTAAAGAGAACCTTTAGGGCTAATAAAAACTTATTACTTTGTTTATATTTTTCTTTGACCTTGGCCAACACACTCAACCTTATCCCTCCCTATCAAGCTTTCGCCAATAACGTTCATTTTCAGCTTTTTGCTGAAAACCTCGTAATTTATAAAAAGGAATCCCCAAGCTATTACCATCTTGTACAGAAACATACTGGTCTGTTGCACCTTTTCTTATATGATCCTTTGTAAAAGCATCTAAAAGCTTTTTTCCAATTCCTTTAAATCTATAATTTTCGTCTATATAAAACACATAAATTTCACTAGCACTTGGCTCAGTCATAACTCCTCCAATCGTCCCTACAACTGTCTGATCTACCATAGCTACGTGCGTATAGACACCTTTCACAATGTCCTCCTTCACCTTTTTAAGGTTATACCAATATTCTACATTTTTTATTTGATATTCCTCGCTATAAATACCTTGAACCGTTTGTCTCCATCCAATTGAACAAATACTACTAATTTCTTCTGTGTGTTCTGGTTCTGCTTTTGTAATAGAAATGTCCATTTTTCACACCTCCTCCTTTCTTCAAACAATGGATTTATTCAGTTGCTTCTCTAATTTTTTCTCCATTGAAACAGAAGAATTTAGATTGAAAATATCAATCTCCCATTCATACTAATTCATGGAACTATTAAAGCCTATATTGGATTAGCTGGCTATCTGTTCCTAAGTATTCTTCCTTACCTATCCTACTGACCTCTTTAAATCCTAATTTAGCAAGCATTTTCTTTGCACGAATATTAGATTCAGTTGTTTCAGCAGTAAAAGTTGTAATTCCTAAATAACTTGAGGCATAATCTATCATTTTTACACAAGCATTAAATCCATTGCCTTTCCCCCATATAGATCTATCACCAATGGCTATGCCTAATTCAGCCGTATTACCATCAATAAAAGCAAGGTCCGCATAGCCAATTAAACTTTGTTCCAATTCAATCCCTAATCGGAGAAAGTCTTTTGAGTCATTATGAACACAATGCACCCACCATCGATATAAGTCTTGCTCGTCCCTGTTGATCTCCCAGCCATTTGCAAATCAAAACTTCTCATCCTTACTCCAATTTAAAACATATTCATAATCATCTGTCGTTATAGGTCTAATAGTTATCATGTACATTGTTTTCCTTCCATGCTTTTTATAACGATAACAACAATACATATACTGATACGCCCAGGCCGAATATTGTAGCTATGAGCAAAAATGTAAAGTGTTCTTTTTTCTTGGTAACTAACATTTCAACAAGTTCAACAGTATTTGATAACCCCCAAAAAAAGAGCATACCAAAAAGTAATAAACCCGGGAAATCAGTTGAAGAATCAGAGCTTACTAATCCTGAAGTGGATATAAATATAACCTGAATAACAAAATAAATGGTTAAAGCGCTAAAGAGAATTTTCAAGGCTAATAAAACTTATTACTTTGTTTATACCTCGCTTTGACCCTTGTCAACACACTCAATCTTATCCCTCCCTATTTCACAAGCTCTTGCTTTGAAGCTGTGTCCCAAGCTGAGAAAAATTCTTCTACTGTCGAATATCTATCTAATCTATCTAATTTGACTGCCTTCATGGCTATTTGATAAAGTTCTTCTCCTGCTTCCCACTTTGATCTTGATCGATCAAGTTCTCCACCGAACAAGCCGAATGCAATGGCACCCATATTAAATACATTTGTTCTTTCATCAATACTAGAGTCTAATTCGAATTCTTCTGGTGACATAAACCTTGAAGAACCCCAAAGCCTCCCCATTGTGTTAGTAAATGGCTTTTTCTTATATAAATCTATATCACAAATTTTTGTTACATTATTTTTAAAGTCATATAAAATACTTCCGTCATAAAAATCAACTGCTACATAGTTATTTCTTTCAACATATAGGTGGAATTCTAAAATAGTTTTAAATGAATCTAAGCGTTGTTCAATCGGTAAGATCTTATAGCGATAAAAAGGAGAATCAGGATGAGTGTATTTATGAGGTGGTGGAAAAGCCCAATGAGAGTGAAGACATTCGCCATCAAACCATTCAAACACTAACGCATACCCTTCTTCAACTTCAAAATGGTCAAGCAATTTTATTAAATGTTTATGTCGCAAATCCTCATAAATGGGAATTGAATCCTTTAATCTCACGACTGCATCCTCTGGTTGCCCTCTATATTCTTTTGTCTTTGCACCAGCATACTTTACAAACTGTTTTGTACCATTCTTTTCAACACCGAAACATATATTTCCTGAGTCTTGTTCATCAAAAACGGTGAAGACTTCCCCCATATTCGTAAGCCATTCGAAGTTATGTTTCTCTTTTAAATGAAGTGACACGTTATCTAAATATATAAGTTGTAATTCGCTCATTTAAAGCCTCCATTATTTTCTCAACCTTCTTACACATCTGGATCAGAAGTATTATGAACACCAAGCAACACCTGCACTAGGTGTTCATAACTTTAAATTCAAGTGAACACTCTCCTATAGTTTTAAAAAAACGGATCAGTTTGCCTATTCAACTCTTCATTTACTTGATTGTTAATTGAATATTTCTAAAATTAATGTTAACATAAAATTCCAAATAAATTAACATAAAAAATGCACGCTAATAACTAGCGTGCATTTTTCTATACCCTGAATTTTTCCAAGATAGATTCTTCATCGGAGTTCTTTATTACAATATCAAATTGCTGACGATCATCATGCATAAATAAATGATATTGAATTCTACGTTGTTCATGAGAATGTTTTATGTAATTTAAATCTGCTCCTCTTTCCGAAACATCACGGATCCCTCTTCTTATTAATTCAGTTTCTCCATCCGTGTATAAATAAATGGTTAGATCAAATAAATTTGGATTAAGAAATGCAACACTCATCCCCTCTACAATACTTATATCTTTTTGTGAGGAAACCAAAGTACTTTCCGTGTAATGAGTGCCAATTGTATAAAAATCTAGTGAATTTCTAATCATGTTTATATATCTCTCTAAAGCTAACAAATTATGAGCAGCCGGGTGACAAGCTGTCATCTTATAAGAAAAACATTCATTGTTATATTCATAATCAATCGTCGTGTACTTCCTAGCATCAGTAATAATATATGGATCAGTATTTAAATAATTAACTTCTTCCTCCAGCAAGCCTACAAGGTTGTTAGCAAACGTTGTTTTACCAGAGGCGCCATGACCTGATATACCGATGATTAATTTCTCATCTTTCTTATTTACCAAATTAGCTATCTTATATAATATGTCTTCCATATGTGCCCCCTCTATTTTGTTTGCTAGATTATTTGAATCGCTCTCAAATCAATTTTAAAAAGTAAATTAACAAAAATTAATTTAAAGAAGGCACGCTACTCATTAGCGCGCCTTCCTTTTTACCTTCATTATTTTTTCTTCTGCTCTTCCCATAACTGCAAACGCTCTTCATGACTCACTTCTTTATGAACTTGATGCAGCATCCATACGTAACCAAAAGGGTCCATAAATATAGCATTGGAAACACCGTGATCTGGAAGTTCAGTTACTGGTTGAATTTCCGTGCACTCCATTTCCATTGCTTTTGAATACATTTCGTTAATGTCTGGGACCGTTACGTTTACCCAACTCGTTTTTGGGTCGTCTGGCTTTGGTGCGATCAGATAAAAATCAGGATTTTCATCCAACAAATGAAATTGAACCTCGTACAATTTGAAGACTGCTTCATTCTCACCACGAGGAAGGTTTGAAACTTCTACTCGTTTTACGTCAAATACTTTTTCGTACAACTCTAATGCTTTCAAGCTATCTTTCACAACTAAATCAATTTCTACTCCAACCATAAGTCACACTCCATTTGAAATTTTAGCTTATCACAAGACTAGATGTAAGCCACAACACATAGATCGCTGCACCTGCTGTAAACAGTGACGTTACAACAAGAATAATAGATAATGCTATTCGTTTCTTCTCAAATTGTTCGAATCCTAAAGTAGCTATTAAAAAGCTTAATGATAACAGCAATAAAGTTAAAACAATCCCAACAGATGGGTTAAACAAAAATGGCACAACAAGAATTAAAGTTAAGACAGCAAAAATTATCTTAATTGGTTTAAAATCGAATGTTTCCATAAATCTACTCCTAACATCTTATATCAAAAACATAATAACAACAATTAAAGCGGCACTACTACCGAAAGCACCTACCAGATCAGGAAGGTGTGATTTTTCTTCTATTCCATGTTTGTACTCCATATAAGCTCTAACTCCAAACCCTATTGTGAGAAAAGCTATAATGACAGGCTCCAGGAATGTGTAAAGGGAAGTGAGCATTAATACGGTTACAGAAGCTATGAACATAACGAATAAACTAATCTCTAACCATTTATGAAATTGATTAACGGTTCGATACATTTCAACGGGAAGATTATATTTAATATACACATAACACATCAATAACCATGTTATAAACATAATAAAAGCAACTATAACCATCGTCTCAATCATGATCATACCCTCCCACAAGGTAACCTTTCACTTCTATTTTAACACATTTTTCTAAACATCCATTTAAAACACTTAGTCCTCTAATTCCAACATCATTCTTTCATGGTTGCCTTCCCATCTAATATCAACATCAATCTCTGCATCTTCTTGAGTTACTTCACAATCAACACATCTCCCAATAGAGTTATTGAGTACACCATTAGAAATAAATATGTCTCCCCCTCTAGTAGAACTAGTCACAGCATCAACGGAATAACTAATGCTTTCTGGTGGTTCACCTTCACCAATATACTCCATTATTAGACTGACGTTTTCACTATCTCCTCCTCTTATCGAAACGAAATACTCTACTTCCCAATGATCTGTTTCGTTTTTAAAGGAAAGTTCCTCATAATCTGAATAACACGCCGTAAGAACTAAGCTTGTTAAAATTAATGCCATAACTATTAAAATACTATTATTCTTCATGCTCTATCACCTTTTTAAACCGAATTCTTAAAGTAAACTAAGTTATCCGTCCAATTACCAAATTCATAGATAAATTCTTTTCTCGTACACTCATACTCCATTCCGACACGCTCTGCCAATTGAAAAGACGCATCATTATCCACATTAATATGCGCTTCAATACGGTGGTAGTTTAATTGTTTATGACCTATTTCGAGAGCTTCTTTAACCGCTTCTTGACCGTATCCATTGCGCCATTGATGGTTATGAATTGAATACCCAATCCTTCCCCACTGGAAGTTATCTCGTACAAGCGTTGAGAAATCTATCATTCCAATATGAACGCCGTCCGTTTTTCTAAAAAGACCAAAAACAAACGCCGTATCTGAAATGGCTAACTCCTGATGCTTGTCTACTAAATCACGAAACCACTCTTTTGTACAATTACTCATGTCTCGCTTGCCTTCATCATGACGGTGCTGCGAAGGCTTCCGACTTTCAAAACCATCGAGCCAACTTTCGTAATCAGATTTCTCTAAAGGCTTAATGATTAACCGATCAGTTTTTGACACAATATCAAAAGTTTTTTCAATTATTTTCAATGAGACGTCTCCTTTGTTTTACTTGTACTTGACTTCCATAGTTTAAACAATCCAACGACTAAAAAAGTAAATGCTATTAATTCTAATACCCTAGGAATATATGTAGTCCACACTACAAACTCTCCCATAGTCATCCCCATTGGCGGACCATGTTCTAGGAAGTAATCCATTATTCTAATACCACCTGTCCCCAAAATAATTTGGTATAGCTCACTAATTAAGAGCAATAAGAAAAAATAAAAACCACCAGTAAAAGAAAGCTTTCTAGAAAAGATTAGCCCAACGATTAACAAGACAATCGTTGGGACCGGAATTAATACACTAATAAATCCCACAAACAATATAGTCCCACCTTTTAAATCTTAACTAATTTAATACCTTCCATTCATCAAAACACTCGGCCTCAATCGTTAGTTTCTTAGTTTTCATCCAATCAAAAGCTTTTAAAACTAGCGGTGAAGCGTTATCCAAGGACACTTCCTCCTCTGACACCCATAAAGCGCCAAGAGAGTCTTGACCTTCAAATTGATTTTGCTCGATTAACGCTCCAGCAACTTGTCTAACTGTATAGAAAACAGCGATATGATGCACATCCGTGTGACCTTTCCACAACCAAGGTAGCTTAAAGTCGACCACACCAATATTTTCATCTATTTCCACTTGCAAACCCGTTTCTTCATGCACTTCTCTTCTCAGCGCATCTGTTAATGACTCTCCCTCTTCCAAGCTTCCACCTGGCAAGTCAAATCTATTAATATAAGGACCACCGCTTTTATGTATAACTAATAATTTCTCGTTTTCAATACAAAGCCCATAGACACCGAAGGCTCGGTGGTAATTCTGCTCGCTTGTCATAGCGTTCCTCCTTATTAGGTTACTTTAACTTTCAATAAAGGCAGGCTACGTTGCGGGAATACAGTTGATGGTGTATAACCCACCTTCTCTGCACCCATCTTTAAATAAAAACCTTCTGCGCCAGGATCACTATCAATTGTGAATTGCTTAACACCTAATTCTTTTACCCGCTTCATTAAATCTATCCATAATAATTGACCAAAGCCCTTACCTATGTAAACAGGATCAATAAATAATGCATCTAGCTGTTCATTACTTAGTGAAAAACTATAGAAAGCGACGATTTCTTTTCCCTCGATCATTACATAAGTAGGGTTGTTTTTAATATATTCTACAGTGACCGTTAAGTCTTCTTTACATTTATCTAAAAAGTCTTGTGAGTATCCCCAGTAAGACTTTGAGTTATATGCAATTGTGCTCAGGCGGTTACAATCAGTATTATCTGCTTTTCTAATCTTCACCTTATCCCTCCCCGGACTCTACAGTCTCTTTAAAACCTACACTTCACATTTTACCATAAAATTACTTTACGGACTTTTCTATAAAATAAAAAGTAGTTCAATTATGAACCAAACTGAACTACCAATCTATTTATCCCGCTATCATATAATATATTAAAGAAATCAACTGAATAGTGACTGTTTATTAATGATCAAGTTTGTTTGATTAAAAGACCTCACATTCCTCACATCAGTCTTTCAAATGAAACTCAACTTTCTTTCGAGAAAACATTCAATACTTGAAGATTGTTACCGAGGTTAAACGAAGCATCAAGAAAAACACACTTCCACTTCGCCTTCTTTTGAGCTATTTCAAGACAGTTTTCACGCACGATGAACTAACGCTGCATCCTTATGTGGTCAGCACTATGGCCAATGATTTCACGGTTATATAAGTCGACCAAAACACAAATATAACGCTGGACTACTTGGGCTTTAAATTCTTGGGTAAACGTTCTTCTCTGACGTCGTGTCATATATCTCCTCGGCATTGAACCAAGTGTATATGACCTTATCGAATCTGTCTAATTAAGTGTAATTTAGGTATACAACTATCGAAACATCACCTCCACTCATATACATATCACGGTAAGAAAAAGGAGGTAATGTATTTGAATAATGAGTCATTAAGTCAATTTATAGCTGAATTAGAAGTGTGGGGTTCTGAGTTATATGATAAATGGGAACGGTTTAAATCAGAACAGGATAACAATTTAAACGAAGAGCTTATGAGCTATGATCAAGAGCTTAATCAATTTATTGAAACCGCTAGGAGGTATCATGAACGTCAAGAAATGTTGTCTTTTGATATTGCACACGAATTACAACGTGAAGCGTCTTACTTATTCAACAGGTGGCATCATTTAATCAAACCTGATCAAAAGCATGATGATCACACAAATAACAATCAAGATAATCGTTTCGTACCAATCGGTGGGCATGAGCTCCCTCCACTCCCTTATGCTTATAATGCACTCGAACCTTATATCGATGAACGAATTATGAGACTTCATCACAATGAACATCATCAAAGTTATGTGGATGGATTAAATGAGGCAGAAAGAGAAATGCAAAAGGCAAGGCAAACAGGAGACTTTGACCTTATTAAACATTGGGAGCGAGAAGCTGCTTTTAACGGTGCTGGCCATTATTTGCATACCATCTTCTGGAATGTAATGAGTCCTGATGGTGGTGGTGAGCCAAACGGTCAATTACTAAATGCCATCAATGAATCATTTGGTAGTTATGGTCAATTTAAGGAACATTTCTCTGAAGCAGCTAAAGAGGTTGAAGGTGTCGGTTGGGCGATATTAGTCTGGTCACCACGTGCTCATAGGTTGGAAATTTTACAAGCGGAAAGACATCAAGACTTAACTCAATGGGACGTTATTCCACTATTAGTCCTTGATGTATGGGAGCATGCCTATTACTTACAATATGAAAATGACCGCGACTCATATGTCGATGAATGGTGGAACATTGTCAATTGGGATGAAGTTGAAAGAAGGTTCAATACGGCAAGAGAGGTTAAATGGGAGCAGTATTAGAGCGGTGAAATTCGTAACAATTTATGTAGTAAGTGCACAATTAAATTATATGGGATTTAAAAAAGAGAGGAAAAACAGCTTATAGACTCTGTTTAGAAGTACGGGGGTAAATCGCTAACTATTTCACACTTAAAAACGCGTTTGGATTTTATTCCGGACGCATTTTTAAGTGTAAACATAATAGGTCCCTTCCGACAATTATCATTAAGTATATTACAACATTATAGGATCACTCCCGCAAAATCTGCTGTTAATACTAATCATTCTGGTTTGTGCATAAGAAAGATGTCCTCTCTTGATAATTTTTTACTAGTAAATGCTTGAGATTATGTCTATTGATATCAATTTTAGGTTTTATGTAACATTAATCCATTTTTTTGTGGCGCTTCTTATGGAGTAGTCGAACTGAAATATGCCTTAGACAAGCCATTTTCAGTAATTGTATGGGGGTATTAGAAATATTTATACGAGTTTAATCAATGCAGTAAGCAAGAGTGCCGGTGTGTGTTCTCAGGCATGCATATAGGAGTTGATCGCTACTTTTCTTCTATGGATGAAATGAGCTAATTATAACTACCAGCAATTTGGGTTTGAGTGAAAACGGAAAGTAAACTCCAAAGGAATAGAATAGGGTGATTGCGAGTAGCTCTTGGGGTGATTAATGAATGAGCAGAAAGATTGGAAGGAAGGCTTTACACCTTTTCTTCTATGCTTGGGATGTTAAAAACCGAATAGTTTTTTAAAGCGATAAATTTCTATTTTATTTTGCCAAGTTTCGTCTTTTAAAGCATCGTTTTGCGCTTCAACAATCGAAATTCTTGATTTGATTTCTCCAAACTCTTTTGCATTTTCAAGTTTCATGCCATCAATTTCTGCCTTTAACTCTTCTTGACCTGTTCTTAATGATGACAGCATTCTGCCATGCTCTTTTAACATATCGCTATGGCTTTGTAGCTTGGCGTCATGGCTTTCAAGAATGTTACTATGCTCCTTGAGAAGTTTACTATGCTCTTTAAGAATTTCACTATGTTCATTGAGAATTTTGCTATGTTCGTTGAGAATGTTACTATGCTCATCCAACGTTCCTTGTATTTGCATAAGCGAAGAGAGAATTTGTTGCTCAACTTGCTTGTCCATAATTAACACCTCCATTTTGACATTTATTATATCAACCATTAATAAAAATAAGAAGCGAACATAATGTTATTTTTTCATGAGTTATTACTAGATCTTAATGATCGCCTTCATAAGCTATTGCTCATACACCTTTTTACATGGAGCTTTAAAGAGATTAGTATTAGCTCTCCCCATATAGAACATCATCAATAAAAAACACGTGAGTTCAATGAAAAATTCACGTGTAATACTTTAGATAACCTGTTAAAAAACTATTTTCCTTCAATTTTATTTTGCAAGACGTAGAATTAAATCCTTAAGTTCCACTAACCTAGGTAACTTGACCTCTTCATCTACACCTGTAATCAGAAAAGGAATAAGTGATTCTTGTTTGTGTAATGAACCATGACAAGCACCCGCAATATGAAATGGTGTCGATTGTGCCTTAAACTCTGATCCTGGTTTAGCATTTACCACGATATATCGTCCTTCATGAGAATGTAATGCTCCGTGGATCCTAGCCAGTGCATCTGGGAAATCATCGTACTCTAATTGATTATGTTCATTCTTTTTAATATTCAGTAACGATAAGTCTCCTCTTATTGTCCAGGATTGCCCGTATAAATCGGTTAAATCTCCACCAGGTTGATAAATCAACTCACCTGATTTTGTCCCAGATTGAATAATATTCTTCTCATCCTCTTGCCAGGCAATCACATCTATACGAGGATCTTTTACCAAGCTTCCTGCTATATCTCTTAATGGAATACGTTCATCAAGAATGTATATATATGCCATTCTTTGGTTGACAGATAAGACGATTTGATCATCATTTTCAACAGGTGTGTTTATTTTGTTAATTTTAAACCCTGAAAGTATTTTTCTTAAATCAATGATGATTTGGTTATAACTCCAACCTGTTCGGGAGTGACCATTATCACCAATAATGATCCAAATATTTTGATTGATTGCATCTTCCCAGCTTTTATAAACATTTAATACTTTTTGAATTTCTTTGTCGACCTTAGCAATTCCACGCAAATCATAAGGTCCTTTAAAATGAACTCTTAAATCTGTTTCTTGAATAACACCTAAAGTAAAAGCTGGTAACAGATTACGTTTAATTAAATACCTTAATTCTCTACTGGTAAACTTCCGATTTCCTGAGAGTATTTGTGGGTTGAAGCTAAATTTTCTAAAACTAGACAAGGACCCTAAAGAAAATAATTCAGGAGCATTTGTAGTCAAATGATCACTTAAATTAGCAGTCCGACGCAAAAGATAAGGAATATTCAGGTCATGCTTTTTAGGTCCACGGTATACAAATGAATTTATACTCGCACCTGATAAGCCTTGATGATCTAATTCCTCATAAATCGTAGACACGCTTTGATTCAAATCCACGTTATTCAATTGATACACCATGTTGTGAGCAGCTTGACTAAACCCCATTCGAAATACTTCTCTTACTCCTGTTCCATAATTAATCATTTTTCGATGCTTAAAATCAAACCAATTAAGACCTGGAATCCCGTGCTGATCAGGGTACGTACCTGTTAACAATGTACTGTCGATCGTAACAGACATAGTGGGATAAGAACTCACCATATCTGGAGTAAAGTAACCATTTTCCATTAAGAAATGTAAAGCTGGTGCCCTGCCTGTTTGAATGGCAATTTGAAGCGGATCTGAAACTAAACTGTCGATATTGATTAAGATAATAGGCTTTTTCTTATTTTGACTGATCATGATGTTCATCCTTATTTAAGACTGTTTTTTATAAGGTTCTCTAAGTTGATTGGATATATTCCTGTTCATAAAAAAGTGTAACCCCATAAGAGAGGTTACACATATTCCTGTTAACTAGACATCGGCACTTGATGTTGGATCCGCCCTTCTATTCGTTTAAAAATATCATCCAAACTACGTCCTGTAATCGTCAGTCCATGATTTTTCAACCCAATAATCGCTCTTGATGGGTCATCTTCGTTTCTAATGAGCTCCGCTACTCTTTCGGCCAACTGAATAGTACCACATGGGTAATTAATTTCAGTTGCTTTAACACCATCTGCCCAAGCGTGAATGTGAACAATAGCACCGACTTCAGGGTGTTCTTTATAGATCATCCAATGCTCGATCGCATCAACTGACGCACGTTTTGGAGTTATGTTTGGTGGAATGCTAATTTCCATAGCATTCTTAGTTTGGTTAAAGCCTTTAATATATAACATATCTTGACCAATAACTTTCATATCTGCTTTATTAATACCACTTGCACTCATCCAAAAGCGATTTTCATCTTCACGACAGCTTAAGTTACCGTAACTAAGCCCGCCAATACCGTATAGTTTCTTCAATTGTCTTAAGTCACGATTATTCAAATAGTTTTCAATTGGAAAAGGGGCAGGTAGTAAATTCATCTGATCTAACCTTTTACCTGATTGTGATAATTTCTCAGTCTGTTCATTCCCATGCCAAAGATCCTCTTTTAAATCCTCGCTAAATTCATTATTAATAACTAGCTGTGATGAAGCGACTGGCTCTAATCTCGTAAAAACTTTATTAAAGAAATCCGCCTCATCTTGATTATAGGTTACATTATAAAAACCTTGTTCAGGCGTGACAAAATAAACTTCTGTTTGGTTTTCATGATGAACAATATAGAGTAAGTGGTTCGCTAATGATCTGATCAAATACGGATACGCCTTTTGAAACGTATTCTGTGACTTGTGATTTTGTTCAATCACTGAAATAACAAAAGTTGCTTGTGCATGCCTACGAAAGGGTCTGGGTTTCTCGGGGTCCAATACATTGAAGACAACATTTAAATCTTCAACTGGTTCATGAGAATAATGATAGCCTTGCTCGATAAATTTCTCCTTTAACCCTTCTGTAAACCATGATAGAAATTGACTTTGCTTAGCTCCAGTTACAATAAAATTACCCATAATAATCCTCCTTTAAATGTTTCAATTTGGTTCAAACACAACTTTTACAGCAGAACGATTCCCTTTTTTCGTAGCGGTCTCTAAAGCATAACGGTATTCCTCCAAAGGAAACTGATGGGTGACTAACGGTGAAAGATCTACTTTTCCTTGTTGCATAAGGTCAATAGCAATTTCAAATGTCCTTCGACTCTCACCTTGATAGTGTTCAAGACTATAAGCAAAACACCCCTTTACTTTTAATTCATTTAACCATACAGTCGTCCAATCAATCCGTTCCATGATGCCAGCCAAACCTAACAACACAACTTGTCCACCACTTCTTGTAAACCTTAATGAATCATGAACACTTTGCTTACGACCCACACACTCAAACACGATATCCGCTCCACCTTCAACCACTTCTGCACCAAATATCGGATTCAGGACTTTAGCATTTAAAACTTTAGATAGTCCCTCTACATAAGTTGACCGATCTAAATCAATCACTTCATTGGCACCATAATGATAAGCCATTTCCTTCTGAAGATTATGCTTGACTAACGCTATCACGTTACATGGAATATCGAGTGCTCGAATAGCAGCAATGACTGATAACCCTATAACACCTCCACCGATGACAAGGACTGTATCGTCTTCTTTTGGTGGATTTCTCATAACGCTATGCAGAGCGCAACTAAATGGCTCAACCATGACACCATTTAAATCGTTCACTTCATCAGGTAACTTAAATATTTGGCTTTGGTGTGCAACAACATGAGTTGACCAACCACCACCAGTGTCTTTACAAGTACCAATTAATAACCCTGGCGAAATATCACCTTCTGTCTTATGTATACATAAACTGAAATTACCTTTCAGACATTCTGTGCACTTGTCTTCAATCCCTCTTGGTTCACAAGATAAAACCGGATCAATGACAATTCGATCTCCAACTTGAACGCCATTTACCTGAGGACCTACTTCTTCAATTTCACCGACTATTTCATGACCGATTGTAAAAGGAAATGAGGCAAAGGGTGATGTAGCCGGACTATCATTTAAAAATATTAAATTGAGATCACTACCACATATCCCACTATATTTTACTTTCACTTTTACCCACTGTTCATTTGGTAGTGTTGTATCCGCTTCATCTACAAATCGTAAACAAGATAGTTTAGAGTTCCAATATAGTGACGACTTAAACCGTCCTCCTACTTTACTCATGACATAACGCGGTAATTTATAATCAAATTGTAATGCTCCCACAACGAATCACCTTATTTTTATAGACTTTAAGGTTATTATTTCCGAATTGACCTATTACTAATCAAAATTAGGTTAATTTTCCAATTTTCTTATGTTAAATCATTGGACTCGTCCTCTTTTTGTTGTTCCTTTAAGGCTTCTTCATAATCAAATTCCACTAAAGCAACGATCATTCTTTCAAACTCATTATAGATATTTTTAATTAGTTTAATCATACGAATAAACCCTTTCTTAATTTAAATTGGTGGAATACCTGACCATAGTATTAACAACTTCACCCATGTTTTATGTAAATGTTCTTATATTTTTTCCAACTTTTACTCATAATAAGAAAGACGATCAACCTCAATTTTTGATGAGATAAAACAGTTATGAGGTGTTAAAAATGTTATATGAATCTTTTAAAGTACTCGCCAAGTTAGTTATATCTTCGCAATTTAAAGTCATTATTAAAGGTAAAGAGAACCTATCATTAGACCAACCAGTCGTTATCGCATCTAATCATGTTAGTGGTTATGATCCAATAGTTCTCTCGTGTGTTATTGATGGAGAAATTCACTTTTTAGCTAAAAAAGAACTGTTTAAAAATAGATTGTTAAGATGGTTGTTAACAAATATAAATGCGATCCCTGTTGACCGTCACGGCGGAAATGTCATAAGACCTGTTAGAAAAGGATTGAGAGTATTAAATGAAGGTGGATTACTTGGCGTTTTTCCAGAGGGAACACGATGTAAGTCCGATCAAGTTGTTCAACCTAAAAAAGGTGTCGCATTTTTTTCTTTTAAAACTGCAACACCGGTTTTACCGATTTACATTACCTATGACCAACGCCGTTATCGCCCTATTGTTAAGGTGAATATCGGTGAAGCAATTGACCCTATTCATTATCAAGACCTCGATTATTCTGGGTTTGCGTCCTTAGTCATGGAAAGTGTTATGGAATTAAAGAGTAATCCTTCAAATGCAAACGATCGCACTGAAGTCGTTTTTGGAGAAAACCAGCAAAAGGGGATTAATGATTTATAAGACACACCCAATTTTCCCATCCGACTAGCCACTAAATTGAATAGACATATAATCTTGTGGTAATAATTGATGTATTAATTAACTAGATAGGTGATGACCAATGTATCATTTTATCGTCAATCAAAAATCTGGAAGCGGTCGAGCGCTTAAAGTATGGTACCATGTTGAATCGATCCTTTGGGAAAGAGAAGTTGATTATGAGGTAAGCTTTACACAAAGTCCTAATCATGCAACACAATTAGTTCAACAAATAATTAATTCAAAGGTAAAAGCCATTATTATTGTCGGCGGAGATGGAACCGTTCATGAGGTAATCAATGGCTTACAAGGTTCAAAAACACCATTAGGCATCATCCCTGCCGGTTCAGGTAATGATTTCTGTCGCGGTATGGGAATCCCGTCTCATTATAAGGAAGCATTAGAGCGTATTTTAAAAAATGATAAAAAATTAATCGATGTCGGCCGTATTAATGATAAAATATTTGCGACTATTGCTGGGATTGGTTTTGACGGGAAGATTGCTCAAGTAACAAGTACTTCCAAATTTAAAAGGTTATTTAGTGTTATTAAAATTGGCAGTATTCCTTATATACTTAATATGTTTAAAGTCTTGCTCTACTATAAACCAATAAATGTTAATCTCAACATTGACACAAATCATGTAAAACATGAGAAAGTTTGGTTAATTGCAATTGCTAATACACCTTTTTACGCTGGGGGTATGAAGATCTGTCCAGAGGCTAAAAATAATGATGATCTATTTGATATTTGTATTGTGAAAGGCGTTTCTAAATGGGGATTACTTAGGATTTTCCCATCTGTCTTTAAAGGGAAACACATCGATCACCCAGCAGTAGTTACTTATAAAGGTAAAAGTTTAAAGATTGTATCCAGTAATCCAATGGTTGCTCATGGTGATGGCGAAGTTATTGGTCAAACACCGTTCAACATTAAGGTCCTTCCTTCATTGATTTACATTTTGTAATTTAGTTGTCAATGTTGTATCGAAAATAAACACCTCAAAAGGATGATCTCACGATAAACTTTTGAGGTGTCTTACACTTTATTTAAATTATTTTACTTTAAATTTACTCGCAGCATCTTGAAGTTCTTCAGCCATATGAGTTAATGCATCAGTTGCTGAAGTTACTTCCTCCACACTAGCCGTTTGCTCTTCAGTAGCACTTGCCACTTCCTCAGCTAAACTAGAAGCTTGTTCTGTTTGACTAGAAACAGACTCCATTGAAGTTACTAGTTTATGACTTCTTTCATCAATTTGCCCGATCGATTCAGATACTTCTTGCATTCGTTGTGAAACTAGTGTAACAGCATGTGCAATATCCTCAAAGGAATGACCCGCTTTATTAACAAGTTCTTTTCCTTCCTCTACATTCACAACTCCATTTTCCATTGATTGTACAGCTTGGTGTGTTTGACTTTGAATCTCTGTAATAATATTCGAGATTTTACCTGTCGATTCAGTCGATTGCTCTGCTAACTTTCTAACCTCATCTGCTACTACCGCAAACCCTTTACCATGCTCACCAGCTCTAGCCGCTTCAATTGCTGCATTTAATGCTAGTAAGTTTGTCTGTTCAGATATGTCATTGATTATATCTAAAATTTTCTCAACCTCTTTAGAATGCTCATTTAAACTTTGAATAATATCTCGTGTTGATTCTGTGTTTTGACTAATAGCATCCATTTGATTTACGGCTTGTTTAACGACTTCCTCACCACTTGAAGCCTGTTGTGAAGTAGATTCTGATGATTCATTAACTCGTTTTGCCCTCGTTGATATTTCTTTAATATCTAAAGAAATATCCGTTACATACTGTGTTGATTCCTGTACTTGTTGAACTTGCTCTTCATTGCCTTGTGATACTTGTTGAATCGAATTCGCAATTTGTTCTGCTGCTCTACTGGTCTCATCAGCATTAGCATTTAGCTGTTGCGATGATGCAGCAACTTGTTGTGAAGATTCTACTACCTGTTTAATTAAACCATGCATTTGGTCAAGCATTTGATTATATTGCGCTGCTAATTCACCAAATTCGTCTTTGCTGTTAACTTCAATTCGTCTTGTTAAATCTCCGTTCGCAACATTTTGTAATCCACTATAAACCGTATTGATTTGTTTATTCATGTAACGCACGAAGAAAAATACGACGCCTAAGCCAATAACAACTGAAATTAAGCCGATCATTCCCATTGTTTGAGCTGTCTCTTGCCTAACTAATGTTGCTAGCTTTGACATTTGGAAATCAATTGCTGCTACACCAATGATTTCTCCTTGGTCATCAGTAATAGTTGTTGCTAAGGTAATAATCGATTGATTAGTCGCAGCGTCCATATAAGGTTCGGTCCATATGACTTCACCTTCACTCGCAATTGCTTGCTCATACCAATCACGTTCAGTAGAATTGTAATCTGATAAGTCAGTTTCTGGTATATCATTCAAATATAATGAACCATCAGGCGTTCCGAAATATAAATTCAATATATAATCATATCCTTGGGCATATTCTGTTAAATAGTTTTCATAATAAGCTGTCATATCCTGGTCATTTGTAGCAGGCATATTATCATAAGTCGTATCAGAACCCGGAATATCATGCGTTATATACTGTAATTCTTCTACCTGACTATATGTATTCAGTAATACTTCATACTCTTCAAATACATCTAGAGCTTGTGAACTCTCTTTTTCTAATTCTTCTTTAGGTATAACCACTCGTTCTAAAACAGATGATTGACTATAAGAAACAACTCCAATGATTACAAGCGGTACAATCAACAACGTAAGCATTAACACTGTTAATTTAAATTTAATAGTTTTCAATTTTGACTCCCCCTCAATCAAGCGATTTCCTTTTATATCGGATATAATATTATATTTTTTATATTTTTCTAAAAAGACAGTCATAATTATTTCAATCTCATTTCCCAGGTAAGCGCATAAAACGACTCCTTCTTGCAATAGTTTACAAAGTAATTCGACAGCCATTCTAAGAATTTTCCCAACGACATTATCTGAATATTAAGACTCTTTGGTTAATAAGATTTATTAAATGCTTATTAAAAGGAGGATAACTTTTATGCTTAAATCGATCACAGCTTTTAGTGATCGTCTAGTTCAACGTTATTTACCAGATGCCTTTCTATTTGCTATTATTTTAACGATTATCGTATTTATACTTGGACTAGTCTTCACTAATAGTACTCCAGTTAACATGGTTGAGTACTGGGGGCATGGCTTCTGGGATTTACTAGATTTTGCGATGCAGATGTCTTTAATCGTCATTACGGGTTATATACTAGCTAACACACCATTTGTCAAAGGCATATTATCTAAAGTTAGTAATATGGCAAATTCCCCTGGGCAAGCAATTGTATTAGTTACTGTAGTTGCTTCTGTCGCATGTTTAATTAACTACGGCTTTGGACTTGTTGTCGGTGCCTTACTAGCGATTCATATCGCTAAGCGCATCCCTTCACTTGATTACCGTATATTAATCGCAGCCGCTTATAGTGGGTTCCTACTTTGGCACGGAGGCTTCTCTGGCTCTGTTCCCCTCACAATCGCAACTGAAGGGCATTTTTTAGAAGATTTGATAGGACAAATTCCTATTACAGAAACCTTATTTAGTGAATTAAATTTATTTATCGTTTTCATTCTATTAATTACACTCCCCATCCTTAATTGGTTTTTATTAAAGGCACGTGATGGTAATTCAAATATCGATCCTGAATTACTCAAGACACATACACAACCAGTTAAAGAATCAAAACCAAACCCAAAAGAAATGACGCCTTCTGATCGACTAGAGCATAGTCAAGTGATCTCAATGGTGATTGGATTACTAGGTTTAGCCTTTATTTTTTACCATTTTGCAACAAGCGGATTTGATTTGAACATTAACATTGTCAACTTCATCTTCTTATTTTTAGGCATACTATTTCACAAGACGCCTCGTAAGTTTCTAAATAGTGTATCAGATGCGGTCAAAAATGCTAGTGGAATTATTATTCAATTTCCGTTTTATGCAGGGATCATGGGAATGATGGTTGCCTCAGGGCTATCAGAGCAGATGTCGACGATGTTTGTTAACGTATCAAATGAAGTAACCCTTCCTTTATTTGCCTTTTTAAGTGCTGGTATAGTTAACTTTTTCGTTCCATCTGGAGGTGGTCAATGGGCTGTGCAGGCACCCATTATGATCCCAGCTGCGATGGAAATAGGTGTTGATACGGCAAAGACTGCCATGGCTGTTGCATGGGGTGATGCATGGACGAATATGATCCAACCGTTCTGGGCGTTACCACTTCTTGCAATTGCAGGACTTAAAGTTAAGGACATCATGGGCTTTTGTTTAATTATTCTCGTATGGAGCTTTATCCCCATTGCAATTGGGTTATTGTTATTTTAAGCTTATCGCTAAGCCATAAGTGTAACAACTGCCCCTTAAGTGAGCTCACTTAAGGGGCAGTTGTTTTATATATATTCGCAATGATAATACCAATAATAATTAATGTTGAACCGATTAAAATACTTGCTGTTAATGACTCATTTAATAATAACCAACCGAAAAATAAGCCAAACACCGGTACAAGTAAGGTAGAGATCGTCGCTGTCACCATATCAATAACGCTTAAGAGCACAAACCATAACGTAAAACATAACGCTGAAGCTAATACACCTGTGAACAAGATGTAATAAATACTTTCTCCATTTAATACGATGGCTTGATCTGATTCTGCTATTATAGCAACAACAATAATAGCTATTGCTCCAAATGCCATTTGATAACCATTCACTTGAAGTTGTGATAACTTCTGTAAATATTTACGATAATAAACGTTCGATAAGCCCCAAGAGATCGCAGAAATTACAATTAATAGCTCTCCAAATATAACAGCTGGTTCTTGTTCTAACCACAAATCCCACCCTAGGATCGTCAACAAGCCAACAAGCCCTACAAATAATCCAATCGCTTTGGGCTTGGCCAGCTTTTCTTTTAAAATTATACCTGCTAAAAGGCTACTCCAAATTGGCATCGAATATAATAGAATAGAAGATTTACCTGCTTCAACAAACTTTAAGCCATACATCACCAGTAAGAATACAACGGCTGTTTGTAATAGACCAATGATTACTAAATGCTTCCAATATTTGCGTTCAGGTATACCAATCTTAAAGAGAAATAAAATGATAAACATCGTAAGGGCCCCGACACCAAAGCGGAAAGCTGAAAACGTAAAAGGTCCCATGTATTGTAAAGCTTCTTTCATTAACGTCCAAGCATAGCCCCAAATTATAGTAGTGATGAAAATTAATAAAGCAATTAACCATGGACGTTCCTTTATGTAGTTAATTATGTTCTGTTGACATACAAGCAAACGATAACCACCTATCTGATTTTCTTCATTCCATTTTAACATAAGCATCTGTTAAAGCCCGTTGTTGGAATAGCGAATCACTTTTAGTGCACTATACTTTAACAGATCTAACATAAAGAAAACCTCAACCCACAATCAGGTTGAGAATCTCTTTAAACCGTCTCATATTATTGATTTTATCAATTTTGATTAAAGCAATAAACCCTATTAGACTATTCTATTATAAAAAGCTGGGTCCAATAACTGTTTTGTTCGCCACCTTGTGCAAAGCCAACACCTAAGTGAGTTAAGTCTTCGTTAAGAATGTTCGCGCGATGGCCGTCACTATTCATCCAACCACCCACAACTTCCTCCGGTGTCTTCTGACCAGCAGCAATGTTTTCTGCTGAACCTCTATTGTCAATTTCAAAATGTTCCACCATCTCGTAAGGAGCACCATAGTTAGGGGATTCATGAGCTACATAATTGTAATCTCGCATATCCTCTGATTTCATACGAGCCACTTCAGCTAAATCATCATGTCTTAAAAATTGATCTAAACCGTTTTCTTCTCGAATTTCATTGACGATCTTAAATACGAGCTCTTCCATTTCATCAACATCTTGCTCAATTGGGTGGTCAATGAAATAAACTGTCCAATAATGCCCGTAACTCCCTCCACTTTCATAACCAACTCCCACATGTGTAAATTCTGGGTCATATAAATAATTAGAAAAATTACCATCTTTCAATTGTTCAAAAACACGCACTGGATCTTGCACTCCCGCTGATAAACTTGCTGCGATTGAAAAGTATGGAATGTCATAAGAGCCAATAATGTCACTTGCATTCCCCAAATTCGGGGACTCCATATCAAAGTAATGGTTATCTTTCATGTCAGCAGACTTTAACGTTGCTGCTTCATGTAAATCTTCTAGAGTATTAAACTGTGTTAAACCTCGATCTTCGCGATAACGATTCATTTTTGTTATAAGTTCTTCAGTTAATTCTTCATCAGAAATAGTTTCATCCACTTCTTCTTCTATTTCTTCTAAAACGACCTCATCAGAATCATCATCTTCTACTTCTTCATTTGTTGTATTCTCCCGCTCGTATTGTAGTTCAATCAAAGACCTTTCAAGTGAATGATTATTGACCAATAATTCATTTGCGCTAGCTTTCATGTTAACTTCATGTTCGTACAAGTTATTTAATAGCATATAGACCAAAAACACACCCAAAATACATACCAACAAAGTTAATCCTACAACAGGCTTCTTCACCTTATTCTCCTCCCACCAAACAAGAAAATACACTTTTATTATATGTTAGTAAAATGTTTTATGTATATTTTATTCATCATAAATCACGATAAGAATGTGTCTAGTCTAAAAAGGAGTGATATGTATCGAACATTCAGAAGATATGGAAGCGTTTTTCCATGATGCTTTACTACATTATAAGGAAGGTACGAACGCATTTAAAGACAAACTACCTAACCTTACTCAAAGTTTTTTCGATTTCACAGAGGCTTGTTTTGCTGATGGTGCAATAGACAAAAAACATAAGCAATTAATGGCCTTAAGCGTAAGCATTTACTCTCAAGATGAGTATTGCATCATTTATCATATGAAAGGTGCTGTTGAGAACGGTGCATCAGAAGAAGAAGTAACAGAAGCAATTGGTGTCAGTGCTGCTTTAGGTGGTGGTGCAGCCTTTGCACAAGGTGTAACACTAGCAAAAGATGCATTTGAATACTATTCAAGTAAATAATAATTGTTTAGTCCCTCACAACTTACTGCGAGGGACCTTCTATGTAATTTAAACTCTAGAACTGTCTTTAAATTCGATTTCTTTGTGTGACCCATCACAGTAAGGTTTATTTTTTGAAGCGCCACAACGACAAAGTGAGAATGCCGGTTTAGTTTCATACTCATTACCTTCAGCATCTAACAACGTTACATCACCTTTAACTAAAATCGATCCATTATCTCTAACTTGAATAATTGGTTTTTGTTCACTCATCGTACATCCCCCTTTATCAAAATTCAACCTTATCATATCACGTTTAAAGTAAAAGTTAAATAAAACTTAAGTAGGCATAACTATTATATGGTCAACTCATTGTACTACTAAATAAGATTGTCTAATAGAATATATTATAGTACATTTATTTATAGAATAATTTTATAAGGAGATTTCTTAATGGGGAAGCATAAATCCAAGAAAACATATAAAAAAACCTTTTCAATTGGTCTTACGATTTTAGGTGCGATCTATATCTTTCTTTACTTAATCCCTATGCATTCAGTTAGTCCTAAGCCTTTCTTTGAGAATGACCGCCCGCTAGTCATTGCCCATCAGGGTGGTGAGCACCTTAAACCATCTTCAACAATGGTAGCTTTTGAAAATGCAGTTGAACTGGGAGTGGATGCCTTAGAAACAGACTTACATATTTCAGAAGATGGTTATTTAATTAATATTCATGACCCTTCTGTTGACCGGACAACTGATGGAACTGGAACTGTTTCAGAGATGTCATTAGATGAATTGAAACAGTTAGATGCCGGTTATTATTTTGAGGATGAGCAAGCTAATCACCCTTATCGTGATGAAGGATTAGAGTTAGTAACGTTAGAAGAATTGTTTGAAGCGTTTCCTAATGAACGGTTTGTTATAGAAATTAAAAACACGAATCCTGATGACCGGGTTGACGAGCTGCTGGATCGACTCATTCAGTTAATTAGCGAACATAATATGCAAGAACAAGTTCTAATTAGCTCATTTGATCAAGATATCATTCAAGCCCTACAAGATAAGGATCCGTATGACATTGCTGTAGCTGGGGGAAGACAAGAGATTAGAAACTTTATCATTACACATAAAATATTCTTAAGGAACTTATATAATCCTAGTGTTGATGCGGTTTTGATTCCAACAGATGAAAGTGGTTTCGATTTAACAACGAATGATGTCATTAGTGGGGCTGAGCGCTTAGGTTTACATTTAACATACTGGACGATTAATGATTCAGACAAAATGCGAGAGTTAATTGAGGCTGGTGCAGATGGTATTATAACAGATCGACCAGATTTATTACTCGATGTCTTAGAAGACCTTGGATATGATTCATAACAAAACGGGACTGACACTTATTGTCAGTCCCGTTTTGTTTAATCAAGTGATTCAAAGAATTCTTTACTTAATTCAACTGTATAGCCGCTTCCACCTTGATCCTCGACGTTCTCAATCATTAAACTTAGTAAAATGGATGCATCAGCTTGGTCATATGATACAAAAATGCCGTTTTGTGCACCATCATCATCATCATGACTAGCTTTTAGCTCAGCAGTACCTGTTTTACCAGCCATTTCACGCCCCGATATATCGAAGTCTGTTGCTGTTCCTTCTGATACGACATTTCTTAAAGATTGTTTTAACATATCATTATCTTCTTCACTAATTATTGATTCAAACCACACTTCCATAGACTCATCAAGCATAAGCCTTGGCTCCATGTAAACACCATCATTAGCCACACCTGCATAAAGACTAGCCAAATGAGTATTATTGATTAATACCTCTCCTTGGCCAAATGAAGTATCCGCAATTTGCCCTTCAGACCCTAAACTACCAGAGTTAGAGACTTGCGAGGTCGTCATTGGGTAAGTAAATGGTAATGATTCATTAAAACCTAGTGTTTCTAAGCCATCTACAAATTGTTCTCCACCAATATCAAGGCCAAGCATCGCAAAGTAAATGTTATCTGAATACTTCAATGCAGCATCTAAATCAATCTCAGTATGCTGATCACTGACACGAGTAACACGATAATCGCCCCAAGAATCGTCTTTTTGCCACTGTAGTCCTTCAATTTCCCTTATATTATCAGGGTCTAAAACACCTGTTTCGAATCCAACAATCGAAGTTAACAGTTTCATGGTTGACCCTGGTGAATAAGTCGAAGAGAAACGGTTAACTGTCGGTAAACTTTCATCACTCATTAATTCTTCATACTGTGAATTAGTCATACCTAGTATAAACTGATTGGGGTCAAAAGATGGGAAACTTAATATACTGAGTACGTCACCAGAGGTAGGGTCCATAACAGTAGCTGTTCCGGCTTCACCATCAACAACATCATAAAGCTTTTCTTGCATGCCCATATCAATTGTTAATTGAATATCTTCCCCATCTTGTTGTTCTTGTTCAGTAACGGTGTAAGTTGACCCATCATTTTTCTCGATATAAATTTCAACACCGTTTTGCCCTCTTAACTCAGATTCATACAATTGTTCTAATCCTCTTTTACCAACACGATCGGATGAAGTATAACCCTCACCTTCCATTTCCTCTAGCTCTTCTTTTGAGATTGGTGCAATATACCCTGTCAAATGAGCTGCTAATTCACCGTAGGGATATACACGATCAACTATTATTCTAGTCGTCACCCCTGAGATACTAGTCGCTTCCTGCACCATCTCTTCTTCATTTAAAGTGATGTTTCTGACGGGTACGAAGTGTTCTGGCTGAACCCAACTTTGATTCATTTTATTTTCAATATAGTCTTCTGTTAAGTTTAATGATTCGCTTAATGAACTTAAGTCTGATTCATTAAAGTTTTCTGGTGTAATACCAACCTCATAAACTTCACCTTGAGTCGCTAATTCATTTCCATTACGGTCAAGTATTTCACCACGTTTTGCCTCTAAAGTGTTATACCTAACATCTTCACCTGCTTCAAGATTAGGTAAGATTAACTCAGGGTGCCAACTAACCCGCCATTGTTCCTCTGTGATGACATCACCATCTTGTTCAATTTCTTCGACTGCTTTCTCTAATGTGACATCAAGCTCATAATCAACTTCACCAGCTAGTGTATTAAAACTAATATGTAGCGGTATAGAGTACTGCTCAAGTTCTTCTAAGTCTTCTATTTCATCTTCTGTCATTTCTGTATCACCTGAGATTTCAAGCGTTAGGTCATGTACGTCTAAAACGTCATATAAGTTTTCATATCGTTCACCAAAGTCTTCATAGGAAAATGAATCTCGACTTTCATCAGTTAAATAATCATCATACATATCTTGATACTGTTCATTTTCCCACAATGATATGTAGTTTAACATTTCATCATAAGGTGTCATAACTTCCTCATCATCACTACCAAAACATGCTGTTAAACTAAAAACACTCATCAATAAAATGAAACTTAATTTTTTCATCATTGAGCCCCCCTCTCCTTTACTTATTATAAACGATTAACGATTAAAAATTAAATCTCCCAAGCAAATTCGGAGACTTAATTGACTAACGATACTCATTTAATACATTTTGTAGCTTCAATGCATAAGTTAAATCACCTTTTGCTTTTATTTTTCCCATCATAAAGGCTGAAGTAGCATTTAGTGAACCATCTAGTAACTTCTCAAAGTTTTTTGCATTCATTCTTAACAGACAATCTGATTCATCATACATTGATTGTGATAATTCCACTTTCAAAGAAGTTACTTTAACCCCCCACTCCATACCTTCTTCATCAGTAATGTCAAAGGAATATGTAGCATTCAAATTGTTTAACCCACTAGGGTCTTGGTTCATCTTTTCCACTAGTGAATTTAACTTTTCTTCAATCGTCATCTTTATAGCGCCCCTTTTAAATATTCTTACTACATATTTTAGCAAAAAAATAATCTTTTTGGGGGAATTTTCTAAAAATTCAACTCCTAGACTGTGATTAAGGCTGTGTTTTGCTTTTAAATGCGTAATACGACTGCTATAATCAAAACAGAAAAAGGAGATGGTTGTAAATGCAAAATATCAAACGTGCTACTTTCGCTGGTGGTTGCTTCTGGTGTATGGTTAAGCCTTTTGATCAATGGGAAGGTGTACATAATGTTGTTTCGGGGTATACAGGTGGGAGCGTTGAAAATCCAACTTATAAACAGGTTAAACAAGGAACTACTGGTCATTATGAAGCTGTAGAAATTACATATGATTCTAATATTATAAATTATGAAACAATATTAGAGCTCTATTGGCAACAAATTGATCCAACTGACCCTAATGGACAATTCCATGATCGTGGTCCACAATACCGGACAGCTATATTTTACCATGATGAAGATCAAAAGCAATTAGCCGAAACTAGCAAAGATCGTCTTAATAACTCTGGGAAGTTTAATCAACCTATAGTAACAGAAATCCTTGCTGCTTCAACGTTTTACCTAGCAGAAGAATATCATCAAGACTTTTATCAAAAGAATCCAGATGAATATCAAAATGATCGTAATAAATCAGGTCGTGATCAGTTCATACAAAAACATTGGACATAATAAAAATGCCCCTCTTCAATTGTGACAGCAGTTTACACCGATTATTCCACACTACTCACATATAGAGCTAAGTATTTGAGTTCGGATGATAAAATCTAATAGCGTTTATCGGTGCAAACTACAAATTAGCAGTATGATAACAGAAAATCCGAACGATTCATTTTAAATGATCTCGTTCGGATTTTTGTGCTTCGTTAAGGAAGTATATTTCTTGTAGCGAGTAGTAACACCCATCAAATTTATGGCTTTACAATATTTGTTGGGGTAGAGACACAATTCAGAGTGAGGTTTTGGATGGCGGCCGTTGGCGTCAGGTGATCCGCTTACGGTGGATGCTTGCACCCAAAGGGCACAAGTGCAACATCTGCTTAAACTTCCCTACGGTCGTTTGTCGCAGTGTTTTCTTTGCCGGGGCACGGCTCGAGCCTCCTCGGCCGAAAAGCGTGGCCTGCGGGGTCTCGAGACGCGTGCTCTTCCCGCAGGCGTCACCACCGACACTCCTCACCTGACACCAACTTAGCGGTTTGTTGAAACAAAAAAAGCACGCAAACTCCTTATTTGTTATCCTTGTTTTATACCACCAAAACAAAGCAAAGGAGCTGCGTGCATATGCATCATAACATGACTTTACCAGGATTGGAAAGCTTTCACGTCATTGAAACGCGAGACGAAAATGGCTATTATCACATCTATGTCGAACGTCCGTGTGAGGTGATTGCGTATCCTGCATGCCAAACATCGACTCAAAAGGTTCATGATTATCGCTGGCAAAAAATTAAACACAATCGAGTATTAATCGCCCTACGATGATTTGGTATCGCAAACGGAGCTATCAATGTCACCATATTACTTGCCGGAAACGATTTGATGAAACGAATGATCTTGTCGATCGTTATCAGCGCCAATCACAAGAGTTCAATCAAGCTATAGGGATTGAAACGATTCATGGTAAAACGTTCAAAGATACAGCCCAACGATTCGGCGTTTCACCAACAAGGAAACGCAACAACTTCCTTCCATCATTGCGATTGATGATTTTAAGGGGGATACAGATGGCGAACGCTTTCAAACCATCATCACAGATCCCATCAAACGAGAGCCGATTGATATCTTAAATGGATCTGAAGCCTTAAGTACCATTAAAACGGACTTATATGATTTTTACGATACCGTAAGAACATCAGCGATACCCGAGTTCGAGAAGGCGATTGAAACGCTTCAGAATTGGCAAAAAGAAATCATGAACAGCTTTGGTTATAACTTACACAATGGTTACATTGAAGAGATTAATAATCAGACGAAAGTGATTAAGCGCCAAGCGTTTGGTTTTCGGCGGTTTGATCGCCTGCGACGAAAAGTGTTATTGCATCATAAATATAAGGATATACAAATCCAAATGGCATAAATAAGGAGTGCTCTTAAAAAAGCACCCCAACATTTGAATTAGAACCAAATTTATTGTAGTTTCACTTCTACTTTTCGATAAATAAACTCCTTTGCCCTACCATCTATTTTCACTTCTTCAAATATTGATCAAACCAACTTACGATATGATTTAATCTTTCAATTCTTAAATTTGGTTTACCTGTACGAGACAAGTTATGATCTGACTCTGGAAAACGTACAAATTCTGTTTCCTTCTTTTGATATTTTAATGCAACATATAGTTGTTCGGCTTGTTCAATCGGACAACGGAAATCATGTTCATTATGGATGATTTTAATCGGTGTTTTAATTTCGTCAACATAAGCAATAGGTGAATGCTTCCACATTTTATTTAAATCATTGAAATCCGCTTTAATTTGCCAGTCATTGAAGTAATAGCCGATATCACTAACACCACGGAAACTAATCCAGTTTGAAATGCTACGCTGTGTAACAGCCGCTTTAAAACGATCCGTATGACCCACAATCCAGTTGGTCATAAAGCCACCATAACTACCACCCGTTACACCTAAACGGTTTTCATCGATCCAATCATATTGCCTCAATACGTAATCGACACCGCTCATAATATCTTGGTAATCACCATTACCATAATCACCTCGAACAGCATCTACAAATTCCTGAGAGTAACTATGGCTACCACGTGGGTTAACATATAAGACAGCATAACCGTTACTTGCTATATACTGCATTTCATGGAAAAATGAATTGCCGTAAAATGCATGCGGTCCGCCGTGGATATTAACAACCATCGGATAATTTTCATCTTCATCAAAACCAGCAGGCTTCATAAACCAACCATGAACTTTCCAATCATCATAGCTATGATAACTAATTGGCTCTGGTTCAACTATCTCAACTTCTTCCATAAACGTTTCATTGAACGCTGTCAGTTGTGTTAAATTGCCAGTCGTTAATTCGAGTTCATAGAGCTCACTAGGGTTAGTTGGTTTACTAATAGTCAGTAAAGCTTTTTGTTCTCCTGCATCAATGTCAAAACCATAAACATGTAAACGTTCATTTATTGCTGGATATAAACTACCATCTATGTGACCATAATATAACACCACATTTCCCTGATTTGATACCGGGAAATAAAACTCTTCATTACTAACCCATTTACAAGATCTTAATACTGTCTGCTGTTGCGTATCAGCTACTAGGAAATCACCCACTGGTGCATCGAAAGCTTCTGTTAAGCAAGCCGTTACGCCACTTGAGATATGATAAGCATATAACTCAGCATGTGTCGCATTTTCATAAGTCCGCCCCATATGTGCAAACAATAAATGTTCACCATTTGGAGACACTGTGAATCCTGATGCATAACCTTCCTCGGTAAATAATTTTAAATCTGTTTTAGATTTAAGGTTAAATAGATATGATTCATGGTTAAAATTAAAATCATCGTCATCTGAATCATCCGTTGAATAAATAATTTGCGTATCATTTACCCACGTCTGAAACATAAAGTTTTGCTCCCCTTGCTTAACGATTTCTACTTTTTCACTCTCAAGCTCAAGGAATTTAATAACTTGATATTTTTTCTCAATAACGCCTGCCCCGTCCGCTTTATATTTCATTCGATTAATAACAGTCGGTTTAGGCAAGTTATCACTTTCTGAATCATCATCTTGATCTGGCTTATTTAATTCGTCTTCCTTAACAGATGTTTGTAGGATGATCCTTTTTCCATCAGGTGAGAATTCAACACGGCTCACACCTTCATCCTCATCCGTTAACTTTTTAGCTTCTCCACCAAAGCGTGACATCATATAAAGCTGCTTCTTTTTGTCATCACGATTTGATAAGAAAATGATTGACTTTCCATTTGGTGACCACCTCGGATTAGAGACTTGTGAATCACCAAATGTCCATTGGCTTACTCGATTCGATTCCACATCAATATGATATAAGTTTGAAACATACTTATTATCTTGCTCGTTTAACTCAGTATTAATAAATAAGGCCTCAGAACAATTAGGTGAATACCTTGGGTCAGTCACTGAGCTAATGTTAAAGAGATCTTCTGCTTTTACTTTACGCTTAGTCGTCATCGTCTCCCCCTATAATTTCATTTTTGATAAACTAGCATCATTTATTCTCTATCAAACTAGTACTACATTTATCATAAAATAATTTGTTAGAATTGTCGAATAAAAATGAAAATTCGAAGCTAGTCGGATAACATTTGGTCAAGTTGTTTAAGCTTGGATTTTTGTGTTTCATCTTGATAAATTGATTGTTTTGAATGAATCAATGTATAAACTAGTTCTAAGTAACGCGATGTTTCTTCTTGTTGGTATTGTTCAAATTGATTAGCATAATGATGCTCAAACGCATGTTTAAATTGGGTAACGACTGAAGCTAAATACTCATCCACGATTTTCTCTAATTGTGAAAAAAGATCTTTGATTTTATTTTGCTCGAAGAATTCTTTCTTGTTTTTATATAACGAAACTAATTCCTTTAAGTCAATTTGGTCATTAACATCCATGAAATTCGGTTGGGTAGCATTATCTAATGATTGTTCTTCAAAATAAACTTGATCAAATTGTGTATTCTTTTCCACATAATGATTTAGATCACCAATAAATGATTTTCCTACTTGATTGAAATGATAATCTAATAAAATATTAGTAGACTGATATTCCTTCTCCACCCGTTTTTTAAGGTCAATAAATAATTGCTTTAACGCTGTACGTAATTCTTCTTGGCCTTTTTTACCATTTTGTGTAATCGTTGCTGGATTAATGACGTCTTTCATTAAATCCATCAACTGTATGTTCGTACGTTCATGAACATAATGTGTTAATTCATCAACTTGCTTTTGGATTTGCTTTACATAAACTGTTGGTTCTACTGATTCAATGTATTGTCTTAATTGTTCTTGTTCTTGTTTGTATTGTGCAATTAAGCGGTCTTGTTCTTCTTGATTTTGATCAATTTCATTAACGGTTTTATGAACGAAAGATGTCAGCGCATCCACTTCTAACTTTAAATTATAAGTAAGCATTGCCTTGGCATCATGTTCAATAAAGTGATTAAACCTACCAAAAAACGATAATGCCTGTTCATCTTCTTGCTTTAATGCTGGTTGTTCGATTAATCTTTTACTCGAAATTGGATAGGTTTGTGGATTATGAATTCCGTGCTGTTGAAGCTGGTCTTGTAAATAGGATTCAACCATTTTTAATTCATTCCGACTAGATGCTAAATCAGAAGCATTTAACACGAAAAACATTTTATCCATTGTGAATGCATCCTTCACACGACCTAACTGTTTAAGGAATTCACGATCAGCTCGAGCAAAAGCGTGATTATAATAATTGACATAAACTAATACATCAGAATGCTTCACATAATGCATAGAAACATTCGTGTGTCTAGCATGAATGGAATCTGCGCCTGGTGTATCAACTAATGTGACACCAGAACGTGTTAATTCACAATCATAGTAAATAACGATCTCTTCAACGAAACAAGATAAGCTTTCCTCTGTGACGTATTGACGAAAGTCTTGAATCGTAATTTGCTTTTGGTCACCAAGTAAGCTTTCACAATCTGATAATCCATTTAAAAACGCCTGAACAAATGAAACGTCCATCTTAGATAATTGGTCTGTAATTTTTTTAATGTTCTTCTGAATAAATTTCTTCAAAGCTTGAACAGATTGGAATGTTTCGTCTGTAATGGGTGCAATGATTTGGTTAACTTGATTGATCATTGATTTTTCTGTTTTAAAGCTAACAACGACATCTTCATGTTGATATTGTTCATTAACTGGTGAAATCTTGTTAATGGCAGCTGTTGTTGGGTTTGGCGAGACAGGTAAAATATAATCGCCTACCCAAGCGTTTGCAAATGATGATTTACCTGCACTAAAAGCCCCGAACAATGCAACTGTATATGACATATCATTAATTTGGTCATTCTTCGTGCGGATCTGTCGTTCATAATGATCCAATATCGAAATTTCTTTTATACTATTTAAAATTCGTTCAGCATCTCTTTTCACTTCATCAACTGAAAACACTGGTTGATATGAAGAATCATCTACTTCAACCTCTTGGCTATTTTTAACAATTTCCTCAGATAATACATCTTCTATTTCAACTTGATGATAGCTGCTTAAATAATCCTGATATGCCGCTTTTACAGTTTCGTTATTTGAATACTCATCCACTAAAGCCTTTTTAAAAGTCGACTCAAACCGTTTTATTTCTTGTGACTGATCTATTGATTGCTTAGATTGATTAAGTCCCATTTCCAATTCAGATAATTGTTCATTCAATTGAGGTAATTGTTGGTCCACTTCTAATTGAAGCAATTCATGAAGCTTAGCTAAATGAGTTGAAAGCTGCTGTTTAACATTACTTGCGATTGACTTTTGTAATAAATTTGTAAATAGTAAAACATAATCGCCATTCACTTCCGCTGACGGGTTTACATTTTCTAGTAATGCTTCCTCTGTGACAACATATTCAAACTGTTGAACTTGTTTTTTAAGATCTTGGTCTTGAACCCCATTATCCTCTATCGTTTTCATTAAGAAGTCGCGGACATGCCAGTTAACTTCAGTCTTAACGCGCTCATTAAGGTTATGAATAAACTGATTGGAGCGTTGTTCTTTCTCCTCAGCCGTTTTCTTCTTAGAAAACAATCCACCCACCTTAAACTTTGGCTGTAACGATTCTAAGTATTGTTTTGCCGCTTCACGTATTTCAAATGTCATTAAATAAGATTCATCAACCAGTTTTCCAATCGATTTTGAATAATACGCTTTAAATTGATCAATGGTCTTATTTAGGACGTCGATCCGTGATTTCAAATCGTAGTATTGTTGTTCATTAAGCTCTAGTTGTTCTTTTGAAATATGGTCATATTCACCAAATTGCTTTTCTGCTACCTGAGTAATCATGTCATTCAATTCATTCATGACACGCTTTTCAACATAATCAACCTTATTTTGAATCAGGTTATCAATATGTTGTTGTAACGCATGCAATTGATTTTCTGGATGATTTAATTCCTTTAGTGATGTATAGAGGATTAAATCAGGATTTAAACCCCAATTATCGCAGCTTTCAACTAATGCATGCCGATAGGATTCCATCGTTATCTCAGTAGAATTATGCTTATCAATTTGATTAACAACAATCATGTAAGGGACGCTTTTTTTCTCTAACTCATTTAAAAACAAAAAGTTCACTTCTGATTGAACATGGTTATAATCAACTACATAAACAAAATAATCAATTAAATGAACACGAGATAACGTTCGATTAAACTCTTCATCATCAGCCGAGTCTATTCCTGGTGTATCCATTAAAGTGATATCTTGAATAAACGGCAACGACTTTTCAATTGTTAAGGATTCCACTTCTTCGCCATTTCTTGAAAACCTTTGAATTTGATCAATATTGACCTCAGGTTCTTTAGCAAATTTTGTTTTATTAAAATAGTAGGTCACTTGTTCTTGGCCATTTTGTATCTCAACAATGTTTGCACTTGTTGGAATGGGACTTGATGGTAACAACTCTTCACCAACAATTTCATTAATCATTGAAGATTTTCCAGCAGAAAAGTGGCCAGTAAAGCCAATCACCATTGACTTATTAGACCACTTTTCATACAACTGGATCATTTTATTTTGCTCTTCAATATAGTTATACTGCTTTGTTATATCATAAAGTTTTTCGAAATTAATACTTGGTTTGACCTTTATTGTCATTCGTCATTCCCCTAGCTTATTTCTTTATTGCATTAAACGTCTCATCAAAGACGGCTCTATTTCTCCCTTTGGCTTTAGCCTGATGGACACAACGATCAACACGTCTTAACAACTCATCACGATCATCAGATTCCATTAATGAGCAAATTCCATAACTTAGTGTCACTTTTTCTTCACTTAAATCATCAATCATTTGTACGTGCTCTGTGAAATAATTGTTCCACCGCTCAATATTCTGTTCAATTTTCCTACGATTCTTTTCGAATAGTATGATGGTAAATTCATCACCATTATACCTAAAGTTGTAACCCTCTCTCGGTTCAACCCAAAAGTCTATCGTGCTCCCTAATATGGCTAAAACACGATCGCCCATTTCATACCCATAACGATCATTGAGTTCTTTAAAATGGTCAATGTTCAATTTGATTAACGTAAATTCTTTATCCTTTTCAACTAGTTTCGTTAAAGTGTTTTGAAAAGAACGATGATTGTATAACCCTGAGATATAATCTTTCATAGCTTCATCTTTATAATTAATATGATCAATTGAAGATGCTTGCTTTCTTGTAGTCAACAACCCTGCGAATAACCCAACTAAACCAATTAATATTGCATGGGTGGTAAAAGTTAACACTTCAATTAAAAGCTGTTCATAATAAAAGACTATGCTTGAATAACTTATAAAGGCGAAAAAAGTAGCAACAAGTACGCCTTTAATACGCCACACTAAAGCAGCATGTAATAGCCAGATAAAATACAATGGCGTAAATAAGCTTAAGGCTCCACCCGTTACCAGTATTAGTGCTGAAATAAAGAATAAATCTAAAATAACACCACTTTGAGAAAACCTGAGCTTGGCTTTTGTATAGGTATTCAATTTTAGTAAAGCTACTTGAATAATAAGACTATATAAAGCTCCGCTCCCGACTAAATAAAGTAGTTCTTGTTGGTTAATGTTAAAGACATGGTTTTCTGGTGTGAAATAATAAACAACCATAATCGCCACTAACATTAACCAACGAAAAACCGAAAAAACTTGCTCTATATAATCATCCTTTTTATTGAACATTTCCCATTTCCCCTAGATTTATTTTTATCGAAAATAATTAATCGACTACATATGTGAACACCTTTAGTTTTACTCATCTTGATTATTATAAAAGTTATTTATAAAAAAGTGAAAAAAAGAGACTGAATACGTTTATCCAGCCTCTTTTGTATCCGTTATTCTTGGAAGAACTTCCTATTAATTTCAATATATTCATTTTCCTCTTCAGGAAGCTCGTCCTCATGGTATATGGCCTCTACTGGACATACTGCTTCACATGCTCCACAATCGATACAAATATCTGGATCTATATAGAACATGTCTTTACCTTCTTCAATACAATCAACTGGACATACATCAACACATTCAGCTGCTTTCTCGTCTTTACACGGTGATGAAATAATGAATGCCAATGTAAACCCCTCCTTCATTAATAATGTTTACTGCTATGATATCATTTATTTCACAGAATAACCACGTGTATGTAGCAATTCTACCCAACATTATAATGACTTTTCATAAATTGTGCAAATTCACCAAGTTAAAAACATACATTTAAAATGTAAGGGGGACGACTAATGAAATATTATCGGATCATTCAAGATGATAGCCTATATACTTTTCAAAAGTTTGAAGAGGATTTAATCAGGTTAGAATCTTTATATCATCAGTTTGCATTGAATGTCATTGGCCATTCCATTATGGGTAGACCCATATATGAAGTTGTTATTGGAAACGGGGAACAGCACATACATATTAATGGTTCTTTTCACGCTCATGAGTCCATTACAACAAGCGTTATAATGAGATTTATGAACGACTATTTACATGCTTTATCTTCAAACGAACCCATCAGAGGCCAAAATATGCATCACTATTTTAATGAGATCACATTAAGCCTTGTACCCATGGTGAACCCAGATGGTGTTGATTTACTTAATAACGGATTACCTATGGATGAGTCATTCCGTGATTTAGTGTTAAGTATTAATAATCAAAGTACAAATTTTGATCAATGGAAAGCTAATATAAGAGGGGTAGACTTAAATAACCAATTTCCAGCAAATTGGGATTTAGAACAGCAACGCAAACCTAAAAATCCATCCCCCCGTGATTTTCCAGGATATGGACCTTTAACAGAACCAGAAGCTTTAGCTATATATGACTTAACATTAGCTAAAGACTTTGATCGGGTATTAGCATTACACACTCAAGGTGCAATTATTTTTTGGGGGTATGAAGGTTTGGAGCCTCCCATTTCCGCCGAGATCGCACAAGAATATGGTCGGGTGAGTGGTTATCGACCTATTCAATACGTCGATAGTCATGCAGGCTATAAAGATTGGTTTATCCAAGACTTTAGAAGGCCAGGATTCACACTAGAGCTTTCTCAAGGTGTAAACCCTTTACCCATTACGGACTTAGAGGAAATGTACGAAGAAACCTTAGGCATTTTCTTAGCAAACATTCGAGTTTAATGCTACAAAATGCTTCCAAAAAATAAAAAACTGGGTTATTGTTATTGTGACTCACTTTCAGTCGACGCTTTTCGCACGCACGGCTCAGAGCGCCTCGGAAGAAAAGCCACTTCCTTTAGGGACCAAGAGACTCGGCAGGTCCCCTAAAGGAGTTTATTTCCGTAGCGGATACTAGCACCTACTAACATCTATTCGCCTTAGGTTTTCGAGAAGGGGAATTCTTTTGTCCAACTCACAAGATCATTAAACTTCCTCAAAATATTCTTTATAAAATCCACCCATTTTACCTAAATCATCAATCACAAAATAAAATTCTCCAGATTCATTTTTAACATCATAAGTTTTACCTGGTGTTAGAACGTTTTCTACGGTAAATTTTTTTGCATTTGTGTGTACGCACTTAATTTGTTTAACTGTTTCGTTATTTTCCCAAGTTTTATGAATCATCATGACACCTTCCTCTAAATTTAATCAAACATTTGATTAACGATCAAATAACGGTTTGTATTTTCCGTATCCTTCTTCTTCTAAACGATCTTTATTGATAAACTTCAGGGCTGCTGAATTAATACAATAACGCATCCCACCATCTTCTTTAGGCCCATCGTCAAACACATGTCCTAAATGGGAATCTGCATGTTGACTTCTAACTTCAACTCTTCGCATACCGTGTGATGTATCTAACTCTTCTTCTAAAGGGGCAATCGGTTTAGTAAAGCTCGGCCAGCCACAACCTGCATCATATTTGTCCTTTGAAGAGAATAGGGGTTCACCACTTACGATGTCAACATAGATCCCTTCTTCTTCATGATCCCAATATTCATTTTGAAAAGGGGGTTCAGTAGCGTCTTCTTGTGTTACTTTGTATTGAATGTCACTTAAAGTTTGACGTAAGGTCGACTGATCTTTCTCAGAAGACCAATGTTCCTTAATAAATCCTTCTCGCCCTGATCCTTTTTTGTATAGTTTGTAGTGAAATGAATTTTTCTTATAATAGTCTTGATGTTCTTCCTCAGCAGGATAGAAAGTGGCCGCCTCCCTAATCTCGACTACTATAGGCTCTTTAAACTTTCCACTATTTTCTAATGCTTGTTTAGATTGTTCTGCAAGACGCTTTTGTTCTTGATCATGATAAAAAATGGCAGGCTTGTATGATTCGCCACGGTCATTAAATTGCCCCTTGGAATCAGTGGGATCAATTTGCTGCCAGAAGAGCTCTAATAACTGGTCATATGGAAACACTTCTGGGTCATACGTGATTTGAACAGCTTCCAAATGACCTGTTGTATTAGAGCACACCTCTTCATATGTTGGATTTTCCGTATGTCCACCTGTATAACCAGAAACAATGTTATCAATTCCTGGCCGACGATCAAATGGTTCGACCATGCACCAAAAACAGCCTCCTGCAAATGTTGCTTTACTTAGCTTATTGTTCATTTAATCACTCCTATGAGTCCTAAATATATAACTTCGGCTTTGGTAGTCCACGAGGATGTTGTTCCAATTCAGCAGTCTTTTGTTTTTCATCGCCTTTTTTTACGAAGCCAGATTCTTGTTTTATATCATCTTCTAATTGCTTGATCAATTCATCTTTTGAGGCTTCTTCCTTTTCAACTTTAGGGTCTTTTGTTTCATCCTCTTCCATCATTAATTTTACCATATCTATGAACATTGGTGCATTCTTTATGAGTGGACCGTATTGCTTCCATAATGGTAAGACTTGTTGTACCATCCCTAAACCTTTTTGAATCTGATTAAGTGTTCCATGTAATCCATGGTAATTAGATGCGCCATATTGAAAGGGTGTAATTGGTGCATGAAAAGGTCCTTTAGGCGTTGGTCCCGGACCTTTAATCTTAGATAAAAATTGATGAATGATGTTCGGTTTAGGATAGCCATGATGCCTCATTGGTGGTTGTGCTGGTTGATTCCAGTAATTGTGTGGGTTTGGCCTTGCAGGATACATACATATTCCTCCCTTTAATCAACTATTATAATGTACGGGATAAAAGCATATCCTGTATAGGCTAATGTTAGTAACACCAATTAACGGGCTTTTGCCCATTCTTTTTTAATGCCTCGTTAACGTGGCTAAAGGGCTTACTTCCGAAAAAACCTCTATAAGCAGATAGCGGACTTGGATGTGGTGCGTGAATAATGGTGTGCCTTGAATCAATTAGTGAATGATTCTTATAAGCCTGTTTCCCCCACAACACAAAAACCACATGGTCCTTTTGATCACTTAAGAGCTTAATGACTGATGTTGTGAACTTCTCCCATCCTAAATTATGGTGAGCATTCGCTACACCTTCTTTGACCGTTAAAGCCGTGTTTAATAACAAAACACCTTCATTAGCCCAATGAGACAGGTCACCATGCGATGGTCTACAACCAATATCATTTTCTAATTCTTTAAAGATATTATTTAATGACGGTGGAAGCTTCTCCCTAGCATTAACCGAAAAACTTAAACCATTAGCTTGATTAGGTCCATGATAAGGATCCTGCCCTAAAAGTACAACTTTTGTCATTTCATAAGAGGTTATATTAAACGCACAAAATATATTAGCATATGGTGGATAAACTTCTTCAATCTCATACTTCTTCTTAACCTCTTCAGTTAATTGTTTAAAATAAGGCTGACTAAATTCTTGTTGCAATACTTCTTTCCAATCGGTTGTGATATTCATTTCCTATGTACCTCCCTTCATTTCCTGGGCAAGCGCACTATTTTACTCATTTCTACATTAATATAAGAAAATGAAGTGTCGAAAAATACGAAACTATGCATTTTGATATCAATTTCTAAGTATTTAAGTAAAATTTATGCATTTAAACAAGTACCATTACGATAGCCTATACGCACTTTCATTAGTTTGCATAAGTTAACAGTGAAAACCATGAAGGAGGAATGAACTATGAGTAAAGGTTATTATGGTGGAGGCTTCACTTTAATCGTCGTTCTTTTCATTCTATTGATCATTGTTGGTAGCTCTTACATGTGCTAGTTATGACTACAATGAAAATATGATGAATGGTACGGATTAAGCCCTCCTTTCATCAAAAAAGCCAGGTGACTTTTCACCTGGCTTTTAATTATGATTCTAAAAATTCATCCCATAACGCATCAAACGCTTTTAACGCTCCTGGAAACGGGCTATTCATTTCTAAATAACGTGTAATATCATCGTAATTTGTCGATTGTTTCGGGAAATCATGATCACGAAACATCCATTCAGCTAATTGTTTTCTTTCATCACTTTTACTTTCAATTCCTCTAAATTGCATCGCAAAATGATAAAAAGTTTTCATGTAAACACCTGCTTCAATTATTCTTCTTCTAATTCACGGTTAAGTTCTTCAAGCTTTTTCATTCGCTTACGATACACAATCCCCGACATGATAATAGCGAGTTCATATAGGAAGATTAATGGAGCAGCCACAATAAGCTGCAAAATAAAATCAGGCGGCGAAAGCATTGTACCAATAATAATTAGAATTAAATATGCAAACTTACGTGTCTTTTTCATAAATGCTGGTGTTATTATACCTAGACTCGTTAAAAACATGGCAATTAAAGGAACTTCAAAAAAGAAAGCAAATGGTACTGTTATTTGTAAGATGAAGCGGAAATAATTATTAACCGTAAACATCTCATTGACTAATCCGTCACTTAAATCTAGTAAAAAGTTTAATACTAGATCTTTAATAATAAAGTACCCAAAGATTAAACCTAAAATAAATAAAATAAAAATCGCTGGTACATATAATAAGCTTACCCTTCTTTCATGCTTTGTCAAACCAGGCTTTATGAATAACCACAATTGAAAAGCTAAAAAGGGTATTGTAATAATTAAACCAAGCATCGTACCAATAATGACATATACCCATATAATATCAAAAGGGCTTAAAACCGTTAATTGGAAAGGTACATCATTAGCAATATATAAATAAATTTCTTCACGAAAATAAAAACCAACACCAAATGATAAAGCAAATACGATGAAGCTTATAAAGAAACGTTTTCGTAACTCACCTAAATGCTCTGTCCAGTCCATATCGTTTTGGTCAAATTGATTGTCGTTTGCCATCTACTTCACCCTCTTATGTTTAAACCAAATCTTCACACAAGTAAAGTTTCCAAAAAAGAAGATGTAAGGGGCTCCCTTACATCTTAATCATGCAAGCTTATTGGTTGTTAGAATCTGAGTTTTTCTTTGAGTTGGAATTAGAGGAGTCGTCAGAAATAAGATCGTTCGTAGCTTTTTTGAATTCTTTTAATGACGAACCGAACGCCTTTCCAATCTCAGGTAACTTAGATGGGCCAAATACTAGTAATAAAACAAGTACAATTAAAATTAGTCCTGGAATTCCAATACTGCCAATGCCCATAATATCACTCCCATACTTAAACGTTATTGATGATCAATCGTCTTCTTTGGTTGATCATCTTGTTCTTTTGTTAATTCATTTGTTGACTTTTTAAACTCTTTTAACGTCTGACCTAGTGATTGACCTAATTCCGGTAACTTCTTAGGTCCGAATATGATTAAAAGGATTACTAAAATTAATATTAGCCCTGGTACTCCGATTGTCATGATAACACCTACCAATCTCATACTAGTCCTTACCATATTGTCGCTTAATTAAAGCGTTTTTGCAAATGTTAACGTATTATGTTACAAAATGTTCACTTATTTTCTTTTATAAACTTTAAACGTGTGTTCATGTTCGTTTTTCTCATCTAATTCTCCACGTCGTTCTTCGACTAGTTTCCACTTTGACCAATCGACGTTTGGAAAATAAGTATCACCCTTAAATTCTTCATGTATTCTTGTAATATACATGTAATCCACTTGTTCCAATGCTTTACTAAAAAGCTCTGATCCACCAATAATAAAAGCTTGTTCTTCATTTATTACCTCATTCAGGTCGTCCCAATCATGAATGACAGTACACGCGCTTTGAGTATAGTTTTTATTTCTTGTCATAATGATATTACTCCGATTAGGAAGAGGTCTTCCAATTGATTCGAACGTTTTACGCCCCATTACAACTGGTGAACCAGTAGTCACTTTTTTAAAATATTTCAAATCATTAGGTAAATGCCAAGGCATATCATTGTTATAGCCAATTACTTGATTTTCATCCATAGCTACAATAAGTGAAAGCTTCATAATCAATGTACCTCCTTACACAGCAATAGGAGCTTTAATACTTGGGTGAGGATTATAATTTTCTAAAGAAATATCTTCAACATCAAAATCAAACACAGATGCTTTTTCTTTATTAATAATTAAACTGGGTGCTTGTCTAACATCTCTATTTAGTTGCTCTTTTACTTGATTGAAATGGTTATGATAGATATGTGCATCACCTAAGGTATGGATAAATTCACCGACTTCTAAACCACATTCATGTGCAATTAGATGGGTTAATAGTGCATAACTAGCAATGTTAAATGGTACACCAAGGAAAATATCGCCACTACGTTGATATAGTTGACATGACAACTTTCCATCCTGAACGTAAAACTGAAATAAAGTATGACACGGAGGTAAAGCCATCGTTGGAATATCTTCAGGGTTCCACGCAGATACAATTAACCTTCTAGAGTTTGGATTTGTTTTTATATCATGAATCACTTGCTTTAATTGGTCGATCGTTTCACCTTGTGAGCTCTTCCAATGACGCCACTGCTTTCCATACACATCCCCTAGGTGACCAAATCGTTCTTTAAATTCATCATCTTCTAATATAAGCTTCTTAAATCGTTCCATTTGTTTTTGATATTGTTCATTAAATACTTCATCAGTAAGAGATCGGACACCAAAGTCTGTCATGTCAGGCCCTTGATAAGCATCACTTTCAACCCAATTTTTAAAAGCCCATTCGTTCCAAATATTATTGTTATGTTTAAGTAAATAACGGATATTGGTGTCACCTTTAATAAACCATAGTAATTCGCTAACGATCAATTTAAAAGGTACTCTTTTAGTAGTGAGTAGTGGAAATCCATCTTTTAAATTAAATCGCATTTGATAACCAAAATCAGAACGAGTGCCTACACCTGTTCTATCACTACGATCACTACCACCCTCTAACACATGTTTACATAAACCTAAGTAACTTGCTTCATTATTTTTTTCCATTATCTCACCTCGTAATTTTTCGTAATATATTTGTAATTCATAGACAGATCAAACAGCACATATATTTCGAACAGATAACAATGAAATGAAAAGGTGTTGGTAAAATGATCAAACACAAACCCGCGAGAACTTTCATGGTTGGTGCAATGGCAGGTAGTTTAGCATTAAGTTCTCCGTTTGTTTTTCATGTACCAGTCGATGCATATACAAAACAACAAGTTAAAGAACTAAATCAGTTATCCTATGGAGACCATGGTGATTCAGTTGTCACGCTTCACAGAAAGCTCAAAACAGTAAATTACTACCCTAATAAGGCAACTGACCGGTACAATGCACTGACTGAGTTTGCAGTGAAAAGTTTTCAAAATGATTATCATTTAACCCCTAGTGGTGAGTTAAATGAGGAAACCTTAGAAATGCTCAATGAAGTGATCTATGATCAATATATTAGTGTCATAAATGAACTTGCTGAAGACATTACTTTTGGAGAACAATCTGATCGCGTGAAACGGGTTCAAAGAGCATTGTCTGGTTTAGGTCTCTATTATGACAATATTGATGGCGATGCTGGTCAAAATACTAAAAAAGCACTTAAACAGTTTAATCAACTCAATGATCAAGACTTAGATTTAAGTAACTTAGATCAAATAATTACAGTATCGCATACCACTACAACTGAACAAACAAGCCATTCTGCAAATACGCAGTCTAATCAAACTGACATCCAAGAAACATCCACATCTTATAACAATGCTGCAGCCACAGCAAAAGCTTACGTTGGCACCCCTTATACTTGGGGCGGGACATCACCTACTGGATTTGATTGTAGTGGCTTTCTGCAATACGTTTACTTCCAGCACGGTGCATCACTACCTAGGACCGTCAATGATATTTGGAATGTAACATCACCTGTATCTAATCCAAGTGTCGGCGATATCGTATTTTTTGAAACATATAAGCCTGGTCCCTCTCATGCCGGTGTCTACATTGGTGATGGTCAATTTGTTCATGCTGGTACTTCTAGTGGTGTCACGATCAGTAGCATGTCAGATCGATATTGGGATGCACGATATCTAGGTGCAAGGTCTGTAAATTAATCCATAAATAAATCGATCTGCTTAGGGTTTAAGCCTTCATAAGTAAGGTTGAACATCTGTTGAAACCTTTTAACGTTAGAGAAGTCGTGGCCACTTGAATTGTTATTAAATAATACAGTTATTTGATTTGTTTCATTATTCAGTCGCTCAAATTATTGATTGCCATTATGCGAGTTCATCATCAGTATAGTTATATAAAAACCGGACTTCACGCCAGTTTTCCTGACCATTATTGTTTCAACCGTAAACATTACGACCATGAAAGCGGACTAACGCTTGCTCTTTGTTCGTCACAACAGGAACAATTGGAATAGATGAGCGGCCTGCTTGGGGTTCATCACAAACAGTGTGGACCCAACCTTCTTCTTTTTAAAAATTTAGCGTATTTTCTCTAATATGCTCATCATACCAAGTTCTATTGCGAAATTCTATAGCGACCTTATAATCTTTAAATTGTTCTCTAATAAACTTTAGCCTTCTTAATATGGTCCTTATTCACATCAAACTATGGTGGAAACTGAAATAAAATACAGTTTAACTTCCCCGCTTGTTGAAGAGGGGTTAGTTGTTTTTGGTATAAAGTAAATAATTCCTCCATTTCTTTTCTCGTATACCGTTTACGATCGTGTCCTGTAAATGCTTGATAGGCTTTTACAACAAATGAAAAGTTATCTGGTGTTTGTTGCGACCATTTTTTTAATTGAGCAGCTTCCATAATACTATAAAAATCACTATCCAACTCGGGCAACGGGAAAATAAGCAGCATACGCTTCTAACTTGTGTTGATTCGAATTTTTATAATTATGTAGCTATGGATGGTCCCCCATACAGTTAATCCAAATTAATAATGTCATCTTCTCAACCCTTATATAACACCAACAATAGTTCAATCTTGACTTGAAATTCTCCATCCATTATACTGAAAGTGCAATGAAGATGTGAAGTATCATAATGAAAGTCGGGCAACTTCTATAGAAGTGAAAGATGCATTTGTGATCCTTCATTTCTGTAGAGGTTGCCCTTTTTTAGGTCTTTACTTCAACATTGTGAAATAACCATCTGACTTTCAGGTGGACAGTTTTTAGGAGGATTTTTAAAATGCAAAACGGTGTAGTAAAATGGTTCAACGCAGAGAAAGGTTATGGTTTTATCCAAGTTGAAGGTGGCGATGATGTATTCGTACACTACTCTGCAATCCAACAAGAAGGTTTCAAAACTTTAGATGAAGGTCAAGAGGTTGATTTCGAAATTGTTGAAGGCGACCGCGGCCCACAAGCTTCTAACGTAGTTAAAAAATAATTATACAACATATATTATTCGGCAATCATTTTATGGTTGCCGATTTTTTTTAAGACAAAGTAAATACACGCATTTCAAGTCAAAGCAAATACTTAAATATGCGTGTAAAAGAACATTCTTATTTTACTCATCTTCAAATGTAATAACCTCGTTGTCATCATTTGTGATCCAATCACTAAAGCTTCCTACATATAATTTGACATGGTTATAATCCGCTTCCCATAAAGCTATAACATTAGGTGCTGCTGTTACACCAGAGCCACAATATACGATAACCTCATCATACATGTCTAGTGATTTAAAATGTGATTGCAATTCCTTTGTAGATTTAAATTCTGCATCTATAAATAGATTCATCCAATCAAAATGTTTAGCTGAAGGTATATGACCCGCTTTGTTATCGATAGGCTCTACCTTACCAATAAACCGTTCATAACTTCTGGAGTCTATTAGAGCTACTTGCTCATTTTCAATTTGTGATTGGACATATTCTTGACTAGCAACCAATTCATGTTTATATCGCCAATTTTGTTTGGTAGCAACTGGTGTAGTGACAGTTGCATCAACACTTATAGGATATTCTTGGTCTGTCCACGCTTTTATACCACCATTTAATATATACACTTCTTCGTGCCCAATCGCTTTCATCATCCAAGCAAATCTTGATGCGAAAGCATGATGATCATCATATGCAATCACAATCGATTGATCACTAATACCTTTTGACTTCACCGTTTCTATAAACTGATCTATATTCGGTAGTGGGTGCCTACCACCTGTTTGTTTTACAGAACCACTTAAATCGTCTTCTAAATGAAAATAAACAGCGTTTGGTAAGTGTAAGGCTTCATAATTCTGTAAACCAATACTAGGGTTTTGTAAATCAAAACGACAATCAACAAATATGACTTCTTTTTGATCATACATTTGTTTTGCTTGTTGCACTGAAATAATCATACTTCCCCACCTTTTAAATCCTATAGATTGTCACTCTTTCATTTTAGAGTATTTCTTTAATGCTTCGTTCTCTAAAGGAATACGTTTAGTCATTAAGAAAATATGAGCAGCAGGGAAAATCACAGCTGTTATATAAGCTGCAAACATTAATGGAATGACTAATAATTCAAAGAACACGACCCAATAATTAGGGTGTTTAATATACTTATACAACCCTTTCTTTACTAACCCCCCACTCTTTGGATTTATAACCACTTTTGTATTCCAATACCTCCCTAAAGATAAAATAACCCAAAATCTCAAAATTTGCAAAATAATAAAAACACCAAATAAAACCATTGGTAAGCTTTGGTCAAATTGATGTGTGACATAACTTTCTATGGTTAAACTTACGAAAAATAAGACATGTGTAATGACAATTAATGGATAGTACTGGTCTTTAACAACGATTGCACCACGTTCTGTTTGGTAACGAGCATTTGATTTTGCAATAGCTAACTCCAAGAGCCTTAAAGCAATCAAGTAAATAATTAATAAAATAAAAACCACTCAAACAACCTCCATTAAGACAACTTCTGAAGCAAATCCCGGTCCTAAAGCAGATAAAAGTGCATACCCCTGTTCAAGATCAGCTTGTTTCATTAATTCATTTAAGACGAATAAAACGGTTGGCGAGGACATATTACCATATTGACTTAAAACCTTTTTCGAGTGAGAAAGTAAGTTGGGAGTCAATAGCACACGTTCCATCTCTTCAATAATTTTACGACCACCTGGATGAGCGATTATATGTTTAATTTCCTCTGCTTTCATTTTGTGTTTATTCAAGAATTGATCTACATGCGACTTCCAAAACGGTTCAATAAGTTTAGGAATTGAAACATCAAAAATGACATAAAACCCATCATCATGGACATCCCATCCCATGACATCCATTGACTTAGGCTTTACTTTTGAGTCAGATGATTTAATGAAAAATTGACTTTGATTTGACCGATTAGCTTTAGGGTGGTTTTCACCTAAGAGTAAAGTTGCCGCTGCTCCGTCACTGAATATAGCAGCACCTACAATATCTTTGGGTTTCAGGTTTTGATGATGAAATGCAACTGATGCCAATTCACATGTCACTAATAATACACTCTCATCAGGGTGTGCTTTTATGTAATCAAAGGCTCTTGACAATCCAATAGCCCCTCCTGCACACCCTAAACCGAACAATGGCATCCTTTTTATATCAGTTTTGAAGTTCAATTCATTCAATAGATGAACTTCCATTGATGGTGTTAATATACCTGTACTCGTAACAGACACAATTGCATCTACATTAGAAACGTCATATACTTCACCTAAGCAATTTTTAATCGCTTCTTTAGCTAACTTAATTCCTTCATTAAGCCATAAATCATTTCTTTCCTTTAAGCCATGATGAGCTTGTTGAAACCAAGTCTCATCTGTAACGAAATAACGGTGGTCAATCGCAGCTTCATCAAATACTGATAAGTACTTTTTAAGTGAATTTGAAGGTACAATTTGACTAATAATGTCTTTCGCAAAGCTTTGTTCAAATTGATATTTTGGTACTGCTGTTCCAACAGAAGCGATTAAGGCCATGGAAGTTTCATCCTTTTTTTTATTAAATTGCCCTTTTACATATATATTTATGTAATTTGACAATAAACAAAAACCACCTAGCAGTTGCTAAGTGGCTTGATATCTTAGATTTATTTTTTACCGAAGAATTGGTAGTAGTCTGTCTTAATGAAACCATTAAATAATTTACGTTTTTTAGACGCTTTTGTTCCATAAAAATTTTCGAAGTTTTCATGGGCTGTCATAATATAGACACTCCATTTTGGGTAATCCTTCATAATACCGCCTAGAGCTTTATATAACTGTTCGACTTCAGGTCGATCATTTAAGCGTTCACCATACGGAGGATTACCGAGTAAATAACCGACATCTGTTTTAGGCTTAAAATCTTTAACATTCATTTGTTTCCATTTAATCAGGTCGACTAATCCAGCCTCCATGGCATTATTTTGGGCCATTTCTATGGCTTGATGGCTTATGTCTGATCCTGTTATATCAAGTGGTTGATCATAATTGGCTAGATCCTCTGCTTCCTCGAGTGCTTGATTCCAGATTGACTGCGGTAAAAATGCCCACTCTTCAGCAGAAAACTCTCGGTTAAATCCAGGTGCAATATTTTGCCCAATTAATGCTGCTTCGATTGCTATCGTACCTGAACCAGTAAAGGGATCGACAAATGGTTTCTCAGGCGTCCAATTTGTTAACTTGACTAGTGAAGCTGCTAAAGTTTCTTTTAAAGGAGCTTCGCCTTGTTCGACTCTATATCCACGCTTATGTAGACCTGAACCTGTCGTGTCGATCGACAATGTCACTTTATCTTTCAAAATGGCTACTTCAATTTTATAACGTGCACCTGACTCATCTAGACGAGTATAAATGTTATATTGATCTTGTAAACGTGAAACGATTGCTTTTTTGACAATGGATTGACAGTCAGGTACCGAATAAAGAGTTGATTTATGAGATTTTCCTACAACATGAATAAACGCATCTTCTGGTAGCCAATCTTCAAACGGCATAGCTTTCGTTTGTTCAAACAATTCGTCAAAACTATAAGCGTTAAACTCCCCAATCAACACTTTTACACGATCTGCTGTCCTTAACCACATGTTACTACGTGCAATGCCTAAGTAATCAGCTTTGTATATTATCTTCCCGTTTTCCGTTTGAATATCTGTATAACCTAGATCTTTTACTTCGCTTTTAACTAGACCTTCTAACCCCATTGCAGCAGTTGCGATTAATGTTACTTGATTTGTCACTATGATCCAGTCCTTTCAAACAGTAGAAATTAATAACTTCAGTAAGTTGATATTAACAATATTATGTAAACTTATTGTTGAAATAAATTATATTGCGGCTCTATTAAATATGTGTCTCCACAATAACCACCTGCGCGTCATTTATTTTTCGTAAAATTAAACAGAACTCTCGCAATAAATAAAATTAAGGCATAATAAAAGACGACCCATAAATGTCTTGTAAGCCATGTTCTGTCCTGTTGTACTACAAGCGGTGGTCAACCTCGTACTCTAGGCGTAATCATCTATCTACAAGTGTATGTGACACTTGTCTTTTTGCTAGGTTGATTTCCCTGCAAAAAGTGCCCCTACCATAATTTGGGTTGCTCACTCGTGGGGTTTACCGCGTTCCACCTTGATTGTTTCCAATCAAGTTCGTCACTGTGGCACTTTAAAGGTAATCTGACCATATCCGAAAATTTAGGTCATTTCCCTGCCGTTAGCTATCTAAATAGCTACCTTGACTTATAGTTTCGTCAAGCACGAACACTACGAGCATCTCAGCTCGTGTGAGCATGGACTTTCCTCTCAAATGAGACATCTGAGCGATTACGTAGACATTTATGATCTCTTTACTTATGCCTGAATAAGGTATTATAGCACACTCCTTGTAAGCATGCTAGTGTAGATATTGGTAATTATTCTGTTCGTTTTCTTCCAAATACAGCTTTCTCTAAGTTAGAAAGTCTTTGTAATACATCTGCATTAACTTGTGTTCGACTTTGATTACTAGCATATGTAGTATTAGAACCCGAGGCAGTAGCATTTTTCAATCGTTCTAGCTCTTCATTGAGGCGCTTAACCTCTTTCTCATAATAATCGTAGTCTTGAATCACAATGTCTAAAAATTCATCGACCTCATCTTGATTATAACCTCTTATAGTTGTTTTAAACTCCTTGTCCAAAATTTCTTGATTAGATAATTGTGGTTTTTTCATCTCTAATTAATCCCCCTTATCATCATTTTGTTTTAACTGTCCCGATTCCTGCAAATCAAAAGCGACATCATCAAGCTCGAAAGCATTAATAATAATCGATTCATAAGATTGCTCTTCTTGATATTGTCTGACTAATCGATAAAAATACTTTGGAGACCCACCGTACTCCTCTTCAAATAGAATTAAGGCTCCATCCGTTTTTTCAATCAACCATCGATCACGAGTTTGATACTGCCTTGGGTTTTCGTACTCTTTTTCACTTAATGGCTTTGTAAAATCAGCTTGAGCTAGCATTTTTTGATACTTATTTTGCCTCTCTTCATTCCACACCTTTTCTTGATTCACAAATGGTGGGATAACAGCTACTCTTATATTATAGTCCTCTTTTAGTGAATGAATGACATCATATGCCCACATTTCTACACCCGGCTGTCCTGAAATAACGATCCATTCAAGACCAGCTTGTACATATGGCAGAAGTCGCCTTTTTATAGCTTCTTTAATAACTTGTACTTTAATGTCGTTTTCATTAAAAATATTTAATTCATGTGGTTTATAGCCTGTTGCGGTTAATGATTTAATATCCATAATACTAGTATATCAAAAAAAGAGCTAGTTTTAACTAGCTCTTTTGAAATTAAGTGAATTATGGTTAAACGTTTTTAATTCATCAATTATTCTCTTCCAGATTCTAAGTCTCCAGGTGTAAAAGAAAATGGCAGCAATTCCTTAACGGTTGTTTCTTTTACTTCTAACTCTTTACTTGTGATATAAACACGCATATCAGGTTCAAAAAACTCGCTCATAACTTGTCTGCAAGAGCCACATGGCGGAACTGGGCGTTCAGTATTCGCTATAACAGCAAGTGCTTCGAATTCTCTTTCTCCTTCTGATACTGCTTTGAAAATTGCGACACGTTCAGCACAACAAGTTACAGGATATGCTGCATTTTCAATGTTACAACCTTGGTAAACCTCTCCACCTTTCGTTAGTAATGCCGCTCCAACTGGAAATTTAGAATAAGGTACGAAAGCTTTTGATAGCATTTCTTTTGCTGACTGTATTAATTCTTTTCTCTCCATATTAACGCTCCCTCGCGATCATTAGTGGGTTTATATAATTCAACAGTTATTATTGTTTTTCATCATTTAATATGAGATCTAAATTGTACATGACAGATTGATATAATTCCATGAACCTTTTCTTTCTGACGTCGTGAAAGTAACTATGAAGAATCATAATCTCTAGGTTATCTTTTGTATTTTTTATTTGGTTTGGGAACAGAGCAATCATATGAACTACTGTATTCGCATCCTCTTCCCATTTTTCTATCTTTTCAAATTGCGGTAATGTTTCATGTTTAATGTAATTAAAATCATCATAGTTTTTCCGATCGAACTTTCGACCATGCTCATATCGCCTTAAACAATCTTCAAGTACATTATTTCTTAAATCAGTTGTTAGCTGCATAAATTCTTGCATAACGACCACCCTTCTTCCCCCTAAATGTATCATGAATTTATGCAACATACTACAAATTAGTTCGTTTTTTCTTTTGTCGGGTCATATATTCTAGTTTGTAATTGGTCTAAGGCCATTTCTAGTTGACCAAGTGACTGAATTAATTTTTCTTTGTTGGAATGTTGATGCTCTTTCGGGTTCGGATACATCAGCAATCCCCCTTTCTTACTTAACCTAATTCAGTCTTATGATCTATATCTCCTTCATACATGACAAAAGTAGAAGTGATCACACAAAACTTCCTTTAAGCTACTTTTTTTCGACAGTAACTTGAGTTAATTTCCCTTTAGCATCACTAAGTTTATGAAGTTGATTACGTTTTTCATAAAATTGATTTGCAAAAGGTTCAATTCTCTTAACGTTTGGTTCTTTCCACCATTTGCGCTTTATTTTAGTATGATTAGACCAGTCTTTTCGAGGTGCTGTTAATTCATGTTCAGTGTCTTGGTATAATTCAGTCAATGGTTTAGTTGATAACTCATTGTTTAAATTTATAAACTGTTCATATTCTTTCCGTTCTCCAGTTACAGGTATATTTCTTGAAAAACTATTAAACAATGGATATAAATAGGGATAAAACAATATAGCTGCTAGTTGTTTTCCAAACTTAATCCTTTTATGAACATGAGTGAAATGAGGTACAAACTCTCCATAAACCTTTCCTTGTTCAGTTGGGAGCAATACAGCATTTAAATGAAGCAGCTCTTGTAAGCGATATGGTAATGATTTAAAAACTGCTTTTCTGTAAGGATTATGTTTAATAATCGGCTGTTGAATAATGTTTTGTTCGTTTATAATTTGGGAATACATTAATCTGTTAAAATCTTGATGTTGATAAAAGTGATACCATTCTCTTTCCATAAATGAAGATATGTGAAAATATTTAAATAAAAAGAATAATGGCTTCTTTTGTTCTTTGGAAAGTTTATAAATTAATAGTTGCGGATAAGCATCTTGGAATATGAACCAATTTATGCTTTCATACGTTAAATAAAGTGACTTTAACTGTTGTTTACTCAATAAAGCCTTATAAGTATTAGATTGTAAGTCTGTCATGTTCCAACCGGCATTTCTAGATACAAAACTTGCAAGAAATGTCCATTTAACATCAGGGTTTTCTTCATAAAAGGACAAATAAGCTTTTGTACGAGCTACATTATTGATGTTATGTGTTTTTGTCTGTGCTTTAATATAATTAACCATTAAAGGGATCATATTGCCATTCGCCATTCCTTTATGTACTTTTTGTGTCGTTAATTGCTGACTATATTCACAGTATATCCAAATCTTTTTAATTTAAAATTTGGTATAATAGGATTGTTAGGAGGAATCATTTTTGAAGTACCCAAAGGGAAGTCGGCAAAGCCATTATACAAGCCTTTCAAATAAACAATCCTATAAAACAAACGATGCTTTCGCCAACAGGGGAATGACCCTCGAAAAAGAGATCGTAGAATCGAATAATTATTATTTAGAATCAGGCAAGGCTGTAATCCATAAAAAGCCGACACCGGTTCAAGTTGTGCAAGTCGATTATCCTAAAAGAAGTGCAGCTGTCATCAAGGAAGCTTATTATCAAAAACCATCGACTACAGATTTTAATGGTATTTATAAAGGGAAGCATCTTGATTTTGAAGCGAAAGAAACAAAAAATAAGCAATCACTACCTTTGACCAATATTCATCCTCACCAAGTTAAGCATATGAAAAGAATTGAACAACATGGTGGAATTAGCTTTTTAATCATTCGCTTCACAATAAAAGATGAAACCTATCTTTTGCCATTAGAGCCACTCTTAGTTGTATGGGAACAACAAGAACTTGGTGGACGTAAATCACTTTCTTATCCATTTATAAAAGAGCACGGATATTTAATTCCGTTTCAATTACAGGCAAAAGTAGACTATCTAAGTATAATCGACGATGTGTACATTAACGGAGGAGATTGAAATGACTGAACAAGTTAAAAGTCGTAAAGTAAGAAAACAAAACAAAAAAAAGAATCGAAAAATAAATTGGAAAAAAGTATTTGTCACCTTATTAGTTATTGGTTTAGTGACATTTGCTATTGGTTTAGGTGTGCTCTATTCATTTATTAGTAATGCACCTGAGTTAACTGCTGAAGAACTAGAAGTCCCAGCAAGCACAACTATACTCGACCGAAATGGTGAAGAAGTTGCAGATTTGGCAGCTGAAAACCGAACTATTATCGATTATGAAGATTTATCACCTATTATGGAAGATGCTGTACTTGCAGCTGAAGATGTCAGGTTCTATGACCATAGTGGTATTGACGTAAGGCGTATTGGCGGAGCTGTTATGGCCAATATCACGGGCGGGTTTGGTTCGCAAGGTGCTAGTACTATTACACAGCAAGTGATCAAAAACTTCTTATTAACTAATGAAAAGCGTATGGAGCGTAAAGTACAAGAGCAATACTTGGCTTTACAACTTGAACGCGAATATTCAAAAGAACAAATCTTAATGATGTATTTAAATAAGATTTATTACAGTAATGGCATTTATGGTGTGCAAAAAGCTTCAGAAGTATACTTTGGCAAAGAAGACCTTGATGACTTAACGCTTGCTGAAGCAGCACTGCTAGCAGGAATTCCGCAACGACCAAATGCTTACAACCCTGCTAATAACCCTGACCTTGCTGAACAAAGAAGAAATACTGTTTTAGATTTAATGGTAAGACATGAAAAGATTACTGAAGAAGAAGCTGAAGAAGCAAAAGAAATATCTGTTGAGGATATGATTCAAGAAAGTTATGAAAGTGAATTAAAGTATTCAGCCTTCATTGAAACAGTTTATGAAGAGGCTGAAGAAATAATCGATGATGATGACATTAACCTATACACAGCTGGATTAACGATTCACACAACACTAGACCAAAGCGCTCAAGAGCATGTTGAGCACTTATTAAGCGAAGAGAGCCCTGTTGATCACCCTGAAGGCCAAGAAGCGGCTATTGTCGCTTTGGATACAGCAAGTGGTGAAGTTCTTGCAATTGGTGGTGGAAGAAATAAAGATGACTTCCGTGGCTTTAACTATGCTACAGACAGTGGTCGTGGACCTGGATCGGCAATTAAACCGATCGTAAGCTTCGGACCTGCTATTGAACAAAACCAATTATCAACCTATCATCAGTATTTAGATGATTCATCAGAAGCTTACTATACGTGGGACGGTGAAGGAGAACAATCCTTCCGTAACTTTGGTGAGTATTATTATGGTTGGGTTACAATGCGTGAAGCTTTATACCGCTCATTAAACGTTCCTTCAGTACAAAATGTTCGTGATGAAATTGATCGTTCTCAAGCCGGGGATTTTGCCAGAAGTTTAGGTATTTCATCAATTGAAAATAGTGTGGCTGAATCGTACCCTATTGGTAGTGTAAACGACATTCAAACAAACCCTTATGAAATGGCGGGAGCATTTGCAGCCTTTGGTAATGAAGGCGTTTATAATGACCCTCACACTATTACTAAAATTGAATTTAGAGATGGTGAGACATTAGAAGTCGACCGGGAAAGTAATCCAGTTATGTCGGATTATACTGCATACATGATTAGTGACATGTTGAAAGATACGATTGCTCATCCAAATGGTACTGCAAGTGGATTAAACTTTGGTGGTTTACCTGTTGCAGCTAAAACGGGTACTAACGAGGATATTGATTCTTGGTTAGTTGGTTATACAACTAACTATACAGTTTCAGTTTGGAATGGTTATCCTTCTGATGAAGGTCAATCAGTAAGTAGCCGAACAAGACCTTTATTCCAGAGTATGATGGAAAACCTTTCAAATGGTGTAGAAACAGCAGACTTCACACGTCCTAATTCAGTAGTTGAAGTCGATATTGAAAGAGGATCAAGACCTGCTAAACTTCCTAGTGAGTTCACGCCAGACGATCAAATTGTAACTGAACTCTTTGTAGAAGGCACAGAACCAAGTGAACAATCAGAGGAATATGACATGGTAGAACCAGCAGAATCATTAAACTTAAACTTTGATGAAGAAGATCAAATTATTGAGGCTACTTGGAGTCACCCTGGTTCTGATGAGCATGATATTGAATTTGAATTAACAATTAGTGAAGATGGCAGCGAAGTTGAAAACACAAACCTTTCTGATACAGAATTTACGTTTACTGATATAGAATTAGGCGCAACTTATACATTTGAAGTAATCGCCTACGATGAAGACAATGATGAGAACCGAAGTGACCCTATTTCTGAATCCATTGAAATTCCTGGTGAAGACTCTAACTTCTGGGATGATTTCTTCGATGAAGATGAAGATGAAGAAGAACAAGAAGAAGAGTCACCACCAGAAGAAGACGAACCCGGTGAAGGTAACGGCAATGGTCAAGGCAACGGTAATGGAAATGGGAATGGCCAAGGTAATGGAAATGGTGAAGGTAACGGAAATGGAAACGGAAATGGGAATGGGAATGGAAACAACGATGATGACGGAACTGATGACGAAGATGAAGATGGAGACGGTGATGGGGATGACGAAATTGATGAAGAAATCGGTATAGACCCTCCACCTGACCCTGAAGAGGTAGAAGATCAGGAATAACAGACTATTACTTTTTGAATTGTACCCTCAAATTCGACAGTCTTAGCTAACAGATGATCTCGATCTTGAGGGAAAACATTTCTAACTCTAAACTGTAACTCTATTCAAATAAGGGGTGCTCATCTAAGAGCACTCCTTATTTATTCCACCTGTTTGTACATGTTTAAAACTTATAATGCAATAAGACTTGGATACCACTGAACGATTCAGTGTCTGATCATCCACCATCACACGAAAGTTTTCCAACCCTAGTAATATTATGTTATGGTGCATGTGTTCGCAACTCCTTTTGTTTTAATGGTATAAAAGAGATCATATTTAAGGCTAGTGTCAAATCAAGTGACACTAGCCTTTTTGGTTAGCTTTTAATTTAGCAATAGCGTATTTTTTCTTCATTTCTTTATAGAGTTCATTGAGTTGAACAAAACCATGGCGGTGATGACTTCTATTTTCAATAAAAGCTAATCGCTCACTAACGTTTAGAGGGATATATGTTAATGAATCAAATAATGAAACACTATACTGATCTTCGACTTCAACTTCATTAACATGAAGAATGACCACTTTTAATTCATCTAAATAATATAACACATGGTTTTTAGTCTGACTAAATTCACGGGCTAAAACAAGTTGTTCGATTTCTAGAGAAACTTCATCCCAACGTTCAAACCTCAAATCAATCTCTTCTGTCTTCATGTATTAACTCCGTTTCTTCATCCTTTTTTGACCTTCACGACAAATTTCAAGTAATGGGCATTCAGGACAATTTGGTGTTTTAGCCTGACAATGGTAACGACCAAAGAAAATCATACGATGATGCGTTGGACTCCATTCTTCTTCAGGTATTTTTCGCATTAGTGTTTTTTCTACTTCTAAAACTGAGTCTTTATAGCGACATATTCCAAGCCTTTTAGATACCCTTTCGACATGGGTATCAACAGCAATAGCTGGTTGATTAAAAGCTACAGAAACCACAACATTAGCTGTTTTTCGACCTACCCCAGCTAAATTAACAAGCGCATCATAATCATTAGGTACTTCCCCATCATACTTTTCAATTAAATCGGCACAAAGCTTCCGGATATTTTTCGCTTTATTACGATATAATCCAATTCTTCTAATGTCATTTTGTAGTTCTTCTAATGATACATTAATATAATCTTCTGGTGTCTTATATTTCAAAAACAACCCTGGTGTCACCTTATTAACTAAAGCATCTGTTGCTTGGGCTGATAATACAACTGCAATTAATAATTCCAACTCATTGTCATGAGTTAATTCACAATCAGCATCTGGGTACATTTCTTCTAAAGTATCTAATACAAATCGAATATTCTTTTTTGTTAACACCTTTCTTCTCCCCCTCTATTCTTCTAACCAATTATAATAAACAGATGTGTCCCTTTTCTCTTTAGGTGCTTGTACTTCCTGATTGTTTTGAGATGATTGCTTTACATCTTTTACCGAACGAACCCCTTTTTTCTTCCATTCGTTTAATATGCGGTCAATATAACGGAAGTTGAGCTTCCCCATTAAAACAGACTCACGCAATGCTGCTTTAATTAGAGGTGGTTTGAATTGATCTTCATCTAGCCAATAACTGATTGTTTCGATTTCGATTGGTGATAATGTGCGGGCAAATTCTTGTTCAAAAAGCTGAAATAGCTTTCCTTCTTCCTCTTTTGACGACTCTTTTTCAACATCATACAACGCTTCAAACAAAGGTGATAGTGAATACCATTCATGTTGTGCATTTGCTTCATCTGTTAACTGTTCAATTTGTAAGTAATTTTTATTTCTTAATTTCTTAAGTACATTGGCAACTTCATTTGCATTAATCGTCATATTTTTAGCAATTAGTTCAAATGATGGTAATAATTCACCATACTTTTGTAAATTCAAAATTTGTAGGATGACCATTAGATCTTCTTCATTTAAATCTAATCCATTATAATCGTTTATTAATTTACTTGGAATATTAATCTGTTCTGTTAATAACTTTTGATAAGAAAACGGTAAGTGCATACCATCACTCCCTTAAGACTCGAATAGAAAAGATGACTCAAACAAATGAGTCATCCTCTTATTTATGGGTATAAACGATTTAGTAAGCGTGGGAATGGAATCGTCTCACGAATATGCTCAATTCCTGTAATCCAAGCCACAGTACGCTCTAAACCAAGACCAAAACCTGAGTGTGGTACTGAACCATATTGACGTAATTGTAAATACCACTCATAAGCAGGACCATCTAGTTCATGCTCATTATATCGCTTGGCCATTAGTTCATAATCATCAATACGCTCAGAGCCACCGATAATTTCACCATAACCTTCTGGAGCAATTAAATCTGCACATAAAGCCACATCAGGATTATCTGGGTCTGGTTTCATGTAGAAAGATTTAATCTCAACTGGAAAATGCGTTATAAATACTGGTTTATCGTATGCTTCAGCAATTGCTGTTTCATGTGGTGCTCCAAAGTCATCTCCCCACTTAATATCGTCATAGCCTTGTTCATTTAAGTAATTAATTGCATCTGTATAGGTGATTCTCGGGAATGGTGCTTTAATCTTTTCTAATTGAGTTGTGTCACGCTCTAAAGTTTCTAATTCTATTTTACAGTTTTTAAGCACAGATTGAACGACATATGCTACATACTCTTCTTGTAGCTGAAGACTTTCATCATGGTCCATAAATGCCATTTCAGGCTCAATCATCCAGAACTCTATTAAATGCCTTCTCGTTTTAGATTTTTCAGCTCTAAATGTCGGTCCAAAAGAGAAAACACGACCTAATGCCATAGCAGCCGCTTCTAAGTATAGCTGCCCACTTTGTGATAAATAGGCATCCTCATCAAAATATTTCGTATGGAATAATTCTGTCGTTCCTTCTGCTGATGCACCCGTTAAAATTGGTGGGTCAACTTTAACAAATCCTTCTTCGTTGAAAAACTCATATGTTGAACGGATAATTTCATTACGCACCTTCATAATGGCATGCTGCTTCTTAGAACGTAACCACAAGTGACGATGGTCCATTAAAAACTCTGTACCATGTTCCTTAGGTGTAATGGGATAGTCAAGTGCTTCTTGGATTACTTCTACATCACTTACTTGTAATTCAAAACCTAACGGGCTGCGGCTATCTTCCACTACTTTTCCTGTTACATATAAAGATGTCTCTTGAGTAATATTTTTAGATTGTTCAAAGACCTCTTCAGAAACTGCTGCCTTTGCAACCACTGCTTGAATAAATCCAGAACCATCTCTTAACTGTAGAAATGCAATTTTTCCACTTGAACGTTTATTATGTAGCCACGCACCAATTGTGACTGTTTCATTAACATGTTTGTATACATTTGCGATTGTTGTTCTCACTACTGTTCCTCCTAACTATACTTCTCAACAAAGCGTTTCAATCTTTTTGCTGCTTCTTCTAATTGATCTAACGATGTCGCATAAGATAGCCTGACATTATCTTCCGCTCCAAAGCCTGAACCTGGTACGATTGCTAACTTCTCTTCTTCAAGAAGTTTTTTAACCCACTCATCTACTGAATCAAATGGTGATTGTTCTACGATTGTTTTAACATTTGGAAATAAGTAAAATGCACCATCTGGCTTAACGCATGATAAGTTTGGAATCTCCAATAACCAATTATACAATTTATTAAGGCGTTCATCAAAAGCCAACTTCATTTTGTCAATTTCCTCCTCAGAGTGCTCATAAGCAGCAACTGCAGCATACTGTGCAATTGAAGTTGGGTTAGATGTTGCGTGTGAAGCTAGGTTAGTCATTGCAGAAATAATCGCTTGATTACCAGCAGCATAACCTATTCTCCATCCTGTCATTGAATGTGATTTACTTACACCATTGATGATAATCGTTTGATCTTTAAGCTCACTCGAAATTTGTGCAATCGAAGTGTGTTCCTTTTCGCCATAAATTAACTTTTCATAGATTTCATCTGAAACAATAAAAATATTATGCTTTAATGCTACTTCTCCCAAAGCTTTTAATTCCTCTTCAGTATACAAAACACCTGTAGGGTTACTAGGTGAGTTTATGACAACGGCTTTCGTATATTCAGTAATGGATTCTTCTAATTGATCTGGTGTGATTTTAAAGCTATTATTTTCAGAAGCTTTGACATAAACAGGTTGTCCTTCTGCAAGTTTAATCTGCTCAGGATAACTTACCCAATATGGTATTGGAACGATCACTTCGTCTCCACGGTTAAGTAACACTTGAAATAACGTATAAAGTGCATGCTTAGCACCTGTAGTTACGATTATTTCGTTAGGGGTGTACTCAATATTTTGATCTCTATTAAATTTATTAATAATCGCTTCTTTTAGTTCAGGAAGACCACCTGAAGCTGTGTACTTCGTTTTCCCTTCATCCATCGCCTGCTTTGCAGCATCTAAAATATATGAAGGTGTATTAAAATCTGGTTCACCTGCACCTAACCCAATCACATCATGTCCTTCTGCCTTTAATGCCTTTGCCTTTGATGTAATGGCTAATGTGCTAGATGGTGTTAACGATTGTACGCGATCTGCTAGTTCCATATGTATCGCTCCTTATTAATTTTTGTTGAATGATATCGAATCGTATAATTCTCCTGTTTCAAACAAAAAAGTTCGAAAGTACATACGATTTTCATTTTCATAAATTAATTCCCAAATAAATTGATCATTCATAATACCTGGGGTGACATTTAATAGCTTACAATTACTGCAGTCTTTTCGCCATTCTGATATTAATTCTTCTTCTGTAATACCTTCATCTTCAAGTATCCACTCAACATCATCTTCATTTAATTCTTCCTTCTTTGGAACAAACGTATAATACCGTTCATCTTCATCTATTCCTTGAACAACTGTATAATCCTCTTCACCGTTGTAAGCATAATCTTTTTCAACAGTTTCAATTGGCGAATAATCAAGTGCAATATTGATATACGTCTGTTGTTCATCATTGTGTGTTCCTTGTATTTCATAATAGAAATATGAGGATACAAGAACTCCAATGATCATCATTAAAGCGAAGACACTAAATAAGATTACCACAATTTTATTGCTAAATATTTTCTTTAGCGACAAACATATTCATCCTCTACTTAAGTATCATACTCTATTTAATCATTCCCTCTATATTATAACAAGTTTTTATGTATTTTTAGACATTTTTTTATGAAAGGTTTGGCGTTAGTTTCTTTAGCCTAATGACACTAATGAGAGTCGAATCGTCTATAACATTGAAGTTAGATGGGATTTTTATTAGATTTAATACTTTTTTCCGGTGATATGAACTTAAGCGGTTGCACTCAGCAGAAATCTGTTGCAACCGCTTAAGAACTTTACTTATTCAATCTTTCTAAATAAACATCATAATCGCTATCATATATAGAAATGTGAATAGCAATAAATCTCTTTAAAAAATAAGTTTCCACCCACGATTCTTGAAAAAGACCATGAATTTGTTTATTTCGTTTTTGGTCATTTTTTTCATTTATAATTGCCATTTGTGGATCAATTCGATTAATTTCTTCTCGGTTGATACTACTAGCATCTGCATAAGATGGCACATAAATTAATTGAATTTGCTCATCATGCTCTCCATTAATTTTTTGGTCTGTTTCATACCAATAAATTGAAAATACCTCATTAGACAAAATAATATTACCTTGATTATTATTTCCAACATACTTTAAATAGAAATCATTACTTAAAGCAATTACTTTTTGGTCTGTAAGTGACAATATATTGTACTCCTCGTGTGATAATTCACAGATCGTCTCTGATTCATAAGATACATAAATTTGATCAACTTCCCATTCAGAAGAAATAGCCTCTAAATTACCACAATTCTCAGCTTTAGGAGCAGTAATTAAAATCCCTTTTAAAGTCTTTTCTGGCCATTGAGCTAGTGTGTTTTTTACAGTTGGTAAGCTTTTAGCATCCCCTGTATTAATCAAAAACATTTCTTCCTCATTAAGGTGTAACACAGCCATATCACCAGAATCAATTGGTGTAAATATTAATTCGCGTTCAGCAACAGAACTAATCGTTGAGTTTGTTAATAAGAAGCTTATCATTAGTAGTTTGACCCAAAAGCCCATCATCCCAACACCTATCCATTATTTAATCAACATCTAGACCTATTATTTAGTAATTCATTGATGATTATGAAAGCCATTTTTTTGCATGTTCAATAATCTCTTTTTGGTCATCATAAATAACAGGCGTCTTCGGAAGTGATTGGATAAACTTTTTCCCATATCCCTTTTTCATAATCCGTTGATCAAGAATAATAAAAACCCCTCGGTCATCTTTGCTACGAATAATTCGACCAAAAGCTTGTCTAAACCGTTGTATTGCTATCGGTAAGGCTAATTGTTCAAAAACATTATAGTTTTCTTTTTCAAGTGCATAACTTTTTGCCTGCATAAAAGGGTTGCTGGGTGTTTCAAACGGGAGTCGCACCATACAAACTGTTTTAAAAGTTTGATCGGTTAAGTCGATTCCTTCCCAAAAAGAATTAGTACCCAGTAAAATGATGGATTCTTCTGTTTCAAACATCTTTTTCAACTTATCGCGGCTTCCTGTTGATACACCTTGTCCGATGACTGAGTATTGATTGAGTGATTTTAATCTTTTTAAATATTTATAAACAAGTCGCAACATGTCATACGATGTAAACAAGACTAACACTTTACGACCAGCGTTAGTCACATAATCCTCTAAAAAACCAGCAACATAAGCTGTATAAGCATTTACCTTAGTTTTTGATACATCGGGGATATTATTAGGGATTAAAATTTTGGTTTGCTTATCAAAATTAAATGGTGATGCTAAGGTTACACATTCAGTCTCTTCATTTAGGCCAGTCCCTTCTAAAAATGACTGATATGATTGGTTTGTTTGGATTGTCGCACTTGTAAATACAAAGCAATCAGCATTTTCATAAACCTTTTCTAATTGCTCACTAACTATAATTGGCTCGACATGTATGGTTGCAGCATTTTTAGCTCCATATTGATCGATTTCAATCCAACGTACATCTTGAGTTGACAAATCAAAAAATCCCTTAAAAATATTCATCATTTCATTTAGTTTGTCAATTGCATACTGAATAACTAACTTCGTCCACTGATTTAAGTTTTTGCGACCCTTGAGCTCATTTAATATGTGATTAATGGCTAGTAATAATTGATTCAAGTGGTCTTTAATCTCACCATTTAACATTAAATTCAAATAATCTTCTCCGACTGTCAGTTGAGCTCTGCCGGTATCAGTTAATAAATCATCGTCACTGTGCAGAAATTCCACAGCTTGATAAACCGATCTAAAAAACGCATCTGCATAAAACTTAGCTTGATCGACCGCGTCATTTTGAACAACCTTTTGTAAATCTTGCAACAAATGAACAATACTCACATAACTTAAAGCTTTAGAAAACTGATCTCGTGTTATATTTTCAAGATGATGAGCTTCATCAATAATAGCATAATGAAAGCTTGGTATCCGATTATACCCATTAAGAGAATCAGTCATTAAAAAAGCATGATTCACAACAATTAAATCTGAACTCTCACATTGGTTTAGAGCTTTATGAAAATAGGAACTATCATCACTTGATTGGAGCTGATCACAGTTAACATACTTCCAAATATTCTCACCATTTGATGGTAAATTTAATTCGTCAATATCACCCGTTTTTGTTTCAGTTAACCAGATCACAATAATCGCAAGCGTTAAGACTGCATCATAATTTTCATACTCATCAAAATGATCTAAATACATTTTAAAACGTTTAGTATTAATATAATGTTTAGGGCTTTTTAAAACCGTAATCTTAATTTGTTGATTAATTGCAGAAGACAACTTTTCCGCTTCTTTTACGATTTGATTTTGTAATTGAATTGTACTAGTGCTAATAACTGACTTTTTACCATTCTCATAGGCTTGATACCACGCAGGTAGTAAATATGCTTTTGTCTTTCCTAAACCTGCTCCAGCTTCTATGACAACATTTTTTTGTTGATTCATTTTTTCATAAATTAAATGAGCCATTTCTAGCTGGCCTTCTCGAACGTCATCATCGCCAAGACGTAAAGTATTTTCAATAACCTCATTAAAAGAAAAAGAATCATGATCAATAAGCTGTTTATCCTCTGAAATTTGTTGAATCATTAATCCATTTTGTTCGGTCAAATTACTTGATGCATCATATAAATGACGTTTACTTTCTAACAATGGTTGAAACCAGTCATCAAGTTGGCTATGTAATATCGAAATAAATGGATCTAGGGTTTCTAATGTTTTCAACGGTAATGCTTGAAGTTTTTGCTTAAGTTTTACCCATAATAAAGCTGTTACATAAGCATCAGAAAGAGCTCTATGTGGTGAAGAGTGATCAATCCCTAAATACTGTGTAATCTCAGATAATTTGTATCCCGGTGCCTTAGGAAATAAAATCCTTGCTAATTCAACCGTATCAATTGTTGGACAATTAAGCGGTTTATAACCCTCACTCTCCAATGCAGCATTTAAAAATTCATAATCAAAATGAACGTGATGAGCTACAAAGTAACTGTTTTCAATTATAGGGAGCAAATCAGGAATGATATCATTAAAATATGGGGCATCAACTAAATCTTCTTCATTAATCCCTGTTAAATTCGATACGAACATTGGAATATCTGTTGTCGGTTTAACTTTTGTCGCATATTCTTCTACTATTTTTGAGTCCTCGACAACAACGACACCAATTTCAATAATCTCATCGCCCTTTTTGACTGAGTGCCCTGTTGTCTCAAGGTCAACTACAACATACCTGTCCATCATTAACCCCCTTCCTTAAATCAAGTATTATGTAATAACTAACGATTAAAGAAAAATAACCCCCCCCTAAAACCAAGGGAGTTATAAGACAGTAAGGGGCGGTTCTTCTACAATGATTTCACCAATTTGATTATCATCTTCCATAATGGCAATTTTAGGTTGGTGGCCATCTAGTTCTTCATCTGATAAAGTGACGTAAGATATTATAATAACGGTATCGCCTTTTTGAACTCTTCTAGCAGCTGCACCATTTAAACAAATCACTCCACTATGCCTCTTTCCAGCAATGACATATGTCTCAAAGCGCTCCCCATTGTTATTATTAACAATTTGAACTTTCTCATGTGGTAAAATGCCGACTTGTTCTAAAATATGAGAATCAATTGTAATACTTCCAACATAATTTAAGTCAGCTTCTGTTACCGTTGCACGATGGATTTTACTATTTAACATGGTACGAAACATTATGGTTCACTCCTATATTTAACTTCTCCTGAAGGTTTTAAGATTATGTTATCAATTAACCTAGCCTGTTTATAGTTAATAGCAACCGCAATTATTATATCATGAATTTTTGAAATTTCACTTGATAATTCAGGATATGTTAAACAATCAACATAATCGACCTCACCAGATAAATGATGTTCTAATTCTGATTGAACAGTTGATATAACTTGTTCTCTACTCCAATCGCCTTCTTCTACAACACCTTTTCCCTTTAGGAGTGCTTGATAAAGATAGTGTGATTCCTCTTTCTCCTCTTTAAGCAAGTTAACATTTCGACTACTCATCGCTAATCCATCAGATTCACGAACAGTTGGTACTGGAATTAACTCAATGTCGAAGTTTAAATCTTTAATAAGACCATCAACAACAGCTACTTGTTGTGCATCTTTTAATCCAAAGTAAACACGGTTAGGTGCAATAATATTAAATAATTTCGTTAATACTGTTAACACACCTTCAAAATGACCTGGTCTTGTAGCACCACATAACACATCTTTACGTTTACTTAAATTCAAATCAACTGATAACGAATTAGGATACATCTCCTCCTTAGTAGGATAAAAAACGTAGTCTACATCTTCATTCATTAACAACTGTTCATCCCGTTTAAAATTCCGCGGATATTGCTCTAGATCATGTGATTGGTTAAATTGTAGTGGATTAACAAAGATACTAACAATAACGATTTCGTTTTCTTCTCTCGCTCTTCTAATTAATGACAAATGGCCTTCGTGTAATGATCCCATAGTCGGTACAAAGCCTATTGATTTATTAGATTCATGAAATCCTTTTTTAGTTTGTCGCATCGAATCAATGGTTTTGATAGTTTTCATGACTTGCCATATAACCCCTTTAATGTATCTTCATTTATTGAATAAGTATGCTCTTCTTGTGGAAACTGGTTGTCTTTTACATCTTGTACATAACTTGCTAATGCATGAGTTGTTAATTCGTTCAAATCAGTATATGACTTTACAAATTTAGGCAATCGTTCAACGCCATATTGTAATAGATCATGATAAACTAACACTTGTCCATCACAAGATGCACCTGCACCAATTCCAATTGTTGGAATGTCAAGTTCTTCTGTAATAATCTCTGCTAAAGGTGCTGGAACACATTCTAAAACTAAAGCAACAGCCCCTGCACCTTGAACTTCTTTTGCGTCTTCAATCAACTTATTAGCCTCTTTTTCCGATTTACCTTGAACACGGTAACCGCCTAACACGTTGACAGTCTGAGGTGTTAATCCGATATGGCCGACAATCGGAATCCCAGCTTCAGTTAAACTGCTAACTACTTCTGTAACCTCTTGTCCACCTTCGATTTTTAACGCTGCTGGTTCAATTTCTTGAAACATTTTTTTAGCATTCATTAGCGTCTGTTCCATTGAAACATTAAATGACATAAATGGCATATCCACAACAGTAAATGTATTGGGTGCTCCACGACGAACTGCCTTTCCATGATGAATCATATCATCAATCGTAACGGGAATCGTTGAGGAATAGCCTAATACAACCATTCCTAATGAATCACCTACTAATAATAAATCAGCACCAGCTTGTTCACATAGTTTAGCAGACGGGTAATCGTAAGCAGTAATCATAGCTAAATTTTCACCATTCTGTTTCTTTTGACTCAACATTTTTGTCGTTTTCATCTATTAACACCTCTTAATAATCTATTAAGACCATAATATTTCAGCAGAATACAGTAAGTGTTCTTGTCCATTTTCATCGATCACTTTTAGTGCACCATCTTCATGTATACCAACCAATTTAGCGTTCCACTCACCTTGTGCACGTACTTTTAGCCATTCTCCCATTTTGTATGCGTAACTTTCCCACTCTGATTTAATCGGCTTAAACCCTTGTTCAATAAATCTTTCATATTGTAATTCGAACTCTTTAGCAACGCTTTTAAATAAATCGTTTAAATTAATTTGTTCTTCCGCATAGATTTTTAAAGACGTTGCTTGATTCACGATCGATTGGTCAAAATCGTTCTTATCATGATTAACATTAATTCCGATTCCTAAAATAATATAGTCGATTTGATCTTGTTCTGCCTGCATCTCAGTTAAAATGCCTGACAGTTTCCTCTCACCTATAAACAAATCATTGGGCCACTTTATTCTTACAGGTATACTATAATTAGACATAACCTTCGCAAGTGCGACTGCAGCTACTAAAGTAATTTGTGTCGCGTTTTTAGGCTCTAAAGACTTAGGACGTAATACTGTACTAAACCATAAACCTGCATTTTGTTTAGAATCCCAATAACGCTTCATCCTACCCTTACCTTTTGTTTGTTCACCTGCCATAACTACGGTTCCATGCGAAGCTTTATCTCGTGCTAAATCATGAGCAATATTTTGTGTTGATGTGACAGATGGGTAGTAATGTAAATGATGACCTAGCCAATCTGTTTCAAGTCCCCATCTAATTGCATCTTCAGATAAAACAGTTGGTAAATTAACTATTCTGTATCCTCTATTTGTTACAGCTTCAATCTCATATCCAGCTTTTTTCAACTCATTCATATGTTTCCATATAGCAGATCTAGAAATGTTTAATTGGTCTGATAGTTCCTGCCCAGAAATATAACTATCCTGATTTTGAAAAAGAAGGTCAATTAATTTATGTCTAGTTCCTTCCATCTCTTCACCTCACTCTCTATATCCTTATGGTTATTAGAAATTTGTTTTAAAAGGACTAACCGTTCAACCTGTTCTAAATATTCGCCGATCCAACGACCCTTACTCATATTTGGAAACATACTCATGATGTCATGACCTGAAATTGCTAAATCACCTCTTGAATGAATAGGAAGTTGTTCATACTGCATAGTCAAAGCTTTTAACTCTAAACATTCACCAGTCATAACATGAACTATTTCAATGAACGGTCTGAACTGACTTTCACCTAATTTGTATAAAAGCTCTTCATTCACACCCTTTTGATTATAATGGTTAAGTGAGTTAATTAGGAGTATAGCGCCTTTCTTAATTTGATTAGATATTTTATAAGTTTTGATCCAATCATCAAAGAAATGATGGTCACTTAATAACGTTAAAGCGGCTATGACCACACTCGGATACTCAATTAAATCGATCACATGAGCTTTCAACTTGGAAACTAGATTCGGTTCATAGTTGAATAATGGTAATGCTTGATCTAGTTTTGTCTTTTCTAATGATGATAAACCCCGTTGAACACCGGCACCTTTAAACATCTTAAACAGTTCAGCTTGAATTCGTTCGACTGCTATCTTACTTAGTAAGTCTTTATATTGGTGAATTGCTGCACTCACATCATTAGATATGTTGAAATCTAATTGACTAGCAAAACGGATTGCTCTAAGCATTCTAAGTGCATCTTCAGAAAAGCGGTCTTTAGCTAGACCTACTGTATGAATCATTCTTTCTTTTAAATGAGATTGACCATCATAAGGATCAATCACCTCACCATTCATATTCATCGCCATCGCGTTAATAGTAAAATCACGACGACTTAAATCTAACTTTAAATCTGTTACAAATTCAACAGAATCCGGACGCCTAAAATCCTCATAATCGCCTTCAGTCCGATAAGTTGTCACTTCAAAATCATGCCCATTATCAATAATTATTACGGTTCCATGTTCAATACCGACTGGAACTGTTCTTTTAAATAACTTTAACATTTCATCAGGTTTTGCGTTCGTTGCAATGTCGACATCACCAATCGGTATATCTAATAAATAATCACGCACCGAACCACCTACAAAATAAGCTTCAAAGCCATGATTTTCAAAAGTATTTATAATATTTTTCGCTTTTATAAATGGTTCTCCTAACATGTCTATCAATCCTTATTTAGTACGTGATCATACACTTCTTCATATCGCCTGACAACTTGTTCTGTTTGAAAATGTTTTTCAACAATTGATTTAGATTGTTTTGATAACTCTGTCCATAAATTTTGATCAGTTAAAAGACGAACAACTCTTTCTGCAACACAACTTAAGTCACCTAATGGGCATATAAAACCATTAACCCCATCTTCAATCACCTCAGGTATGCCGCCAATTTTAGTTCCAACACAAGGAACACCTTGACTCATTGCTTCTAATAAGACGAGTCCAAAGCTTTCCTTCTCAGAAAGAAGTAATTTGACATCACTTATTTGTAGTAGGTCTTGGATATTATCTTGTCTTCCTAAAAAAATCACGTCTTGTTGTAAATTAAGGTCTATTACTTTTTCTCTTACACTTCCATACTCAGGCCCATCACCGACTAATAATAACTTGGATTTCACTTTGTCTTTAACCATAGCGAAAGTTTCAACCACTTGTTCAACTCGCTTTACTTTTCTAAAGTTTGATATATGTATTACGACTTTGTCTTCTAATGATAGGCCAATACGCTCTTTCAAGTCTTGGTCAAAAGCTGGAACTCTCTCTCGTAAATCAACGAAATTATGAATCACTTTTATGTCTGTATCTATTTGAAACACATCTTTTGTTTGCTCTTTTAGACTTTGTGACACAGCGGTTACAGCATCTGATTGCTCGATTGCAAAGCGGATCATGTTCTTTAAACTATGATCAGCTCCAAGCACAGTAATATCTGTTCCGTGTAAAGTCGTCACAATCTTAACATCTCTAGACGCCATCTGTTTTGCAAAAAGCGAGCAAATGGCGTGAGGCACAGCATAGTGAGCATGGATGATATCTAGTTTTTCACGGTCAACTACTTCAGCAATTTTATTAGCTAAGGCTAAATCGTATGGTGGATGTTTGAATACAGGGTAGTTTGCCACTTCTACTTCATGAAAATAGATATTAGGATAAAGGCGCTTCAACCTAAATGGCATTGTGGTCGAAATAAAATGAACCTCATATTGTTGTTCCGCTAAAAATATCCCTAACTCAGTAGCGACTACTCCTGAACCCCCTACTGTTGGATAACAAACAATACCAATTCGCTTACTCATGATATAGCCCTACCGATTCTTTAAGTTTTCTCCAGTCTAACCACCCATTTTCAAGGCCACGAACAATAATTTCTGCTGTTGCAACATTTGTGGCAACTGGAATTTTATAGACATCACATAACCTTAAAAGAGCTGTGACATCGGGCTCATGTGGCTGTGCTGTTAAAGGATCTCTAAAAAAAATCACTAAATCTAAATCATCTTCAGCAACCTTAGCACCAATTTGTTGGTCACCACCTAATGGGCCAGATTGTAATCTTTTAATATCTAATCCGACTTCTTCATGAATTCTTCTCCCCGTTGTACCAGTTGCAAATAGCTCATGTTGTTTGAAAATGGGTTCATAGGCTGTGACGAAGTTTAGTAAATTTTGCTTCTTTTGATCGTGCGCGATTAAAGCTATTTTCAATTGATTTCACCTACTATTCCATTAAATTTTCTAAACCGTAAACATAATCATCCATTTCGACAACTTGTTCGACTGCAAACTGAACACCACTCATAAAGGAATAACGGTCCATTGAACTATGTGTAATTTTAAGTGTTTGACCTGTTTGACCAAAGGTGACTTCTTGTTCAGCGATATATCCTGGTAGTCGAACACTATGGATTCTAAACCCATCAAAGCCTGCACCTCTAGCACCATCAATCGTTTCCTTCTCTTCAGGATGACCTTGTCGTTGTGCTTGTCTTGACTCTTGGATCATTTGTGCTGTTTTCACTGCTGTACCAGATGGTGCGTCTAGCTTTTGGTCATGATGTTTTTCAATAATTTCGACATTAGGAAAATATTTCGCTGCCATTTTAGAGAAACGCATCATCAAGACAGCACCCATTGCAAAGTTAGGCGCAATAACAATGCCAGTATTATTCTCGTCACTTAACTGTTCAAGAGTCGTTAACTGTTCATCTGAAAAACCAGATGTACCAACAACTGGCCTTACTTGATGTAATAAAGCTAGACGTGTGTTTTCATAGCCAACTTCAGGGTTTGTTAAATCGATTAATACATCTGCGTTCAAACGGTCAAATGCTTCACTAGCATTAGTGTAAATTGACGCTTCTATATCAGGGAGACCATCTATATCTTTTATAGATAACCCTTCATTCTTACGATCAATGCACCCAACTAAATTAAAATGCTCGGTACGTTCGATTAATTTAAGGGCTTCTGTTCCCATTTTACCTCGAGGTCCTGCTAAAATAATGTTGATTGTTTCAGTCATGATTCATTCTCCTTTTTCGTCCAACGATCTTGATCTCTAATTTCAATTTTTGACATACTTCTGTCGAATGCTTCGTTTAAATCAATGTTTAATGAATTAGCTAGTGTGATGATCACGAAAAGTAAATCACCTAGTTCCTCTTCTAATTCTTTCTCACCTTCAGTAGATTTTTTCGGTTTTTCACCATAATAGTGGTTGATTTCACGGGCTAATTCACCCATTTCCTCAGTTAATCTCGTCATCATAGCTAAGGGTGAAAAGTACCCTTCTTCAAATTGACTAATAAATGCATGTACACGTTTTTGCATTTCTTCAGTCGTATGTTGATTAGCCACTAGCAATCACTTCCTCTTTATAATCTATCATAATGTTAGCTAAAGAATAAGGTTTTGACAAATCATTCAATTTAAATATTTTATCTTTACGAATTTAACGAATTAATATGATATTGATTTACAATAAGAAATTGCTGCATTGGCTAAATTTGGCTATAATGGTTTGAGTGTAATTTGTTTTTATGGAGGGCTAAGATGTTTCAAGGTATAAAAGTAAAAAACGTTATCTTTATTTTAATTGGAGCTGCTATATTCTCATTTGGTATTGTTAATTTTAATATGCAAAACAATTTATCAGAAGGTGGATTTACCGGAATCACTTTGTTATTATACTTTTTATTTTCATGGGATCCTGGAATTATGAATTTAGTATTAAACATACCCGTATTTTTTATTGGACTAAAGTTGTTAGGAAGAATCACTTTTATTTACACGATCATCGGAACCATTGCTGTATCAGTCTATTTATGGGTATTTCAAGCTTACCCAGCATTTTCATTACAAAACGATATGACTTTGGCTGCATTATTCGCTGGAACATTTATCGGAGTTGGATTAGGTATAATATTCCGATTTGGTGGGACAACTGGTGGAGTAGATATAATTGCTCGTCTTGTAAACAAATACGCTGGATGGAGCATGGGTAGGACTATGTTCTTGTTTGATGCGCTCGTTATTCTCGCTTCTGTTGTGTTTTATTTAAATGAAGTAGAAGGTATGTATACTTTAGTAGCGGTATTTATCGGTGCAAGAATTATTGATTTCATTCAAGAAGGAGCTTATGCCGCGCGTGGTGTGATTATTATATCAGAGCTTAGTGATGAACTAGCTAAAGGTATCACTGAACAGATGGAACGTGGTATAACGATTATTAATGGAAAAGGGTATTACACAGGCAACGATCGTCATATCCTTTATTGTGTAGTTGGGAAAAATGAAATTGTTAAATTAAAAAATATTATTCAAGAGATTGACCCTCACGCATTTGTAACTGTTTCTCATGTACATGATGTATTAGGAGAGGGCTTTACGTTAGATGAAGATAAAAAGCCTATTAATTAGTTTGTAATTTATCAGCTTAAGATGTCGGCTAAACCTCTTTAAAATTGATGAAGTTGGGGTGAAAATAGAGTTGTTAAAATACGAACATTCGATTTCTTATGTTAGATGAGTAGCTATTAAAACCGCAAAAATCCGAACGAATTCATTGATGATGAATCGTTCGGATTTCTATTATTAACTATTTTTTACCTCTTTGTGAATAGTCATTGATTTTAGCATTTAATAAAATTAATCGTCTGCCATATGGAGAAACATAAATATAAAACGAATTAGCTCCATTAAGGCAACTACTGCACCCGCGACATATGTCCAAGCAGCGGCATCAAGAACTTTTTTCGTTTCTCTATGCTCTGCACTTCCAATCATACCTGTACTCACTAATTGCCCCATTGCTCGGTTGGACGCATCAAATTCTACAGGTAATGTGACCAGCTGGAACAAGACAGCAAATGCCATAAAAATAATCCCGACTAAAAACATTTGCGCCGAAGTAAAAATAATGCCTGCAATGATAAAGAAGAAAGACATATTGGAACCAAGGCTTGCTGCAGGTACTAAAGCATGTCTAAATCGCAAGAATGCGTATTCTTCAAAATCTTGTACAGCATGTCCAACTTCATGAGCTGCAATCGCTGCAGCTGATTGGGAAGGTTCGTGGTAATTGTGAGAAGATAAACGGACGACTTTCTTCCTTGGATCGTAATGATCTGAAAGAAAACCCTTTGTCTCTTCAACTTTCACATCATAAATTCCATTTTCTTGCAACAACCTTCTCGCGACCTCTGCTCCTGTCATGTTAGAAGAGTTTCTGATCCTCATATGTTTCTTGTATGTTTTTTTAACTTTATTTTGCGCCCAGAGCGGGAGTAGCAACAAAATCGCAAAATAAATTAAGAAAGTCCCGATTCCCATACCGACTCCTCCTCATTGTTATCTATCTATAGTCAATTTTAGTCAAACTGTTTTTCATCGTCAATTTCGTTGCTTCTAGCTTGGTCTTCTTTGTATTTTTTCCACCCAACATAAAATAATGTTGCTAAGATAATGGAAGTCACTAATATTATAGTAAAAACCACCTCACTCATGTCAACAACGACCGACAAAGCATATAAAGGGATGAAAAGTATAATTAACTTACTTAACCCCATTTGATATATCCCCTTTTAACTAATATTTATTATATGCTTATGCTAAATGAGTAGAACGTGTTCTTTTCATTCCAAAAAGGTAAACAAGTAAAATTGACAGCAAACTTAACCAAAATGTGAAATAACCAATGTGGTCTTGAAATTGAGATAATGTAGGATACATAGGCATATGACCATAAACATAATCAATCACATCATTATGAAGTGTCCAAACAGCTGCAACCACTAAATGCTTCATTTCAATTTTAAAAAACGGCGAATACAATAAAGCTTGAATGGCCATTGCTCCATGGGATGCGATTAGCATTAAGGCAATTAGTGTGACAGGTTGTCCATGCATAAAAGTTAAAATATTCATTACAACAGCCCATATACCATATTTAAATAACGTTAACATGGCTAAAGCTTCCATATATTTAAAATTTTTATTTAATAAGAATCCAATTAATACAATAACAAAAAACATAGACGCTGTTGGACTATCTGGAACAAATGGGATAAAGATTGTAGGTGTTATTTCTAGCTGATATCGGTACCAATAAAACCCATAAATTGTACCTAACGTATTGATGATCAATAATAATATTAAAATTCTACGGTCCATTAATAAATAGATCATTTCTATTCTCCTAAAAAAGTGTTATGTAAGCAAAAAGCTGACTTATTACAAGTCAGCTTTTGTCTTTTATTCTTCTGTGTCTTCACCATTATCTGTTTCTGTATTTTCAACGATGAATTCAGCTAATTGCTCTAATTCTTCATCCGTTCCATCAAAAATATCAGCTGGCATATCGCCAATACCTTCAACTGCAATTTCTTTAATTGCATCTGCCGGTGTTGGTAAATCTAATAGGTCAGGACCTAAACCAGGCTCACCTTCTAATGAACCACCGTGACAACTCATACAGTTTTGCGCGTACGGCTCGTAACCTGGGTGGGTCTCGTCGACTTCATGCTCTACCATATTTTCAACTGAGTACTCTTCACGTTCGTCCCAGTCAACAGCTACAACAGACTCATATGTTAACCAAATTGTTGCAAGTACACCTATTAACATCATACCTGTTGCAATTGGACGTTGTGATGGTCGTCTTCCTGGTTTGGTATCTAAGAATGGTGCTAATAGTAAAGCGCCAAACGCCAAGCCTGGAATAGCGACTGTACCGATCACAATATATTCTGCCGCAGCAAACTCAAACTTAAGTAATTCATATAAGAATAAGAAGTACCAGTCTGGTAAAGGGATATAAGCAGCATTGTTAGGGTCTGCTTGTTGCTCTAAAGCTGTTGGGGTAACGGCAACAAAACATAAAAATCCAATTAAGAATACTGCCCCAACTAGCCATTCTTTTAATAAATAGTTCGGCCAGAATGCTTCTGTTCTACCAGGATATTCAGAGTAATCTTTTGGAATTGTATTACGTTGTTCTTTGTCTTGAACTCTGGAGTCCCCGACAAACTTCATTCCTTTTCCTCTATGCACAGTGTTCCCTCCTTTTTTTCAGTTTTCCTCTTATAGTGGACCTGAGATTCCTTGACGACGAATCATAATAAAGTGTAATGCCATTAGCCCAAATAGAGCTGCAGGTAAGAAGAATACATGAATCGCAAAGAATCTTGTTAGGGTCTGTGCACCTACAATATCTGGGTCACCTGCAAGTAACGTCTTAATATCTGTGCCAATTACAGGAACACTCTCAGCAATTTCAAGACCTACTTGAGTTGCGAAGAATGCTTTGTTATCCCATGGTAATAGGTATCCAGTAAACCCTAGTCCAAACATTACGAAGAATAGCAACACACCAACAACCCAGTTTAATTCACGTGGTTTCTTATAAGCACCTTGGAAGAATACGCGTAACGTATGTAAGAAAATCATTACAATTACGACACTAGCTCCCCAGTGGTGCATACCACGAACAATTTGTCCATGTGCTACTTGTGATTGTAGATATTGAACGGAATTCCAAGCATTCTCAATATCTGGAACATAGTACATCGTTAAAAACATACCTGATAATACCTGAATAACTGTAACAAAGAATGTTAAACCACCAAAACAGTATACAAATGCTGAAAAGTGGTGTGCTGGGTTTACATGTTCAGGCACTTCGTGGTCAGCAATATCGCGCCAAATAGGCGTAATATCTAGCCGCTCATCAACCCAGTCATAAATCTTCTGTAGCATCAATTACGCCCCCTCTCGTGGATTCGCTCTACCTAGATATAGTCGACCGTCTTCAATTTGATACTCATAAGCATGTAATGGTCCTTCTGGCGGTGTACCTGGAATGTTAACTCCATTCTGGTCATAACGTCCGTAGTGACAAGGACAGAAGAATTCATTACCATGGTCACCTGTTTCCCAGTCAACAACACAGCCTAAGTGAGTACAAATAGGAGATAGTGCTAAAATGTCACCATTTTCGTCTCGATAAATCCATGCAGTACGTTCAGCCTCTGTATCGTACCAACCATCTTGTTGGTCAATATAGAACGTTTTACGTTGTGGCTCATCAGTAATTTCATCAACGTCCATTACATACTGAAAATCATCAGAACCATCAGCTTTTAATAATGGATCGACAGCCATACCAACCATTGGTGCAACCATAGCCGCACCCATGAAGCCACCTACACCTGTTAACGTGTAGTTTAAGAACTGCCTACGAGAGACTTGATTGTTTTTCTTTTCGCTCATGTCTTTCCCCCCTCTATCCATCTGATCAACGAACAGGGTTTTTTCACATATTTATTAGGACAATATAATGATAGCGTATCCCTCAACATCGGTCAATAAAAACAACAAACTGAATAGAAAAATGTCACAATTTCTTTACAAGATTGTCATAAATCTAGTCATTCCACTGTTCTTTAATCAGTTCTTCTATTTCTGCAACTTGTGATTGGACGAGTTGTTGTGTTTCAACCTGGTTTAAGTCACTTTGTTGAGGGGCTGGCAACCATATTAGTTCAGCATCTAATTCAGAACTATATTTTCTCCACTTCTTATCAAAAGTGAATAAAAATACATATTTAAATGGCTGTTCTTGAATCTGACCTACAACAGATGCTAAACGTTCATATTCATCAGTTAGTGTGTTTTGTTTTAGGTAATTATATACAGGTAATAAAAAAACTCGACCTTTCAGTTGTTTTTCAATTTGCGTCATATAAATTTGCATCACTTCATGCTGGAATGAAAGCTTTGTTAGCTCATCATCATCACTAAAGGAGAAAGGGATTAACGGCATCACAGCTGAATCGATATATTCTTTAGCTTGTGTATAACTTTGTACATCTTGATGCATCCATTTCATATGCAGCTACCTCCTATCTTGTCTTTTTAGTATGTTGACTGTTTAATAAGCTGCTATAGAAGTTAAAAGCTTCATAGTCACCGGTATCTAGGGCATGATCAATTTTAGTTTTCAAACCTGCAATGTATTGTTCATTTGTTACATAGTTTAACAGTGTATCGAGTTCTTTATAGTCTTGGTCATTTAAATAATAGTCATCAGGTAAGAATGGATTATCTTCTAAAACCGATATATACTCTTTCGAATGCCTAATGCCTTCAAAACTAATCTCCAAGTAAAGTGGTTCGCCTTGGTTCATTCTAATATCATGAAAGGCTTTTTCAACTTCTGAGGTAACGACGTGTTCCTTATAATAACGGAATGGCCTCTTTTCACCTTGTTGAACAGATATAATCATACTGCGTGGACAAAGATGAGCTTCAAATACAAAGTGTAGGTTTTCTAACAACTCATCGCGTTTTAATAAGTAATCAAACAACCACACTATTTCACGTTGAGGCAGATCATAATGATCTAAAAACCAGTCTATAAACGCTTTTTTCTTTAATGGTGAGACGTTCATTCCTTCACCCCATTTATTGTTCTTGCATTCTTGTTAAAAACTCTCTTACTTCATCATCTTCTGGAATAACTTTCAAGTATGAATCAAGAATTTGTTTAGCTTTATAGAAATCGCCTTCTTCTACTAAAAACATTCCGTATTCTTTTAGAAAGTCTGGTTCTTCACTATAAGATGGAGCAGCTTGTTCAAAGTGTGTTTTTGCTAGTTCATATTCTTCTAATTCATTATACACTTGTGCCGCACGCCAATTTAATACAACAGGGTATCCTTCAAGTCGCATTAGCTCTTCTACAAGGTCTTTAGCTTCATTGTATTGCTCATTCTCGATATAAAGGGTTAATAAAAGCTCTATACCATCTTCATAAGCTGGGTCAATAGCTAACGCTTCTTTTAAATAGTCTACAGCTTTTTCAAGTTTCTTTAACTTAACGGCATACTGTGCTGCTAATAAATATAATTCATTATTATGTTCATCTTTTTCAATACCTTGTACAGTTGTATTAAACGCTTCTTGTAGCGCACCTTCTTCATATAAGGCTTGTGCTAGCAATGGATAAACACTTGTATATTCTGCATCAACACCAATCAGCTGATTCCAAACCCTAGTACTAATATCATAGCGGTCTAGTTGAAAAGCTGTATAACCGTATTTAAATAGTTGATCAGGTGTTTCTAATTCGATTAGCTCATAATAACTTAAAGCCTCTTCCCAATTTCCAACTGAAGATAATACTTCTGCTAAACGTTCTTTAATATTGACTGCATCAATTTCATCATCATATCTCTCTACTTTTTGATAAAACGGAATTGACTTTTGGTATTCCCCATTAGAAAATGCTAATTCTGCAAAAGCTAAATCAATAATTGGCTCATCAGGTTCGATCGATTTTGCTTCTTCTAGTTTTTTCTCTGCTACTTCAAACAATCCTTGAGATTGGTAAAAATCGGCAAATACCACTAGTGATGTAACATAAGAGTCATCTTCTGGGTCAATACTTTCTAATAAATCGATAACTTTTTCATCTTCACCCAATTCAATATAAACTTCTGCTAACAGTAATTTAACATAACAGTCTTTTGGATAAATGACTAACATATCTTCATAAACGTCACTTGCATCATTTAGAAGACCCCATTCATGGAGTAGTTGCGCAACATCAAATCGCTCTACGTCATCCGCTTCATTGACATAACTTTTAAGTAATTGAACGGCTTCGCTAATCTTTCCTTCATTTTTCAGCTCTAATGCTTCGCTGATTGTTTCCATGTCTCCATCACCTTTCTATTTTTACTAAACAAATTCCTTCAATAAGCCTCTTAAATCATCTAAAAAATTGGGATAAGAAACTTGAATGCATTCAACATCATCAATCGTAACAGGTTTTTCACTTATAATGGAAGCAATCACTGCCATCATAGCCATACGATGATCACCATTAGTCTTCACTTGACCACCTTTAAGTAAAGTTCTTCCATAAACCTCAATCTGGTCGTTTGAAGCTTTAATATTAGCACCAAGATTCTTTAATAAAGCAACAGTAGCACTAATTCGGTCTGTTTCTTTATAGCGTAATTCTTCAATATGCTCAATTGTCATATCGCCATAAGTTTGAGTTGCCACTAAAGCTAATAATGGGACTTCATCAATCATTGCAGGAACCTCATTAGGTTTAATCGTTGTTGGGTGTAAAGTAGAATATGAAACTTCAATTGTTCCAATAGGTTCATCACCAATATACCGGTCAACTTTCACTTTAATATTAGCACCCATTCGCCTCAATACATTCACAAACCCTAGCCTTGTTTCATTAACTCCGACTTCTTTAACTTTAATATGACTATCAGGAGTGATTAGCGCTGCTGCAACCCAAAATGCAGCTGAGGATTGATCACCAGGTACTGTTAAGTTTGTAGGTTTTAAGCTTTGTTTACCTTTAATCGTAACTGTTTGTTCTTCAACTTTTATTGAACCACCAAAAGCAGGTAGCATTTTTTCAGTATGGTCACGAGTCGGGTTATTTTCTACAACAGTGGTCTGCCCTTCTGTTAATAAGCCCGCTAATATAATAGCTGATTTAACTTGTGCGCTATCTACTGGTAAATGATATGTAATCGGCATTAACTTTCCGCCATTAATCTTTATGGGTAGTTTATTATCACCAGTTATTGATTGAAAGTGAGCACCCATTTTAGTTAATGGTGTGATCACCCGCTCCATTGGTCGCTTACTAAGAGATTCATCACCCGTTAAAGTGACTTGAAAAGAAAACGCTGCTAATAACCCTGCTAATAGTCGTATCGTTGTTCCCGAGTTGCCCATCTCAAGTGGACTACTCGGCTCTTTAAAAGCAGAAGCACCTTCACTTTTAACTAATACTTGGTCCCCGTGCGTCTCGATTTGAACACCTAATGCCTTAAAAGCTTCAATCGTTCTATTACAATCCTCAGAAAGTAAAAAACGGTTAATAACACTTTCCCCTTGAGCAAGAGATGCTAACATGAGAGCTCGATGTGAAATAGACTTATCACCTGGAACTTCTATTTCACCAGCTAATGAGTAATCTTTAAAATGGAATCGTTCGCTCATTACATTATCCCCTTACTAATAGTTTTAAAATGTGTACACCAGCTTAAACTAAATATTTAACATTAGAATATTGCCCCATATACTTAGCAAATGCTTCTAAAAGATTTTTCACTTCTTTTGGTGAGAAATGTTTTACATAAGGCTGTTCATAATCACGTAATAGAACTAATGCGATTAGTTGCTTTTCGTTCTTTTTATCTTTTAACATCAACTGTAATAATTGATTAACTCTCCATTCAGATAACGCTAGCTTATAACCAATATTCGTTAGCCAAGTTATAAGACCCCCACTTAACATACCTTGCCTCTCTCCATTTTCTAAGTCTGAAACGAATAAATCAAATAATATTCCAACCATCACCGCTTCACCATGCGTTATGTTTTTGCTTTGATATACCGATTCAATCGCATGTCCTAAAGTATGGCCAAAGTTCAAGAACTTCCGTTTCCCTAACTCTAATTCATCTGCTTCAACAATTACACGTTTAACATCAATTGAGCGATGCAATATTTTTTCAAAGGACTGATCTTTAACTGAAAGTTCTTGCTTAGTAATAAGTTGCTCGTATAAATGAGCATCGCCAATTAAACTATGTTTAATCACTTCTGCTAATCCTGAACGAAACTCTTGTTCTGAAAGAGTCGATAACGTATCAAGGTCATAGATCACGGCTTGAGGTGGATAAAAGTGACCGATAATATTTTTGATGCTACCTAAATTAATCGCTACTTTCCCGCCAATACTACTATCATGCGCAAGTAGAGTTGTCGGCACTTGTACAAATCCAATTCCACGCATATATGTTGAAGCAACAAACCCTGAAAGATCACCAACCACACCACCACCTAAAGCAATCACTGCAGAATGACGATCTAGTTGTTCATTAAGAAGAAATTGTTGTAATCGCTCAAACCAACTTATATCTTTAATTTTTTCTCCACTAGGGAGGTTGTAAGTTACCACTTGAATAAATGGAGTTAAACCGTTAACTACATCCTCTAGATAATACTTCGCCACATTCTCATCTGTAATAACGGCGATTTTATTATAATTGAACTCTTTAATAAACTCATAAATATTAAACCTTATACGAGTACCAATATTAATTTTATAATCTATAGAACTTTTAACTGTGATTTCTTTCATTAAAATGTTCTAATCCTTTCTCGTTCATCTTCTACCGATTTCTTCAATTGCTCCATGTAGTCAGATGGGAATTGATCAACAATAGCACTAGCAACTTCCCAAGCGACAACATGCTCCATTACTACAGCTGCAGCAGGAACTGCACAACTATCAGAACGCTCAATACTAGCTTTAAAAGGTTCCTTAGAATTAATATCAACACTTTCTAGCGGTTTGTAAAGTGTTGGAATCGGCTTCATGACTCCTTTAACTACGATTGGCATACCAGTAGTCATACCACCTTCAAAACCGCCGAGTCTATTTGTTTTGCGGTAATAACCTGATGTTTCATCATAATCAATTTCATCATGTGTTTCGCTGCCACGTGTTTGAGCTGCTTTAAAGCCAAGCCCAAACTCAACACCTTTAAAAGCATTAATGCTAACAACTGCACCTGCTATTTTTGAGTCTAGCTTACGATCATATTGAACATGCGACCCTAAACCTGCTGGAACTCCTTCAACTGTCACTTCAACGACTCCACCGATTGAATCCCCATCTTGTTTAGCCTGATCAATTGCTTGTTTCATCGATTCTTCTACCGTTTCATCAATAGTACGGACTAAAGACTTATTGGACTTCTCTATTTTTTCATCAACAGAAATGGGAAGGTCAGATGCTTCTATACCATAAATTTCTTTTACGTATCCGACTACTTTAACTCCTAATTCGCTTAATATTTTTTTCGCTATAGAACCAGCTGCTACTCTAGCTGCTGTTTCTCTAGCAGATGACCTTTCAAGAATATTGCGCATGTCACGATGATTGTACTTCAAAGCCCCATTTAAATCAGCATGCCCTGGCCTTGGTTTAGTTACTTGACGTCTTATATGTTGGTCTTCATCAACTGGGTCTTCTCCCATTATATCTTCCCAATTTTTAAAATCATCATTTGTCACAGCAAGTGTAATTGGTGAGGCAAGTGTGTAGCCATGTCTAACACCACTTAAGATTGAAACTAAGTCTTTTTCGATTTTCATTCGTCTGCCACGACCATATCCGCCTTGTCTACGAATTAAAGACTCGTTTACATCTTCTTTTAATAAATTTAAATGAGCTGGAACACCTTCTACGATTGTCGTTAGTTGTTTACCATGTGATTCTCCGGCTGTTAAATACCGCAAACTAAACACCCCCAATTCACTGTTTTTCATAAAAGAATGTTTCTGCAACTTCTAAATTAAATGTTTGAGGGTTAAAAATTTGTTCTGTACTACCAACAAAAAGTACCCCTCCAGTTACTAAAGATTGTGAGAACCATTCATACACTTGGCTTTTAGCTTCTTCTGTAAAATAGATTAAGACATTTCGACATACAATTAAGTCATAACTAGTTTTGTAACTCTTAGCTAAAAGGTTATGCTTACTAAATTGAACGCACTGTTTAATTTCTTCTGATAATACATAGTAATTACCTTTTTTGGTAAAGAACTTTCTTTTTTTATCCTCAGGCACTTCCTTTAAAGATCGTTCTGGATATACCGCTTCTTTAGCCCTATTAAGTGCTTGTTCGTCTATATCAGTAGCATGAACTGTTATTTGGTCTAATGGAAAATAATCACTTAAAATCATTGCAATCGTATATGGTTCTTCTCCAGTTGAACAAGCAGCACTCCAAACTTTTAAACTTTGCTTTCCTTTCATTAGGTTCGGTAGTATTTTAACCCTAAAAGTTTCCCACCGTGTAGAGTTCCGATAAAACTCTGATACATTAATAGTCATTCTGTCCAAAAATTCATAATATAGCTGTTCGTTTTCAATCATTGCCTTAAAGTAATCGTGAAAATGATTAAAACCTCTTTTATCTCTTAACGTTGTGAGTCTTCTTTTCATTTGTTTTTCTTTATATAATGATAAATCAATTCCTGTTCGCTTATTTACTTGTTCTACAAATGCTATGTAATCATCCTTCATTTTTACCGTACCTCTCCCAATGTTGATATAACTATTTCAATTATATAATAGTTTTAAGTTGTAAGGCTAGAATTTGTGAAAATGTCGGGAAGTTGTAAAAAAACCTTGTGTATTTATATACACAAGGTTAAAGAGAAATTAGTAAACCCACTTGCTAGCGTCTTTCGTGTATTCTACTAAGCCGCCTTCTTTAAAGAATAAACCAATTTCACGTTCAGCTGATTCAGGAGAGTCAGAACCGTGAATAACGTTTTTACCTACTGTTAAACCATAATCACCGCGAATCGTGCCGATATCTGATTCAGCAGGGTTAGTTGCCCCCATCATTTTACGAGCTGTTGAAATAACATTTTCACCTTCCCAAACCATTGCAAATACTGGGCCAGAAGTAATGAAATCAACAAGTTCTCCAAAGAAAGGCTTGTCCTTATGTTCTCCGTAATGCTCTTCAGCTAATTCAGTTGGGATTTGCATAAGTTTAGCACCTGCTAATTTAAAACCTTTTTGTTCAAAACGTGAAACAATATCACCTACTAAGTTTCTTTGTACTCCGTCTGGTTTAACCATAATAAATGTCTTTTCCATTGTTTTGTCACCTCTTAAAGTATTTTCATACAAACCGTTAAAAAGTTTATCAAATTTTACGACAAAATACAATTTAAAATTTACGTTTTCCTAAATAACCAGCAATTTTTTGTAATGTTCGTTTAGATTTATTATTAGGTAAAGCGTCTAGTTGTTGCAAAGCCTTTCTTAAATACGTTTGACTGTATTGAAAAGCATCTTCAATCACATCTGAATGCTTTATTTTTTGAATAACTTCTTGAGCCAGTTCCTCTTGATCAGGATTTTCAAAAAATTGTTCCACATCACGATATAAACCGTCGTCATTAAAGGCTAAAATAGTTGGTAGTGTTAAGTTCCCGTTTAAAAGATCACTACCAACTGGTTTGCCTAACTCTTTTTCACTCGATGTAAAATCTAATATATCATCAATAATCTGATAAGACATACCTATGTAATAGCCATACAACTCAAGACGTTCGATCGTTTCTTGATCACAATCAGCTGCAATAGCTCCTAATTTACTGCTCGTTGCAATTAATAGTGCTGTTTTTCGTTTGATTCTTCTAAAGTAATTGAACAAACTCTGATTAATATCATATTTATCACGAAGCTGTTCAATTTCCCCAATACACACTTGGTTAATTGTTTCAGAGATTACATTATGAATTTGTTGTTCGTTTTTTCCTTTCACTAACTCCAACGTTCTTGCGAAAAGGAAGTCACCTGTATACATCGCGGTCAGATTATCCCATTTACTATTAACTGTAGGGTGCCCTCTTCTAGTATCAGAAAAATCAATTACATCATCATGCACAAGTGATGCCATATGAATTAATTCTAAGGCAACAGCTACATTAATCACTTGTTTAGTTTCAGGTTTTCCAAATTGTGATGATAGTAAAACAAAGATAGGCCTAATCCGTTTACCCCCAGCTTGTAATAAATGGTTAGAAGCTGCTCTGATCATCGTATGTTCTTTCCCAGTTATTTCCTTCATTCGGTTTTCAATTTCATTAATGTCATCATTCATATATTTAATAGTGGTCGCCAACTTCATCAAATTCACCTTTTTATGAGTTTACTTTTTACCTAAATGCATAGCAGCTGCACCCAATGCGTAACTTTTAACCTTCACTGGTTTAAAGCCTGCATCGTAAAACATTGACCTTAACTCTGTCTTACCTGGGAAGTTTTTAGTTGACTCATGAAGCCAAGCATATTCATCATAACTTTTTGCAAAAAGCTTACCGAATAATGGCATGATATGTTTGAAATAAAAGAAATATAGTTGCTTAAATACAGGGAGAGTGGGTTGAGATGTTTCTAAACAAACAACCTGTCCACCAGGTTTAACAACGCGATACATTTCTTGTAACACTTGCATGTAATCTGGTACATTCCGTAATCCAAAGCCAATCGTTACATAATCAAATTGATTATCCTCATAAGGTAAAGACATTGCATCCCCATGAACAAAGGTTACATTTTCTATTCCGTCTGCTTGGACTTTTTCCTCCCCAACAGAAAGCATATTTTTACTGAAATCTAAACCAACTACATGTCCTTTCTTACCCACTACTTCTGAAAGGGCTAATGACCAATCCCCCGTTCCACAACACACATCTAAGCAAGATGAGCCTTCTTCTACATCCATTTGCTTCATGACACTCTTTCGCCAAGCTTTATGACGCTGAAAAGAAATAATAGAGTTCATTCGGTCATATCTTTTGTATATTTTTTCAAAAACGTTGTGTACTTTTTCTGACTTAGTATTAGGGTCCATCGATTTCTCTACTCCTATGTTGTCCTTTATTGTTTGCGCAACTCAATCACCTTTTCTAATTGGCTTTGGTCATGATTCTTCAGTTCGATAAACCAAGGTAATTGTTTATAAATATTTAAAATTTTTGATTCGACCTTAGGTAACCACAGTTCCTCAAACCGGGCTATATTGTAATAGCTTGCAATTCCTTTTAATAAGTTTGTGTAAACTAATAAAACATTGTCTACCCATTTATTTGGAGGGAAATCGTTATGTAACAAATCTACTTTCATTTCATTTATTTGTTTTATGTATGGTAGAAAATGATACAGCGCCTCAGTTAACCGCTCATTTGACAATAGTTTATAAAACAGAGAGCTATGGTAATCACCGAGTAAAACTTTAAGCTGATTTTGTTTTAAGTGACCACTTGATGCCTGATCAGAGAAGTGTTGGTCGACTAAATCATGAACATTTAAAGAGATTTGCATATTAATTAATGCATCTGCAATTACTTGGTTATAATTATTAGCCGCCTCATAAATCAAATACATATATTCTTCAATAAAGACTTTCTCATATATATCATTACTTATGTATGGATGTTTATATTGTTTTAGAAAGTTTTCTTTAAAATTATCAATATGTTGAGCATTCACCTTCATTAATAATCACCTAATTTAAGCCTAAGAAACCATAATTAAATAGACTTTTAATATCATTACAATATGTATTTTAGCACTTTTCGCTCGTTTTATCTAATCTACAGTTTAAAAAATCACCGCTCATCTAACTCGCATAATGAACTTCATATTAATGGTTTAGAGAAAGGAATTAAAAAAGAGGGGTATTCACCCCTCTTTTATGCCCTATGTATCGCTTATTTCACAGCATCTTTAAGGGCTTTACCTGGTTTAAACGCAGGTACTTTGCTCGCTGGAATATCGATTTCTTGTCCAGTCTGTGGGTTACGTCCTTTACGTGCAGAACGTTCGCGCACCTCAAAGTTACCAAAACCAATTAATTGTACCTTTTCAGACTTTGTTAATGATTCAGTAATTGCTTCAAATACAGAATCTACTGCTTTTGAAGCATCTTTCTTAGAAAGATCAGCACTTTCAGCTACTGTATTGATAAGATCTGTCTTGTTCATCCGTCTCACCCCCTCTCAGAAGTGTATTGACATATTAATTAAACTTTTACTTTTAACTTTATGAGAAGTAAAAGTTAATCACAAATAATATAATCATAAAATTATTTATAAGTTTCAAAGTTTCAAACTTTAAAACTAGTATCATTGTTACCAAAATTAAAACAAAAATACGTGTAAAATGCAATATATAAGCGGGTTTCAGCGTTTTTTATTTCAAAATTGATAATGTAGCATATTTTTCTAATTGATGTAATTGCATATTATCACATGCTTTGCGGTGTTTCAACATAAAATTGCATCAAATCAGTGTTTTTATCGAATTCTTAGGTATTCTGACCCACTATGTAGTTACTATATATTCCATATAAGTTTAAAATTTTAAAATTAAACCATCAAAATTTAACCAAACAAAAAAGACAAGCGAACATCAAGGTCACTTGCCTTTTTACGTAAATCTTATAAAATTATTGCGATCAAACCTCCGCTACCCTCATTAATAATTCTTTCTAAAGTATCTTTTAATTTATACCTAGCATGTTCTGGCATTAAGGTTAGTTTCGCATGAATTCCTTCTCTTACAATTGAGCTTAGTGAGCGACCAAATATGTCTGATTTCCAAATTGATAATGGATCCTCTTCAAAGTCTTGCATCAAGTATCTAACTAACTCTTCGCTTTGCTTTTCAGTACCTATAATTGGGGCGAATTCTGATTCAACATCGACTTTAATCATATGAATGGACGGGGCAACAGCTTTTAATCTAACACCAAACCTTGGCCCTTGCCTAATAATTTCCGGTTCTTCTAAGCGCATATCTTCTAATGACGGACTAGCAATGCCATACCCAGTTTGTTTAACCATTGCTAAGGCATCAGCTACTTGATCATACTCTCTTTTTGCGTCTGAATAATCTTGTAAAAGCTCTAACAAGTGATCTTTACCTCGAATTTCAACTCCGACAATTTCATTTAACACTTCATCGTACAGTTCATCTGATGCGTGTAGATCTATTTCAGCTACACCTTCACCCATTTCCATACCTGCCATTCTTGCTTCTGTTATGAATTCAAATTCATGGAATTCACCAACGACACGATCAACATCACGTAAACGTTTTATATTTTGAACTGTATCTTGAATCGCTTCTTGGAATTGTTTACGTAACCAATGATCATCTTTAAGTGACATTACCCAGCTCGGTAAATTAACATTAACTTCTAGGACAGGGAATTCGTAGAGCGCTTCTCTTAAAATATTGTTCACATCATCTTCTTGAAGATTTTCAACTGATACTGGTAAAACAGGAATATCATATTCCTCTGATAACTCTTGACGAAGTGAGCTTGTTTCAAATGAGTGAGGCTGACTAGAGTTTAAAACCATAATAAATGGTTTACCAACCTCTTTTAACTCATCTACTACCTGCCTTTCTGCCTCACGATAGTCCTCACGCGCTATGTCTCCAAAAGATCCATCTGTTGTAACAACCATTCCAATTGTTGAATGTTCTTGTATTACTTTTCTTGTTCCCATTTCTGCAGCGTCATGAAATGGGATTGCTTCTTCATACCATGGAGTATGAATCATTCTTGGTCCATTTTCATCCTCAAAGCCTTGAGCACCTTCTACAGTATACCCGACACAATCGACTAAACGAACTCGAACATCTAGCCCTTCTTCAACCGCAACTTCAACAGCTTGATTAGGTATAAATTTAGGTTCTGTTGTCATAATTGTTCTTCCAGCAGCACTTTGGGGTAATTCATCTTTAGCTCTCTCTCGCTCTTGTTCATCAATGATATTTGGTAAAACAACTAGGTCCATAAACCGTTTGATAAACGTTGATTTACCAGTTCTAACTGCTCCAACAACACCTAAATAAATATCCCCGTTAGTCCGTCTCGATATGTCATGAAACACGTTAAACTTTTCCATTTTATCCCTCCGACCTGATCCATTTATCGATCACTTGTTATGATTTGGCACTACTAATTTATGTCGTTGTCCCAAACAAATATGACTTAAAATATAAAAAAATAGAGATTCTATTTACACCTAATAGAATCTCTATTCAAGAAATTGATCATTATTCAGTTATAATACCTTCTTCTAGCTTAATTTCACCGTCTTTAAAATACATTTCAGGAGAATATGCTGGCACAATTGGGTAATACTCTAATAACAAATACCTAATGTCACCATCATAGGATTCGATCCCTTCACGTTCCATAAGCTGATAAATATCCGGACGATAATCAACGACCGCTTCACCTTGGGTTGTCATAACAACATCTAACTCTCCTCCAGTATAAGGGCTCGTTACCACCGTATCTTCACGTAAATTAATGCGGTCTTCATTAATTCTGAAAATTCCATCACCAATGGATTCACCATAAGGCGGGTTACCGTGGTTGTTACGATACATATTAATTTCATAATTTATGGATCTTAAAGATTGCGAAATTCGAACATCGGAAACTTGAACAAGCACTTCATCTTTTGGGTCTACAATGACATAAGAATAATAACCTCCCTGCTCAAAAGCATTGCCCGGTGTTTCTCCAAGTATATTCTCTTCTTTTAAAACTGAGAAATTAACGGGATACTTAATAAATAGAGGGGTGTCGTGTTCTCTAGTCTGAATAGGTAATATTCCATTATGACGTTCCCTATATTCATCTACAGCTTGTTGAACTGTTTCCAATTGCTCTTCATTGGTTCCTTGGTTTTCTTGAAGACGCTCGTTCGGAAACAAGCAAGCTTGAAGCATTAATGTCGATATCATAATTAGAACAATTTTGGTCTTCATGTTGCAAAACCCTCCTTCTATGGTGGTGTTGGTCCACTAAAGACAATGTAGAAAATAATAAAACCACCAATTAACATACTAATATAAGCAATAGCTGCTACAATACCGCTAATTACTCCTGTTAACTTATGTCTTGCTAATAAAATTAACCCAGTAGCGACAAACAGTAAAATCATGCCAACAAAAGATATGTACATTCTTAGCATAGGTTCTGACATATATGTTGCCTTCCTTTCACGACAAATTAAATAAATCAATAAAATTATAACATGAAGCTTAACATAAATGGGGTATAAAACTTGTCCAAACATATTTAAAAGAGGTGTAGGGGCATACACCTCTTTTTAACGACTAATTTCCTCAAAAGTAGCTCAATATTCTATTACAACCCATCATATGAATTTTAGCATAGTTATGCCAAGTCCTCTTGCCCAAATTATAACTATTTTTTGAAAATCTGTTGTAATGTTGAGTAATCTATCGAATCACTCTTTGAAATAATTAGATCAACAAGCTGGTCTTCTTTTTGTTGACTCATCGGTTTATTAGCCATTCTAGCTAGCTGTTTAACTAATCTACGTACGGTTCTTTGATCTTGGAAATCAGCATTTTGGACGGATTGTGCCACTTGGATAATTTCATCTGGTGATATGTTAGCATTTTTATTCAAGTGTTCAAATATTGACTGTTGAAAATCTTGACTCATGATGATCCTCCTTCAGTGTGCATTCGTAATAATATATGCAACACTGAGGAAGTTGTTCTATGATAAAACAAGCGTTTATTTTATAACCCTTTTGATATTTGCTCTAGTTCATCTGTTTTTCCACGGTTCATTAATTGATCGACTACTTCTTTTGGTGGTTTTTCGTTAACCACCACATCATATAAACCTTTTGTAATCGGCATATCTACTTCAAGCTTTTCAGACATTTGATAGGCTGCCTTCGTAGTACGAACTCCTTCAACAACCATTCCCATTTGCTCTAATACGTCATCCAACACGTACCCTTGACCTAACATATTCCCAGCACGCCAATTTCTACTATGTTGACTTGTACAAGTTACAATTAAATCCCCAACACCTGTTAATCCTGCAAAAGTTAACGGATTGGCTTCTAAACGCTTTCCTAAACGGGCGATTTCTGCTAACCCTCTTGTAATAAGAGCTGCTTTAGCATTATCACCATATCCTAACCCATCAGAAATACCTGCTCCTAAAGCGATAATATTTTTTAACGCTCCACCTATTTCTACACCTACTAAGTCTTCATTGGTATAGACTCTAAAGTTTTCATTCATAAACAAATCTTGTGCTTTCACCGCTTGATCTATTTGCAATGATGATACGGTTACAGTAGTTGGCTGTTTTAAACCAACTTCCTCAGCATGACTAGGTCCTGATAGAACAACAATCCCTTTACCATGGTGAGCACCTAATTCCTCAGACATCATCTCAGAAATTCGTTTATTCGATTCGGGCTCGATGCCTTTAGATGCATGAATTATTGTTTGTTTTTCAGTTAAAAGTGAACTCACTTGTTGACAAACTTGTCGCATCGCTTTAGTAGGGACGACAAATAAAACAGCATCAGCACCTTGGATTGCGTTTTCTAAACTAGAGCTCACTTGAATCAAGGAGTCTAAAGCTACGTTAGGTAAATACTGTTCATTTTCTCTTGCATGATTTATACGCTCTGCATGCTCTTTTCGATGAGACCAAAGCGCAACTTCATGACCATTATCAGCTAAAACAATAGATAAAGCAGTTCCCCAACTGCCTGCACCTAATACAGCTACTTTCCCCATAAACTCACCTCATTTTAACTTCTTTGTCTAGCATAAATTTTAATTGGTGTACCTTCAAACCCAAATGCTTCTCTAATCCGATTTTCTAAAAAGCGCTCATATGTGAAGTGCATTAAACTAGGGTCGTTGACAAATACGACAAAAGTTGGTGGTTTAGCTGCTACTTGAGTCGTATATAATATTTTTAACTTTTGGCCTTTTATCGAAGGAGTTGGATTAATAGCTAAAGAGTCTTCAATAACTTCGTTTAAAAGGTTTGTTTTAATTCGTTTAGCGTGATTTTCGCTAGCTTGGATTACTTTAGGTACCAACGTATGAATTCTTTTCGTCGTTTCTGCAGATAAGAAAACGACTGGCGCATAAGATAAAAATTGAAACTGTTTACGAATATCCTCTTCAAAGTTTTTCATAGCGTCCTCTGTTCTTTCAACAGTATCCCACTTGTTAACTACAATAACAATTGCTTTGCCAGCTTCATGAGCATATCCGGCAATCTTCTTATCTTGTTCAATAATTCCCGTTTCAGCATCAATTACAACGAGTACCACATCTGAGCGTTCAATAGCTTTTAAAGCTCTTAACACACTATATTTTTCAGTTGACTCATAAACTTTTCCACGTTTTCTCATTCCGGCAGTATCAATAATCGTGAAATCTCGACCTTCTCGTTTAAAATCTGTGTCAATCGCATCTTTTGTTGTACCAGCTAAATTACTTACAATCACGCGATCTTCACCTAACAAAGTATTAACAAGAGAAGATTTTCCTACATTTGGTCTTCCAATTAATGAAAAGTAAACTCGGTCTTCATCTTCCTCTGTTTTAATATCTGTGTTAAAATGCTTCACAACTTCATCTAATACATCTCCTAAGCCAAGCCCATGAGTTCCAGAGATCGGGAATGGTTGTCCTAAGCCTAATGAATAATATTCATACAACAAATCGTGCATTTCATAATTATCGATTTTATTGACGGCTAATACGACTGGTTTATTAGACTTAAAAAGAATTTTAGTTACTTCCTCATCAGCAGCCGTAATCCCTTCTCGACCATTCACTAAGAAGATGATGACGTCTGCTTCATTAATTGCAATTTCAGCTTGTTCTCTAATCTGTACAATTAATGGTTCATCACTTAAATCAATGCCTCCTGTATCAATTACATTAAACGTATTATTTAACCATTCACCTTCTGCATAAATACGATCTCGTGTAACTCCAGGTACATCCTCTACAATAGAAATTCTTTCACCAACTAATCGGTTAAAGATAGTCGATTTTCCGACATTCGGCCTTCCAACGATCGCTACTACTGATTTTCTCATCTTTCTCATCCTTTAACGACTATTCTTTTATATTATAACCAACTGTAGTTAATCTACAGATGAAAAAGAGTGGCGTTAAAAGCCACCCTTTAGATTATTTATTGAAATCTTTTAATTGATCACCAATTAAGTCACCAATTTGAAAAGCACGATCATCATCATCTTTTTGATATTTCTGGACCTCTTCAGTTTCTAAAGCTTTCTGTACTTCCTTAATACTTAAAGAAACTCGTTTCTCACCTTCATTAACATCTAAGACCTTAACTTGAACAGCCTGTCCAACCTCAAGCACTTCATGAGGAGAACCAATATGTTCTTTAGACACTTCTGAAATATGAACTAACCCTTCAACTTGTGGAAGTACTTCAACGAAAGCTCCAAAGTTTACTAGTCGCTTCACTTTACCTTCAATTACTGAGCCGGCCTTTAAATTTTCTTCAACATTAGTCCACGGACCAGGTTGTAAGTCTTTAATCGATAAACCAATACGTTCAGAATCACGATCAACGGTAATGACTTTGACTTTCACCTTTTGCCCTACCTCTACTACATCTTCTGCTCGTTCAACGTGATCATGTGAAAGTTGTGAAATATGAACTAACCCATCGATTCCGCCTAAATCAACAAATACACCAAAAGATGCTACACGTTGTACAACACCTTCTTCTACATCGCCCACTTCTAATTGATCAAGTAGTTGCTGCTTTTCACGCTCATTTTCAGACTCTGTCACAACCTTATGAGATAAAATAATGCGATTACGTTCTTGACTCATTTCAATAATTTTTACTTCTAACTGTTTACCTTTATATTTTTCTAGGTTCTCAACATAAAACGTTTCAACATGTGAAGCTGGAATAAATCCTCGAATACCTACATCAACAATCAAGCCCGCATCTACAACTTCAGTTACAGTTGCTTCAATAACCTGTTCTTTTTCATATTGGTTTAATAATTGGTCCCAAGCTAGTCGTTGATCTTTCGCTTTTTTGGATAATACTATAGTATCTTCTTCCACTTTAGTCACGACAGCACCAAATTCATCACCTTCTGAAAGAACTTCATTCGTATGCTCAACATGTAAATGCGAAAGTTCTGAAATGGGTACAATACCGTCAAATTTCGCACCTATATTTACAATGACCTGCTTTTCTTCTAATTTTACAACAGAAGCTTTCACTTCATCTCCAACATTTAAAACTTTTTCGTTTACGTTTTCTTGACCTTCAGACATCTTAATTCCTCCTTCTTCCTACAAAAGCACAATATTCCTTATGTAACTTATAATAAGTTAATCATAACATCATTTTTTGTATTCATCTATTAAGGATTGAATATTTTCCATGATTTCATCCGTTACTTCTTGGGCTGATGGTTTTTCAGCTTTTAAAGATTCAAATTCAACCGGTTCACCATAGATTACTTTTAACGGTTTGAATTTCTCATAAGGTCCAATAATAGCACAAGGGATTACAGTTGCATTTGAACGCATGGCAAAGAACCCAGCACCGGCTAAGCCTTTCTTTATATTTCCATCTTTACTTCGAGTCCCTTCTGGAAATAACCCTAATGTTCCACCATCTTCAAGCAAGCCAAGACCATTTCGTAACGCATTACGGTCACGCATTCCACGCTTTACTGGAAAAGCATTTAAATGTTTTAGTAAAAAACCAATACCTTTCTTCTCGAATAATTCTTCTTTAGCCATAAAATTAATATCACGTGGGCATGTAATACCAACAACCGGCGGGTCAAAGTTAGATATATGGTTTGAACAAACAATCACTGGCCCTTCCTTTGGTACATTAGTCTTACCGATAATTTTGATTCTAAATAAAAACTTAAAAACCATATAGACAACGAATTTAGCAAATTTATACAACATGCCTTTAGACTCCTTTAATATTAGAGTGTTCTTTAATAATAGTCAGAATTTGATTGCACACGTCTTCGATAGATTTTGATGTCGTATCAATTTCAACTGCGTCATCAGCTTTAGTTAGTGGTGCCATTTCTCTTTGTGAATCAATTTGATCTCGCCGTTCTATTTCTGCTTTTAACTGTTCTAAGTCTGAATTAATACCACTTTTAATATTTTCTTTATGACGGCGTTCAGCTCTCTCTTGTACTGAGGCCACTAAAAATACTTTCACTTCAGCATCCGGCAGTACATAAGTCCCTATATCACGACCATCAACAACAACATTCACCTCATTCGCTAAGTCTCGTTGCATATCTACCATTTGTTCACGTACTAATCGATGCTTTGAGGCAATAGACACATTGTTCGTTACATCTGTTTTTCGAATGGATTTTGTTACATCTTCACCATTTAATAAAACATCTTGCTGTTCTTCTTTATGTTTAAATGAGATTTTAATTTCTGAAGACAACTTGGCAAGGGCTTGTTCATCTTCTAAATCTATACTTTCTCTTAAAGCCTTTAAAGTTAACGCTCTATACATAGCTCCCGTATCCAAATATAAGTAGTCCAGTTTTTTAGCAATTTTTTTAGCTACTGTACTCTTTCCAGCAGCAGCAGGTCCGTCGATTGCTACTTTCATCTTCATTTCCTCCTAAGTCATCACTGTCATTCATCTAGTTTCAATTCTTTATGTGTTAAGCTTCCTTCTTCTTTCTAATTGTTGGTCGAAGCAATACTTGATAATGGTTTCTCGTTTTGTATCTTCTATTGATTTAAATTTAAGTGACAATATATAGTCTTGTCCTTCTTTTGAAGGAGCATAGCGAATAACTTCACCTTTAATATTTAAATAAACATAATCATTTGGTCCAAACGGTAAAACAAGCATAAGGTCTACTTCTTCACCTTGTTCAAATTGCTGAGATGTACTTTTAACAGCAATACCACCACCACTTAAGTCTAATGTGTGTGTAATAAGTGGTTCCTTCTCTTCATCTAAAGAATGTACTGCTACATCTAAGTTAGCTTCTATTCTGACATATTCCCGTCTTTGAACTTTAATTAACTCATCTTGGTTAGGAAAGGGTATTTCAATTAAAGGTATTTTCTTTTTCTTTCGCCTTTTAACATCACAATAAAACATATAGACTATATCATGATCACTAACAAAAGACACTCTTACTTTCGTGTTATTTATAAAATAAAACGTTCTACCAGTCCGTTGATTGATAGGGTAATCAACATAAATTCGTTTTTTTGTAAGGTCTACAATTTTAGTATGTAGCTTCTCTTCAACCTGATCACCTTTAACAACTTCTATTGTTAATTTCATCCCAACTGATAACATATGTACTTTCCCCTTTTACATGAGCTAACTATATTATGACAAAAAACTATAAAAAGGAAAAGACTAAGTTGTCTTTTCCTTTTTAATTTCTACTAAATTAACTATAAACTTCTTCACTTTGTTTAAGTCGCTCCACGCGTTCCTCAAAACCATCTTCAGCATTAATGAATACTCGGTAGGTTGTGGCATCAATTGTACCTAATAATTCATACGTTAAAACTTCTTCTCCTAAATCATTTTCAATTACTGCAAGCCTCTGTTCTCTTACGTCTAAGCTTTGATTAACATGTTCTTCGGCTTCTACTTCTTCTAAGGTTGGCTCAAATTCTCTATCTGCTCTTGTTTGCTCATTAAACACATAATCTTTTGCTGTTAAACCAATAATGTCACCGTTGTCTAAAGCTACTTTAACTTGAATACCATCTGGGTAGAATAGTATGTCATCATGCTCATGAACAAACTCATAAACACCCACTTTGTCATACTGAATACTTTCAACCATTTCAACATCATCAAAGTCTAAGTCATCTAATAACTGTTCTGCTTCATTCATCCCGTCATGTAGACTGATATTAGCATCATCCAAATCTCTACTTAATAAATATGATAAAACATGCCCACCTTCTCGAGTGATCTCAGCATATCCATGAAGTTCTTCTGTATCAAATGAAGCATTATACATTGGGATTACAGACCCTTCACCTGTTTCAGTTATGACTAGTTCAGATTCATCACCCAATTCAAAATAATCATGGATAATTTCTCTTACTTCTTCTTCTGTTTGTTCTTCACCTTCTATTTCAATCTCTCTATCGCCACGTTCAGCCGCCGATAACCCAACTTCTTCATCAAAAGTGTCATAGCTTTCTGCATTACTTTCAACTGTCTGCAATCCATTAATAATTGAATCTTCTCTTGGTTCGTTGGTCGCTAACATTACTTCAACATCCATCCACCTTACACCATCAGATAACACTTCATGTTGAATAGTTCGTAAATCTCGTCTAATTTCATTTGATTGATCACTTAGTTGACCAAGCATTTCAATCTCATCATCTGATAAAGGGTCATCATCCAAGCCCCGAATTGAAGTTCGATACGCGAATTCACCGATATTGTTTAGAAATTCTTCTGTCTTATTAAATGGTACTAATGTTAAAGGTAATTGCGAGACATCTGCTTTAGCTTCTGATGTAATTTTCCAAATATCCGTCATTTGTGGTGAAACATTATCTGGTGCATTCATTGCTAAAACTGTATCAATTTTTTCATTCAACGTATCAACACGATAAGATAAATCATGAAAAGCACGTTGATAATTATTTTCTGCCTTGACTAATACTGCATTTTTCTCTTGTTGTTCTTGATAGCCCCAAATCAGAGCACCGATTACACCGACTAACAGAACAATATATACGATCCATCTTAGTGCACCCATATCATTACCCTCCTAATTCATGAAAATGTGTTTACCAATACGTTTAATTTGTGGTCTTGACCATATCCAATCCGATGTAGCTGTATCTGGATTGAAGTAATATGTCGCACCACCTGATGGGTCCCAACCATTTATAGCATCCATCACTGCTTCACGTGCTTGTTCATCTGGTTCCATATAAATTTGACCATCATCTACAGCTTCAAAAGCTAACGGTTCAAAGATTATACCAGAAATAGTATCAGGGAACTCCGGGTCTTCTATACGATTTAAAATAACTGCCGCTATTGCAACTTGACCATTGTATGGCTCACCACGACCCTCAGCATAAACAGCTTGTGCCATTAACTGAATATCGTTTTGTGAGAAACCACCTGGAACGTTAACTGCTTCTCCTTGTTCACCTTCAGGGGCTTCTTCTTGTGGGGGCTCTTCTGGTACATCACCCTCAGCCCCTTCCCCTTCTTCTGGTTGTTGTGCTTCACCTGGTGCAGGCTCACCATCTTCAGGTACTGGCTCCTGCTCTTCTTGTGGTGCTTCACCTTCAGGGGGAGCTTGTTCACCCTCTTGTGGCGCTTCTCCTTCAGGCGGAGCCTGTTCACCTTCTTGTGGTGCTTGCTCATCTTCACTCGGTGTTTGTCGCTCTTGACCACCATAATGTGTGAAATCTCTTCCTTGATTCAACTGTTCTCGCACCCACCCTTCATCATATTCAGTAGCGCGTACGAGCATTTCTTTTGTTTTTTCACCTACTAAGCCATCTACTTCCTCTAAACCAAACTCTTCTTGGAAGTTACGGACAGCCCAATATGTTTCCCAACTATAAACGCCGTCAATTGTTCCATCAAAAAAGCCTATATATTGTAATCTTGACTGTAGTTCGACTACATCGTCACCTGTTGCACCTTTTTGAATAATTTGTTCACTAAAACCTTCTGAAGGTTGCTCAGGAATTACTGTTACAACTCCAACGATTAAAGCGATCAGTAACAAAATTTTAGGTAATAGATGTTTCCTTCTCAATGTTGAATCCTCCTCAATACTGTCTAATCTTGTTGCTTATTTTCTGTATCTTTTTCGTTAATATTCTTTGAAAATAAAAAAAGACTAACAGATGAAATAATTACCACCTGTTAGCCTTTTATTTTATTGATGTTATAGGAGATTTAGTCGAATTTATAATGACCATGATTCTCTGATAGTTGAACAGCTAATTTTACACGCGCTTTCTTACTATCATAATCACTACCTAATAGAACTCCGTGATTAATTAAGTCGTATGCACTTCCTTCATAATCGTAAGTTGGATAAACTGCCCCCTCTTCAGAAGCCGTTGTGATGACAACAACAATACCTTTTTTAATACTTCTAATTATCGCTGGCATCATTTTCGGAGATACTTGCCCTCTTCCGACTCCTTCTAAGATGATCCCTTTCGTCCCTGCATTTATAAGACTATCAATAACTACACCATCACCGTCAGTATAACATTTAACAATATCAACTCTTGGCATCTGATTACCTAAAGAATATACTTCTCGCTTTAGTGGTTTTTGATAAACTTGCACTAAGTCGTTATCAATAATACCTAAATATCCAAATCCAAAAGAGTTAAATCCTTGTATATTACTGGCATGCTCTTTTTTGACATGCTTAGCAGCAAATATTCTTTCATTAAATACAACGACAGTGCCCACATTAATTAAATCAGAACTACACGCTGAGTAAATAGCATGTCTTAAATTGATATAAACATCACTACCTAAGTCATTAATCGACCTTTGTGAACCTGTTACAACAACAGGACGTTCATCATTAACCGTTAAATCTAAAAAGTAAGCTGTTTCTTCTAAAGTATCAGTTCCGTGGGTGACAACAACTCCAGAAACTGATTCGTCTTGGAAATGGTATTCAACTTTATTTTTAAGCCTAATCCAATCATTAAAATCTAAATGAACACTCGGTTTTTGAAAAGCTGAATCAATAACAACATCAATTTCCTCAGGTAATTCACATAAAGAGGCAAGTTCCTCACCTGTCATAGCTCCTGATGATAACTTTCCACTTGGGTGTTTTGGTTTACTTGCAATTGTTCCACCTGTTGTAATAAGGACAACTTTACTCATTATTTTTCACCTAGTTTCTTTGTTTGCTATATCGATTGCTATTTTCTCTCCATGGTGTCGACCATTCTCAATAAAAATCTCATTATTGTTATAACCAGCAGCAATAACTCCAGATATATATATATTTGATTGGTTCGTTTCCATTGAATTGTCATGGAATTGTGGTCTACCTGTATCAAAGTCGATTTTGATTCCAATTGAAGATAGAAATTCTTGATTAGGATGATAACCAATCATCGCAAATACAAAATCCGCTTCAACCTCACGTGCTTCACCGTTAACATGATAAAAGACCGACTTCTCCGTAATTTCTTCAATATTCACATTAAACTCCATTGTGATCTTGTTATGTCTAACTAAAGATTCAAAATTAGGTAAAATCCAAGGCTTGACACTTGGTGAATAATCACTACCACGATATAAAACAATTACCTCACAACCAGCTTTCTCAAGCTCTAATGTGGCATCTACAGCTGAGTTCTTCCCGCCAATTACCGCGACTTTTTTATTAAAATAAGGGTGAGCTTCTTTAAAATAATGAAAAACATGCGGTAATGATTCACCTGGCACGTTTAATAAGTTAGGGTGATCATAATAGCCGGTTGCAATAATTAAGTATGTTGATTGATATTGCTTAGATTCTCCCTTATCAGTTTTAGTAACTAGCGTATAACCAGCATCACTTTGCTCAACTTCTTCAACCTTCTCATAAGTATTGATTCTTAAATTACTACGGTCTGCAACGGTACGATAATACGTCAACGCTTCATTCCTTACCGGTTTTTGACGCTCTGATATAAACGGAATTTGACCAATTTCTAACTTCTCACTCGAACTAAAAAATGTTTGGTGCGTAGGGTAATGATATATTGAATTGGCTACATTCCCTTTCTCAATTAATAAAGGGTCAAAACCTTTTTTCTTAAGTTCAATCGCAGTGGATAAACCACACGGTCCTGCCCCTATTATAATAACTTTTTCCGTTTGCATAGTGCACACTCCTATAATCATAAACGTAAATCAATTTTTGTGTCCCATTTTTCCGATTCAAGTCAAAAAATCTCCTACCAAAATAATGATAGGAGATTTAATCGATTTATTCAACTTAAAGTTATTAAATCCAACCTCTGAATCGAGCTGCCTCTGTCATTTTACGAACGCCAACCATGTATGCTGCTAAGCGCATATCAATTTGTCGATTTTGTGAAGTCGTATAAACGTTATTAAACGCTTTCACTAAAACTTCTCGTAATTTCTCTTGTACTTCATCTTCTTTCCAATAGAAACCTTGGTTGTTCTGTACCCATTCAAAATAAGATACTGTAACGCCGCCAGAAGATGCTAATACATCTGGAACGATTAAAATGTCTCTTTCTGTTAAAATTTGAGTCGCTTCTAATGTCGTTGGACCGTTTGCTGCTTCAACAACAATTTCTGCTTTAATGTTATGTGCGTTATCTTTAGTAATTTGGTTTTGTACCGCTGCTGGAACAAGTATGTCTGTTTCTAACTCTAACATTTCATCATTAGAGATTGTATCATCAAATAAGTTTGTTACTGTTCCAAAGCTATCGCGACGATCTAATAAATAATCAATATCTAAACCTTCTGGGTCGTGAAGTGCACCCTCTGCATCAGAAATCGCGATCACCTTAGCTCCCATATCATGCATGAACTTTGCTAAGAAGCTTCCTGCATTACCAAAACCTTGAACAATTACTCGAGCATCTTCAATATCGATTCCTCGTTTTTTACATGCTTCTTCAATACAAATTGTAACACCTTTGGCTGTTGCAGATTCTCTACCATGTGAGCCACCTAAAACAATCGGCTTACCTGTAATGAAACCAGGACTGTTAAATTCGTCAATGCGACTATATTCATCCATCATCCAAGCCATAATTTGAGAATTAGTAAAAACATCAGGTGCAGGGATATCCTTAGTTGGTCCTACAACTTGTGATAAAGCACGGACATATCCCCTACTTACTGCTTCTAACTCTCTAAACGACATCTCACGCGGATCACAAATAATACCACCTTTACCGCCGCCATACGGTAAATCAACAATTCCAGATTTTAATGTCATCCAAATAGATAATGCTCTAACTTCTTTCTCAGTAACGTCTGGGTGGAAGCGAACACCACCTTTAGTAGGACCTACAGCATCATTATGTTGTGCTCGATAACCTGTAAACACCTTAATGTTACCATCATCCATTCGAACTGGAATTCTAACAGTCATCATGCGGACGGGTTCTTTCATCAGTTCATAAGCTTCATTAGCGTACCCTAGTCGGTCCAATGCGTCTTTAACTACGGATTGTGTCGAAGCTAAAATATCATTGGATTGTTCATTTTGAGAATCTGCTGGCTTTTCGGCTACCATTCGTTTACCTCCTATATCTATGCAAACAATATTAAGTAATCTTTCAATGATTAGTATACATCTTAAATAAGAATATGCAATATAATTGAAAGGCAAAATCACTAAAAACTTCGTAAAAATTAGTTATATTTCTCTAGAGTTAAATCAATAAATAATTGAATCATTTCTACATAGCTTAAATCAACTGCCGCTGCAGCATCCGGATATAAGCTTGTCGGCGTCATACCAGGAAGTGTATTTACCTCCAAAATAATAGGCTCTAATTGTTCATTCAGAATGAAATCGACTCGTGAATATGTTTCGCAACCTAATGATTGATGAGCTAATTTAGCATAGTTTTGAATTTCCATCGTTAATTCTTCATCAATCTCTGCTGGGACAATATGCTCACTACCACCTTCAGCATACTTTGATTCATAATCATAATATTTACTTTTAGGTACAATCTCAATCACAGGTAGCGATTGTTCATCACCATAATTTCCTAATACTGCAACAGTTAACTCTCTACCCTGCACATAGGTTTCCACGATTATGTCAGAATCATGCGTAAAAGCTAATTGAATCGCATCATTTAACTGCTCCCATGACTCCACTACAGTTAGGCCTAATGTAGAACCTTCTTGATTGGGTTTAACGACAAATGGTGTGTCAAAATGTTTTTTAACATGATCAATTACTTTAAAACGTGTTTCTTTGAAATGATATGTTTCGCTTTTAGCAACTGGAATATTGTGCATAGCAAAAACTTGTTTTGCTCTAGTCTTATCCATAGCCAGTGAAGAAGATAAAACACCTGAACCAACATATGGTATATCTAATAAGTCTAATAATCCTTGTACTGTTCCATCCTCACCTTGTTTTCCGTGTAGACCAATAAATACTAAGTCAACATCCTTTAATTGGGTGAGTAAAGCATCTAATTGAGATGGATTGAAATCAATAGCTAGCACGTCATGATTCAATTCCTCTAGCGCTTTTATCATACCCTTGCCTGTTGATAATGAAACTTCTCTCTCTTTTGATGTACCACCATATAATACTGCAACTTTCATTTGTTCACCTCAAAATTAGTCAAAATATTTATTGATTATTTCAATCGCATTCTTTGTTGCAATCTTGTTTCCATATTCCTCTAATACGTAGGAAGTAACGGTGCTTGGCGCTCCAAACTCAGACATAATGGATATTAGATTGTCTCGTTGTTCATTCGATATTAATTGATCACTGATCATCATAAAATAACGAGCCTCATATTGATAAAGTGAAGATTCTAATTCCTTATAAGAATTTAACGCCTTCGCAACTTGTATAATCGGTTCTAAAGCTTCAAAGGAAAACATTAACTCTTTACTCTCATCCATCGTTACTTTTAGCTCGATATACTCATCATCCGTTTCTCCTTCATTTTGAGTTACTACAATAATCATCCCCTGTGCCTGTAACATATGCACACGTACAACTAACATCCCGTCTAAATCCATCTCAAGTTCTTCTGATGCTTCATATAACATATCTTGAAAAAGTTGATTTGCTTTCGGTAAATTGTTCCACAAATCTTCTTTGGAGTAACCGCGGTCATTTAAGTCATCATAAGTCAGAAAGATTTTAAACTGGTTAACGCTGATTCGTTCTAGTCTCACGCAACCACCTCCAACTAATATCTTCTTATAGTATATGTGTTTACTACTGTAAAAATTGCCTGTATAGGTATGTATAAATATTAATACCTACAATTATTTTAAATCATATGAGCACAATAAAAAACTACAAAAGCTTATTTATAATTAAAAACCAGTTAACATTTTACGGCATGACAAAGTAATAATACAAAGGAATACCAATAATTAATAAAACAAATAAGATCAATACAGCATGAATCGATAACTTGTGATAAAACAGATTAGATTGATCGGTTTTTCCTTCATTCTCTTTCGATTCAGTTTTTTCACCTTGATTCTCGCGTTTTTTCTTAGGTTTCCTTTGCACCTCACTTCTTGGAGGTAAATTCAGTATATCTAAATGTTCCTCACCTTCATGTCTCTTTTCGTCTGTATTCATAGTTGTCACCTCATAAAAAATCGATAATATATCCCTAATAAGAAATCAATTAAAAAATGAGCTACGAAGGGAACTAATAAGTTATTAGTTAACTCATACATATAACCGATCAAAAACGATAAAAACAAAACTGAAATTAATAATACCATTTTATTTAAATACCTAAAATGGATTAAAGCAAACAACAAGCTTGCAACTATAAAACCGGCAAAAGTATGAATGACCCCTCTAAATAATACTTCTTCTGCAAATGCAATAACAAGTGTAATGAATAGTATATGTGGAATTGATAGTGACTTAAATAGACGTTCGTTAATTCCACCATCATCATAAGATCGCTTTGGCATAACCTTAATCAATATAATATTGATTAATACAACAATCACAGCCGGCACCACTGCATATAATAAGACTTCACGAACATTAAAATCCCATAGAGCCATAAAATCAGAAACAGAGTCAAAAAAGAAAAAAACAAGAACAGTTGCAATAACTAAAAATAGTAATTGCGAAAAATAAACATTTAATATAAGTTCTCGATCAGTTAGTTGCTTCACGATTTCAGCTTGACTAGGCCTTTTGTATTTACTCATTATTTCACCTTCTATTAAATATAGCGTTTAATCGCTTCTCCCAATCATATAAAACGTTTAACTTTTGTTCTTCGCTAGTTAAAAAGGACCATTGATTAAGGTTAAAATCGCAATAATCACAACAAAAGTTTATCGGATTTTCAACACCATCTTGAAAAGACTGATACAATGATTCACGCCTGCAACCTTTTGTATGAATCCAATGTAACATTTTAAAAATGTTTTGTTTTTTTACTTCTAACCGGTGATCTCTTACATTTTTAATACTAGAGGCGATTTCACTCGTTTCAGTTGTTTTATTGCGCTCTAGCTGAAAATTTAGAAACTTGGTTTTCGTTTCTGTTAAGGGGTCTATCAACTCCTCATTTCGATTACTTTGAAGAAACGTTTCTATCTCGAGGTCATTAGGAAGTTCTGAGTTGATTAACTGAAATGGAATTGTTTCATCACCTAATTGATAAATTAATACCGCTAAACTGTGCTTTCCATCTCGTCCGGCTCTACCCATCTCTTGTATGTAGGACTCTAAAGTAGATGGCATGTGATAATGGACGACAAGCCTTATATTAGACTTATCAACTCCCATGCCAAATGCACTTGTACAGCAGATCACATCTAATTGATCGTACATAAATTGCTGTTGAATAAGTAACCGTTCATCTTGTTCCATCCCACCGTGATAACAAGCTACTCTACGATCCGGGAAATAAGCTTGTAATTTTTGATAAACTTCCTCACTAACTTGCCGACTCGAAAAATACACCATCGTTGGAACACGATTATTCTCAACTAAATGAATTAAATACTCTTCTTTTTCGTTTTGATGCTCCACCTTTTTAGTAGCTAAAGTGATATTGGGTCGGTCGACTGGATAAATGATTTTGTTCATATTAATTTGAAGATGCCCAACAATATCCACTTGAACCTCAGGTGTTGCTGTTGCACTTAGCGCTAATACAGTAGGTTCGTCTAATTGTTTATAAATGCTGTGAAGTTTTAAATAATCTGTCCTAAATTCATGCCCCCACTGCGATATACAGTGAGCTTCATCAATGACTAAATATGAAACATTGATTGATTTCAATCTATTTATAAGCCATTCTTGCTGTAACATCTCCGGTGAGCAATATAATAATTTAAAGTGCTTTAAATGGTTAAGAATTTGTTGTTTTTGTTCATAGCTCATTAAGCTATTTAAAGCAGCAACCCTCTTTATACCTTTCGCTTTTAATATTTTTACTTGGTCAAACATTAGTGAAATCAAGGGCGAAACAACGACTGTAATTCCTGAAGAAATTAACGCAGGGAGTTGATATGTAATGGATTTTCCACTTCCTGTTGGTAACGTTGCTAATGTGTGAGAACCATCTAAAACGGATGTTATTATTTCCTTTTGACCGACTCTAAAGGTTTCGTAATTAAAGTAACGTTTTAGTTCTTCTTCTAAATTTATCAAATCATTCATGGGAAGCCACCTCACGCATTGCTTGTTCGTCATGTAAACGGGCAATAACTAATCGAATTTGAAAATAAGATACTTCTTCAGGTAACTTTTCTTTTAGAAGCTTCAACCTCTTCGTATCATGTTTAAGAACTACCTTTTTGATTTCCTGTTCTAGTTTAGATGGTACATATAAATTAGTGGAAAACGTCTTGTTTTTTGTTGCGATCTCCACGACATGGTCCTCAATTGTACTTCTTTTTAACTTTCTAATATAAACCACTTGATCAATTGAATGGTTTTGATTTAATAACTCATAAGTCTTTAATGCTGATTGTGTTAAATTTATATGATGTTGATTTGGTATAAGCTGACTAACTATCTGGAAGTCATTTTCATTACTTTTTATAACAGTTAACCACACATGAATAGTTGAAATAAGTTTTAATTGAATAATCCGCTCTGGTTCATGAAGTTGGTTAGCTATTTGGCGAATACTCATTCCAACTTGATCAAATCCGGTTAAATTCATCATTAAAATATTAGCATGTTGTTCATCGACTTCGTGCAATAATTGATTCATTTCTTGATATAATTGTTCACCTTGTTGGTTAAGAACATTTGGTGATTTTAAAATTAACTTAACATCTTGTTGAACTTTGAAATCCTCAGCAATTGGAATAAAGTTAGATTGTTGGTTACTTAAATACGAAACACTTTGGACAAGTAACTGTAATTTTTGATAAAAAGAAACAATCAGGTGGCTAAACTCTTCACCATTAAAGTAAATACTAGAATACCATTGATCTTTCTTAATTAGAGATTTGCTGTGGTCCGTTAAATATGTAATATGATCACTATTCACAATCAACCCTTTATCCACCAACTCATTAACGATTTGGTCAAATTCCTCTTTATTGAACCTAGGTAATAAACCTAAATAGGGCCCTAACCTAAACAGACGAGCATCTTGGATTGTCTGCGATGATTTTTTTCCACGTAAAATATGATAAATTGAACTCGTCGTCCGTTGACCTTCTATGTGATTAAGTAAATAAAGAATAAAAACGTGAAATGACATGTTCCTCACTCCAGTACATTTGCAATATATCGTTCGTAAAAAAGTTGAAATATCTGGGCTATCAATTTACAATAAAAATGTATAATTTTATGGCTAGTAAGATTGGGGATGAAAATTATGCCTAAGTATACGTTGGTTGAAAAGGATACATGTATCGCATGTGGTGCTTGTGGCGCATCTGCCCCTGATTTATTTGATTATGATGAAGAAGGTATTGCTTTTAGTATATTAGATGATAATAAAGGCACAACCCCTATTCCTATTGAATTAGAGGATGACCTAGAAGATGCATTTGAAGGTTGTCCAACTTCATCTATTAAAATGAATCAAAAAGCATTCGACCACACACCAAATAACGTTAAACTATAGATTGACATTAGGATCTGTCCATCTTTTACTACGGTACCAAATTCTTATTTAAGTTAATCTTAGTCTTCTTTAACACAAATCTATTATTTTCTTATATTTTAACATGGATGTTTCTTTTCTTACTATATAAAGATTGATATAATGAATAGGCAAATTAGAAGTATAAGGAGGAAGGCATTGTGGCAAAAAATAAAATTACTGAAGTGTTTGTAGAAATTCCAACAGGTAGCCAAAATAAGTATGAGTATGACAAAGAGAAAGGTGTCTTTAAATTAGACCGCGTTTTGTTCTCTCCACAATTTTACCCAGCTGAATATGGGTATATTGATGAAACTTTAGCGCTTGATGGCGACCCATTAGACGCACTAGTACTTACAACAAACCCTACATTCCCTGGTTGTGTTATTGAATCTAAAGTTTTAGGCTTCTTAAACATGATCGATGATGGTGATGAGGATCAGAAGCTGATTACAGTACCAGTTGAAGATCCACGCTTTAAAGACATTAACTCATTAGATGATTTACCTCAACATAAATTAGATGAGATTTCTCATTTCTTCCAAACGTATAAAGACTTACAAGGTAAGAAGACTGAGATTGGTGAGTATGAAGGTGTAGAAGCGGCCAATAATTTAGTTGATGACTGCATCGCGCGTTATCAAGGGAATAAATAAGGTTCTATTTCAAATGTGGTGGTGTAAAAATTTACACCATCCACTTATTATCCTTTTAACGAATATATATCATCGCTCCATCAAAATGCTTCGCTTTCCGCGGGCACGGTTCGAGACCCCGCAGGCCACGCTTTTCGGCCGAGGAGGCTCGAGCCGTGCTGCGGCAAAGAAAACACTGCGACAAACGACCGTAGGGAAGTTTAAGCAGATGTTGCACTTGTGCCCTTTGGGTGCAAGCATCCACCGTAAGCGGATCACCTGACGCCAACGGCCGCTATCATAACCACATCCTAAATTGTGTCTCTACCCCAACAAATATTTTAGAGCCAAAAATTAACTGTAAAACTAAATTATACCCAGTTAGAGGCGCTTAAAAGGCGTCCCTAACTGGGTTTTTTAGGTTCTTAATTTCATCTATTTTAGTTACGACACAATCTTTTTATTTTGGAATTGTAAATGTAAACGATGTTCCTTCGTTATACTTACTTTTCGCATAAATGTTACCACCATGCGCCTCAACAATATGTTTAGCAATAGAAAGTCCTAATCCAGTACCTTTTTTCGATTGGTTTCTTGTTCTTGCCTTATCACTCTTATAAAAGCGTTCAAATATGAATGGTAGGTCATCTTTAGAAATACCCGATCCATTATCTATTATCTCAATTATTATATCATCGCTTTCGTCTGCAACATTTACTTGAACGATTCCGCCTTCTCCCGTATGTCTAAATGCATTATCAATTAAGTTCGTTAACACTTGTTCAATACGATCAGGGTCAACATTCATATTGTTTAGACCTAAGTTAACATCTGTTTCAAATAATATATTTTGGTCATGTGCAACAGTTGAGAACTTCCTTGTAATTTTTGAAATAAAATCTTCAATGTTTACTTCTTCTAAATTTAACTGTATATGACCTGCTTCCATACGTGCCAAATCCAATAATTCATTAACGAGACGTCCCATCCTCAATGATTCGTCATAAATAATCTGTGCAAGCTCTTGTTTATCTTCTTTCGTTTCAGCTACATCATCAACTATTGCCTCTGAATAACCTTGCATCATAGATATAGGCGTTCTTAGTTCATGAGAAACATTAGCAAGAAAGTCTTTCCTTAATTTATCAAGTTGTCTTTCGTCTGACATATCGCGAATAATTGCTACTACCCCGACAACAACCGAGTCATCATATAGTGGTGTCATAACTATTACATAAGAACGCCCTTGAACAACTATTTCAGTCGAATGTTCTTCTTCATTTTCTAACACTTGGTTAAAGTATACTTTTAACTCTTCTGGTAAGGGTTCATCTTGTAAATTATTTTCATACAATAATCGTTCTAAAAATTGTTCTGCAGGTGGGTTAATAATTAAAACCTCTAGTTTCTTATTTACAGTAATAACACCGTCTGCCATAGATTTTAGAATACTTGATAGTTGTGATTTCTCTTGATTTAGCGCTGTAATATGATAGTTTAACTGACGTCTCATCAAATTAAATGAATTAGCTAACTCACCGATCTCATCATAAGTTAACACCGGGACTTTCGTATGAAATTCTCCTCTTGCCAACTCTGATGCTGCTTTTCTCATCTTAATTAATGGTGCTGTAATTCGAGTTGATAAGAAAAATGCAAAAATCGTCGTCAACACAATAGCAATCGTTGCAGCTACTAAAATTATATTAGTCGTTTGTTCTGTTGTTTCCTCAACTACGTTTAATGATTGATAAACATAAATCGCACCACTGCCATCATGAGTTGGGATCCCGACTATAATTAAATCCTCATTTGAAATTGGTACGCTAGATATTTCTTTAATTTCTTCATCATGTGTTAATACACGACTAATATCTGTATGTGTAATAAACCAACTCGGATCAATTTCTAGATAATCTTCGTAGACATCATTTTGCCAATATTGGTGCTCATCAAAGAAAATCGTTGCTCTAGTAGATGGAGCGATTAATTGGTTAACCGTCTCAATACTAATTTCGTCTTCTTCATGACTTTCGACTAAGGAATAAACACTTTCTGCTTGATTCAGTAAATTCATCTCGGCATCTTCAACATAAAAGTTCTCAAAAAATTCTAGTAAAAGAACCGTTAAAATTAAAAGTACGAAAGCCACTAATAATATAATCGTTGACCAAAGTTTAAAAACAACACTTTTCCAAAACATTACGTGTCCATAACCTCAAATTTATAGCCTACTCCCCACACTGTTACAATCATTTTTGCTGCCTCTTCTGATACTTTATTTAGTTTTTCACGTAACCTTTTAACATGAGTATCAACTGTTCTTAAATCACCAAAAAATTCATATTCCCACACTTCTTTAAGAAGTTCTTCACGATCAAATACTTTATCAGGTGATTTTGCTAAATAATATAGTAATTCATACTCTTTTGGAGTTAAGCTTACTTCAATATCATCGGCTAATACTCGATGAGCGTCTTTATCGATTGTCAAATGCGGAAACACTAATACATTTTGTGAGTCAGGCTTCGTCTCTAAATATTTAGTTACAGATGAACGTCTTAGTAAAGCTTTAACTCTTAACACCACTTCACGTGGACTAAACGGCTTAACAATATAATCATCTGCTCCAACTTCAAATCCGTGAACACGATTAGACTCTTCCCCTTTTGCTGTCAACATAATTACAGGAGTTGCTTTATGTTCACGAAGCTCTCCGCAAACTTCCATTCCATCTTTTCCTGGTAACATTAAGTCTAATAAAATCAAATCATAGTCTACATCTAAAGCTTTACTTAAAGCTTCTTCACCATTTTCAGCTTCTTCAATTTCATACCCTTCACGGTTTAAGTAAAGTTTAAGTAAACGTCTGATTCGTTCTTCATCATCAACAACTAAAATCTTTGCCTCTTCTGACATAAAAGACAACCCCTTCAATTAAATAATCATTAAGCGTATGAATGTAATCCAGCGATGACTAAGTTAATTACAATTAAGTTAAACATAATAATAGCAAAACCAATAACAGCTAACCAAGCTGATTTCTTACCATGCCATCCTCTTGTTAACCTTAGGTGTAGGAACACTGCATAGAATAACCATGTAACTAAAGCCCAAACTTCTTTCGGGTCCCAACCCCAGAAGCGACCCCAAGCTTCTTGAGCCCAAATCGCCGCAAAGATTAAGCCTCCTAATGTAAATAACGGAAAACCTATTGCAATTGCTCGGTACATAATGTCATCAACCACATCAGGATTCACTTTACCAAACTTAGGCTGCAGATAAGCACCTATTCTTTGACCACGTAATATTAAGCGGATTAAGCCATATAACACAAGACCCGTTAATAAAGATAAAGTTAAGGTATTTAGCTTCTGTCCTGCATCAACACCTTGCATCCATGCCGGAGTCTCAAGTCCTGAATTGAACCTGTCTTCACTCATGAGTTCTGAATTGTTCGGTTGAAATAAAGCGGGCATTTCATACACGATTTCATACTGGTAACCATCATCAGCATCTTTGATAAACATCGCTTCATAACCTGCTGCACCAAATCCAGTTGATAGAATAATATACCCAACCGTCGCAACGACACCATAAATAATAAGCTCTAAAAACGTGGTTTCTTTATTTCTAGTTGACTGATTAATTTTTACAATTAAGAATAACAAACCTGCTATAAAACTAATCGCTAAAATAGCTTGTGCTAGTCCTACCATCGTAACATGTATATATAACCAATGTGATTGTAACGATGGAACTAAAGGGGCTACTTCTTGTGGGAACATACTTCCATAACCAATAATTACAATAGCGATAGGTAAAGCGATTAAACCTAAAACCGACACACCATATACAAAGTGGATCACAATAAATGAAAGAACTAACATCATTCCGAAAAAGTAAATGTATTCAAACATATTACTAACCGGAATGTGCCCTGCTTCAAGCCATCTAAAAACAAATGATATGAGCTGTGATGTAAAGCCGGTTATTGTGAAAATCATAGCATACTTAGTTGCTTTTGACTTTTTGTTTTCATCTCTTTTATTACCTAACGTCATTCCGAAAAATGCAGTTGCGATTAAGTAAATGACAAAAGTAATATATAAAAATGTACTGCTTAATTCATAGAAATCCATCGAATCCCTCCTCGGACTCTTCTTTACTTACTTTAATTCTTGTTGGTCTTCAAATTCTTTAATATTTGTACCATCAGTAACTTTCTCTAATTCTTGCTTCATCCCGTACCAGTTTTTATTCGTATGAACGCCAATATGATATTTTCCGTCTTTAGGATGAATCCACACTCGTCTGTGATACCAATACATACCTTGTACGACACCAATCATAAAGATCCCTGCTCCAAGCCCGAATAACGGAAGTGTATTATCCTTTTTAACAGTTAAACCAGAAGCAGATCGTCTATCTAAATCAGTTACACTCATTTCTATTTGGTTCGCATCTGATAATGGAATAATATCCTCTTGTAGATAAAAGAATCTTTCATTTTCTTCAGTTTCTGGATTTTCAATTGAGAGAATTAACCCAGGATTTCTCGGAAACTTTGAAAATGAAGATGGACCCGTTTCAGTAAACTCTAGTTCAGGGAACCAATTATCAACATTAATGGTTAATCCACTCTCTTCTAATTGAAATTCAGGAGGAGCTTCATCAGTATAGAAAGTGAATTCACCTAATGATTCCTCATCTAACTGCACATCAAAAGACATTGAATCATATTCTGATTCTAACTGAGTACCAGCCTGATAAAGTGAATAACCATCAAATGTAACCGGTTGATTTAAGCGAATTTCTCCTCTTGTGACTTCCTCTAATTCAGGTTCTTGACCTGGAAGTGTTTCTTCTGTTGTTCGATAAATGACTGTGTTTGTTTGAAAGTTTTTCGGTACTGGGTCTTCAACATCTTCTAAAGCCCGACTAAATTGTTCTTGTGTTTCAGGGTCATACTCTTCATAAACAAACTCAGTGTTTTCCACGTAGTACTCTTGATTCGTACTTGGAATGACTCTGGTTTCTCCTTCACGTACCCAAACATAATCATCAACGTGCATCACTTCAAACATTCTAAAAATAGCCGCCATTAAAATAATAATTAGTCCAATATGATTAACATAAGCGCCCCATCTAGAAAAACGGTTTTTCTCTGCCATAATGTGACCATCATCTTCATAGACTTTATAACGCTTGTCTTTTAAATTCTTCTTTAATGACTCAATTTCATTGTCACTTAAATCATTATCCTTACTTACTAAACGCTGTCTTTTAACAAAGACTTCGTGGCGTTTTGTTTTTTGATTGTTTAACGCTCTTCTTAAAGGCACATAACGATCAATACTTGCAACAATGATTGATACACCAATTAAAGCGACTAATGTTATGTACCACCATGAGCTATACATATTATGAAAACCTAACTGATAGAAAATCTGTCCCGTTAAGCCATACTCTTCAACATAAAATTGTGATGATGGTAATGGTGAATTTTTAAACTGTTCTTGAGGGTAAATAGTCCCTAATGCAGACATAAATAACGTAATGGCAATTAACCATACCCCCACTTTTACTGAAGAGAAATATGCCCAAGTTTTATCAACAAATGTTCTTTTATAAGTTTGTGAACGTCTGGCACTTCCTTCATAGCGCATTTCAAGCACCTGTTTTTCATCATTACCATCAATGTGCTGGTTTCCTTCAATCGGTTTACCACATGCTTCACAAAGCACAGTGCCTTCTTTGTTTAAGTGGCCACACTCACAACGTATCCCTTTTTCACTCATTATAACCCCTCGCGATTCTGTTTACTTCTTTATTGAGGTAATATTTCATGGAAATACTCTTCCAAGCTCTCTAATGTTACAGGACCCCTGACAATTCGCTCAATAGTTCCATCTGGATTTATGAAATAAGATGTTGGAAGTGGTACGATCTCATATGCTTCCATTACAGTTTCATTTCGGTCATGTGTACTTGGAAAAGATAAATCAAGACTATTATAAAAACTATTTATAACCGATTCATTTTTATCGACACTTACAGCAACAATTTCTATACCTTCATCGTGATACTCTTCATATAATTGGTCCATGTAGGGCATCTCTTCTTTACACGGCTCACAATATGTTGCCCAAAAATTAATCATTACACCTTGACCGCGCAAATCATGAAGTTGTATCGATTCACCTTCTTGATCAAGACGTTCTAATTCAAAATTAGGCGCCTCCATGCCTTCTTGTAAAGAAGGACGGTCAGAACCTGCGTTTACAATTAAAACAAATACTAAAGTACCTGCTAAAATAGCAAGAACTATACTACGAAATATCAGACGCTTCTTTTTTTTGTCCAAAAGGATCCCTCCTCACAGGCTATTATATCATTGAGGATTTTTATCTAGAGTTACATGTTTGAACATTATTTAACATTTTTCTGTGTTAAATCCACCAATCGCTTCACTTCATGCGGTGTGAGCTCTCGGTACTCTCCTGGCTGTAACTTACCTAAAGTCAGGGTACCAAACTGTTCACGTTTTAGTTTTTCTACTTTATATCCTAACGCCTCAAACATTCGACGAACTTGACGGTTCTTGCCTTGGTGTAAAACAAGTTCGACTTTCGTTTTCCCCTTCTTCTGATCTACTTCTAATAATCTGGCTTTAACTGCTTTTAGCCTCTCACCATCATGTGTAACACCTTTTTTCAATTGTAAAACTTCTTCTTTAGTTAAAGTTCCATTTACTTTAGTAATGTAAACTTTATCAACTCCATATTTAGGGTGAATCAGCTTATTCGTTAAATTCCCATCATTCGTTAATAGTAATAACCCCGTCGTATCATAATCTAATCGTCCGACCGGATACACTCTTTGTTTTATTTCTTTAGAAAGTAAATCAGTTACTACTTTCCTTCCTTTATCATCTTCTACTGTAGATATAACTTGTCTTGGTTTATTAATAATAAAATAAACGGGTTGTTCTTTTTCTATGACAATATCATCAACAGCTATATCATCACTTTGAGATACTTTTGTCCCTAACTCAGTGACCACTTTACCATTCACCTTCACTCGAGCTGATTCAATTAATCCTTCTGCCTTTCTTCTTGATGTGACTCCACTATTTGCTATAACTTTTTGTAATCTTTCTTTTTGTCCACTCATGGCTTCCACCTTCTTAGTCTTATTCTTGGTTATGTAGTCTTTATATATTATGGCATAAGAAAAGCGTTAACTTCACGGTTAACGCTTTAATACTTACCTAACATTATGAACCAAATATAAGGTAACATACAAATAATGAAGCTATTATACCAACGAAATCAGCTAAAAGTCCAACTTTTAATGCATTTCCCATCTTCTTTATGCCAACTGCACCAAAATATACTGTTAACACATACAACGTAGTATCTGTACTACCCTGCATTGTTGAGGCTAACTGACCAACAAACGAATCTGGACCTTCTGTTTTAATTAAATCTGTTGCGATACTTAATGAAGCAGTCCCTGATATAGGTCTAGTGACTGCAAGTGGTACAATTTCTGATGGAATATTAAATATGGATAATACAGGATCAATTAAATTAACAAACGCATCTAATGCACCAGATGCTCTGAAAATACTAATCGATACAATCATTCCTAATAAAAAAGGAAGCAAGGAAACAGCCATTTTCACGCCTTCCTTACCTCCTTCAACAAACGTTTCATACGTTGGGACTTTTTTGAATGTCCCATACAGCAATACCGTAAGTATTATAAGTGGAATAATCCAATTACTGATATGGACAAGCATTATATGAGTCTCCTTTGCCTTTGATAGTGAAAATAACGATCTATTAATATCGCACCAATGGTCGAGATAAAAGTGGCTATAATTGTTGAGCTTACAATTTCAGTAGGAGCCATGGAGTCATACTGCATTCGAATTGCAATTATCGTTGTTGGAACGAGTGTCACACTTGATGTATTCAAAGCTAAAAATGTAATCATTGAACGCGAAGCTTCGATACTATCGTTATTAAGCTTTTTCATCTCATGCATCGCCTTGATCCCAAGGGGTGTTGCAGCATTACCTAAACCAAACAAGTTTGCTGAGAAATTAGATAATATATATCCCATTGCAGGATGGTTTGCTGGAATTTCTGGGAATAGCCTTGTGAAAATTGGTCTAAATACATAAGCCAACTTGTCCAACAAACCTGCTTTCTCTGCAATCCTCATTAAACCTAACCAAAAAACTAAAACACTAACTAAACTGATCGTTAATGCTACAGCATCTTGGGCACTACTGAAAATGACTTCATTAACTTCCTCTATTGTGCCATTAAAGAAAGCATAAATAATCCCAATTGCTGCCAGTGCTACCCAGATGATATTAACCATTTATATTGCTCCTTGTAAATAACGGAACGATGTTATAAAACGCTCCCAAATGGAAGGGTTAGTTGGTTCCTCATCAAAAAATATTGGAATTTCAGGGCGATCTTCTAAATGTGAAAAAGCATGATTATATAAAAGGCGATGATCATTCCAATCATCAGATGCGTCAATTGTTACCACCACAATTTCATTACCATCCTGTTCTGCTGTCGTTACTAAAGTACGACCAGCAACACTTGTGTATCCAGTCTTACCACCTGTACAAACTTGATCATATGTCATTAATAGTTTATTTTTATTCATCCAATGATAACCGACATTTTCAGATAAATATCGTTTTGTACCAAAGATCTCACGGAAGTCTTCACTTGTATTCATCGCATAACTAGTTAATAACGCCATATCATAAGCACTTGAATAATGCCCATCTTCATCTAGGCCATGAGGATTTTGAAATTGACTGTTTTGCATCCCGATCCATTCCGCTTTTTCATTCATTAAAAACGCAAACCCTTTTTCACTACCAGCAACGTGCTCAGCAATGGCATACGCTGCATCATTACCTGATCTCAACATTAATCCATATAACAAGTCTTCAAATGAATAGGTTTCTCCTGCTTGAGTATATAATGAAGAACCAATCATTCGAGAGGCCTCATTTGATACCTCAGTCTTAGTATCTAAATCTTCATGTTCTAATGCAACAATCGCGGTCATGATCTTAGTAATACTAGCAATCGGTAGTTCATCATACATATTTTTTGAATACAAGATTTCTTGTGTTTCCAAATCCATTGCAATAGCGCTTTTAGCTGATACACCAGGCTCAGCTTCCGTTGTTACAGGCTTCCACCACAATAAAGATAAAATAAGAGCAAATGTTATAAGTTTTCTCATCTGACATCTCCTATTCTGTATCCAGTCTTGTCCTTTTCTCATAAAACATTATATGGCTAGTACTTCACTTGTATGATTAAAGCTTTGAGAAAAATAGTTCATAAACAAAAAAACTAAGAGCATTTCGCTCTTAGTTAAGTCGTAAAAAATAAAGCTATTTTAAACTGCCTCTAAATAATCTAGTTGTTCTCTTAAATCCTGAAAGACTGGTTCAACTATTTCAGTTAAATCAACAATATGTGAACCTGGTTCATATTGAAAGTCAATTGACATCTTATTACGATACGATGCACGGCTATCTTCATGCCATATATCATCCTTAGGGGAAAAGAACCCATTAACACATTTCAGATAGACCCCTTGCAACACTTTTTCTAACACTTCTTCTTGTATATCTTCTGTTGCAATCAGTCTTTCTAATGCATGCTTTCCTTCCATACAATAAACCTCTAAATACCGAAAATGTTTAACGACTGACTGTATATATTCCCGATCTAAATCATCTTCTTCTGTTAAAATATATGAGACACTTTTATCATTTAGAAAGTGGCTTAAATCATGCTCGATTAATTTTAACTGATTATAAACTTTTTCAGCTTGTAAATATAAGTTTGTGCTCATCGGCCACAAAGTTACCTCCTTGACGAACAATCATCAAATAATATTAAGTCAGTGACTCTTCCATTCCATCGAAGAATAAATCTGCTTCTTGTACCGCTTCTTGAATGTTCTCATCCGGTAGTGGTGGAAGTTCATCTAATGAAGTTAAACCGAAGAATGTTAAGAATTCCTTCGTTGTTTGAAACAAAATCGGTCGGCCACTTGTTTCTTTCCTGCCACATTCTTCGATTATAAAACGTGAAACCAACGTCTGAATTGGTCCATCACTTTTCACTCCTCGAATATCTTCAATTTCAACTCGTGTAATCGGCTGCCTATAAGCAATTATGGCTAAGGTTTCCAGAGCGGCTTGCGAAAGCTTGGAGCTAGCATTTGTTTCTTGCATTTTTTCAAAATATAAGGCGTGTTCTGATTTTGTTGTTAAATAATAAACACCCTTTTGTTCTAAGATAGATAAACCTCTTTGTCCATGTTCATAATCGTATTTTAGTTCTTCAATCAATACATTTGCTGTTTCTTCGTTAACTGATAGAACTTTTTTTAACTGAGGCATTGCGATTCCTTCATCACCTGAAGCGAACAACAAACCTTCTAACACACCTTTTAATTGTGCTAATTCCATATTGAATCCTCCGTAAGAGCAACTGTTATATCATCGAAGTTCTGTTGTTGATAACAAACCACCCTATAAGATTTCATTAATTCAAGCAAGGCTAGAAATGTTGTGACGACTTCAAACCTTTCTTCATAGCTAAATAAAGAGTAGAATGAAGATTTACCTTGAAATCGTTGCAACGTTTCAATTACACCGTCCATTCTTTCTTCAATTGAAATTTCTTGACGTTGAATCGTTGTTTCCATAGGCTCTAATAATTTTTTTCTTCTAAGTACTTTTTGAAATGCTTCGGTTAAATCAGTAACTGATAAAACGTCGCTTCTTTTAACCACATCCTCAGATTGATACGGAGTTAAATCTTTAGGTGGTCGGGTATAAACTTGATTCGATTCAAGTTCTTTTTCTTTTAACACTTTCGAAGCTTCTTTATACTTTTTATATTCAACTAACCGCTGAATTAATTCCTCTTGTGGGTCTTCTTCATACTCATCGTCAAAATCAAGCTCCTGCTTCGGTAGTAACAAATTACTCTTAATTTCTAGTAATGTAGCGGCCATGACAAGATATTCGCTCGCGATGTCTAAATGTAAATCTTGCATGGTATGAATATATTCCATGTACTGTACAGCAATTTCCTTTAAAGGTACATCATAAATATCAATTTCATATTGATTAATTAAATGTAGTAATAAATCTAATGGTCCTTCAAAAGCGTCAATTTTAACTTTATATATAGATTCGGTCATGAACTCACTCATTTCAAAACGCTTTGTTTCTCCATAATCATGTTACCAAATATTCAAGCAAAAAGGAATATAGATTAGCCTTATTTAAGCGGAATCAACAAATAAAGTGGCTTCAACTGTGGTAATACGCCCTAGTTGAAACCACTTTATATTAGTCACATTGGTCAAAGAAATCCTTTGTCTTATCATCGCCACAAATATGATATTGCTCTTCAAATTGATCTTTTAACGCCTTAACCATATCGTTACCTATACCTTGGTTACGATGTGATGGTGTTACACTAATATGTTGAACAACCATTGTCTCATCTTCAAAACGAATCCCTAATGCTCCTAGGACATCTTCATCTTTCCATAGAAATAGCTGCCATTTGTCATTCGTTTCATATTCTTTGATTGTCGTTTGCAATTTTTTTACCTCTTTTTCATCAGGCATAAAAGAAAGTAGGCCCATTGCAATCTTCTCAAAACTTTTTTTATATTTAATAAGCATAAAAACCCCTCTTTAAAACTATCTTTACTTACATATTTTTGCCAATTATCCTTATATAATACAATATATACTTTACTCGTTTTCGTTCATTTGTCAATAACACTAAATTAAAAAGAGGGAAACGAGTAATCAATGCCCATAAAACCTATTATTCGGAGATGACAACTTTTTGCATGGCATCACCTGGTTGAACACGATCAACTACTTCAAAACCTTCTGTTACCTTACCAAAAACCGTGTGACGAGAGTCAAGGTGTGGTTGTGCATCATGACAGATGAAGAACTGGCTTCCCCCTGTATCCTTTCCTGCATGCGCCATAGATAAAGAACCACGTTCATGCTTCTTAGGATTACCTTCTGTTTCACATTTAATCGTATAACCTGGCCCACCTGTTCCATTTCCTTTTGGACATCCACCTTGAATGACAAAACCAGGAATAACACGGTGGAATGTTAAACCGTCATAAAAGTGATCATTCGCTAATTTCACAAAATTTTCTACTGTGTTGGGTGCATCTTCTTCAAATAAATCAATTTTAATTTGTTCTCCATTTTCAAAATGAATCGTTGCTTTTTTCATTATAAAATCCCTACTTTCTTATCTATTTTACTCATATGAAAGGTCAAAACGTGTCAAATCTTGAATTTCTTCACGTTTTATTACTAAATTATCTTCACCATTCTCAACAAAAACAACAGCTGCTTTAGGAAAGCGGTTATAATTACTAGCCATTGAATATCCATAAGCACCTGTGGAGAAGACTGCTAAATAGTCTCCACTTTCTATTTTAGGCACTTCTAAATCCCAAATCAACATATCTCCAGTTTCACAACACTTTCCAGCAATTGCAACTGTTTCTTCGTTACGTTTTTCTAACTTATTAAGGACTACAGCGTCATATTCTGCTTGGTAAAGAGCTGGCCTAATATTATCAGTCATTCCACCATCTACTGAAACATACTTACGGACTCCAGGTATATCCTTTATTGCGCCGATTTCATAAACTGTAACACCAGCATCACCTACAATAGAACGACCTGGCTCGATCCATATTTCTGGAACTGATAAGTTATGTTCAATTGCGCATTGCTTCACTGACTTTACTAGAGCAGTTACATAATTTGATAATGGAAGTGGTTGGTCATCTTCAGTATATTTAATACCAAATCCGCCACCTAGATTAATGACTTCCGCATCGAAATCATACTGTTCTTTCCACCGGCTTAGCGCATTATATAAGGATTTCACAGTCATCTCAAAACCAGTTGTTTCAAAAATTTGTGAACCTATATGACTATGAACACCTAATAAGTGAATGTTTTCTTGATTTAAAATAGTATTAACAGCTTGTTCTGCCTGATTACTTAAAAGGTCAAAACCAAACTTGGAATCTTCTTGTCCTGTCAATATATACTCATGTGTATGAGCTTCGATACCAGGAGTTATTCTAATCAGAGCATTTACTTTTTTATTTTTTTCTTTCAAAATCGCACTCAACAAATCAATTTCGTGAAAGTTATCGATAACGATACAACCTACTTCATGTTCAATAGCCATTTCTAATTCTGAAATACTTTTATTATTTCCATGTAAGTGTATTTTTTCTGCTGGAAAACCTGCTTGTATAGCCGTATATAATTCACCTTCTGATACGACATCTAAGCTTAATTCTTCTTGTTTAGCTACTTGTAACATCGCAATAGAAGAAAAAGCTTTACTCGCATAAGCTACTTGAAAATCAATACCTTGCTTTTTAAAGGTATGAACAAATGCTCTTGCGTTATCTCGAATCTTTTCTACATCATATACATAAAGTGGTGTTCCATATTTTTCAGTTAAACTAATTAGGCTTTTACCACCAATTTCTAGTGTGTCTTTAACCATCTTGAAACTCACCCATCCATTTCTGTTACCACATTTGTCGCTTTACAATACAGTAAACTTACCATATGGAGAGACAACGTTCAATTATTTTTAGTTTGAAATTGTATATCATCATTCAATACGATAACTTTTGTAACGGCTAACATTCCTTATTTTAAGTAAAGAATACTTCTAATTAGAATACTTTATCAATACATAGTGGCACTTATGTAGATCAGAAAAAGGCTATGAACATAAAGTTAAGTCCATAGCCTAATGATTATTTATCTTCTTTTATCATCTTGCGGATGAACTATACTAGGACGACGCTTTTCTATAGGAACAGATATTCTAAATAATATGCTATACATAGCCTTAGCGTTAAATGGGATTAATGGCCATAAATAAGGTGTGTTCAATGAATACGTCCTCACTAAAATTAAAATATATAGTGTGAAACCTAAGACGAGCCCTAATACACCAAATGAAGCGGTTAAGATTACTAATAACATTCTTGCAATTTTATTCGCAACTGATAACTCATAACTAGGTGTTGCATAACTTCCAACTGCAGCAATTGCAACATATAATATGATTTCAGGTGTAAATAATCCAACCTCGATCGCTATCTCACCAATTAACACTGCTGCTATTAACCCAAGTGCCGTTGATACAGCAGTTGGAGTGTGAATGGCGGCAATCCTTAAGAACTCTAAGCCAATATCAGCCATTAATGCTTGTACCACTATAGGTACATTCCCTTCATCTGAAGGTCCGATATAAGCCAAATTTTCAGGTAAGCGGTCAGGCTCTAATACGAATAATAGCCATAATGGTAATAAAAATAGAGAAGCAAAAATACCTAAAAACCTAATCCATCTGACAAACGTACCAACAAATGGAACTTGTCTAAACTCTTCGGCATGTTGGACATGATGAAACATTGTTGTTGGCGTAATCATAACACTAGGTGAAGTATCAACCATCACGAGTACGTGGCCTTCAAATAAATGGGCTGATGCGACATCTGGTCTTTCTGTATACCTCACTAGCGGGAACGGGGTTTTGGCTTGATCTAATACAAATTCTTCTAAGGTTTTATCTGACATCGCTAAACCATCTACTACTATATCATCAATTTGATTCCTTACCGTATCGATTAATCCAGGGTCTGCGATATCATCAATATACATGATTGAGACATCAGTTTTAGAACGCCTACCTACTTGCATGATTTCTAAACGTAAATTCTCATCTCTAACCCGACGCCTTGTTAAACCAGCATTTTCAATAATATTTTCGGTAAATCCGTCTCTTGAACCTCTGACTACTCGCTCTGTATCGGGTTCTTCCGGTCCCCGACCAGGATAATTACGTACATCGACGCAATACGCTTTTTCTAAACCATCAACAACAACAACCAATAGACCAGACATGATTTCAGTAGCTGCATCATCAACTTTACGGTACTCTTCGAATTGATGGTTAGCTAAGCGGTTTTTAACAATTTCAGGAACTTTATTCTCGTTCTCTTCAAAGTCATTAATTTCAATTATTTTCTTGAGAATTTCTGTGACGTAGTCTGTATTAGCTAGACCATTAACATAATAAAAGTCAACTTCACGTCCAAGAACAATAATCGTTCTATAACCTATATCAAAGGATACATCGAGGCCTAGTTTTTCCTCGAATATTTTTCTATTGTCTGTGATCGAACGTTGAATCTTCTGTTCTTCTTGTTCCATGAAAGAATCGCACCCTTTATCCTTTAGGTTTAAAAATGATTGCTACTAAAAATCCAAACAAAATGGCTGAGGCGATACCAGCAGATGTTAACTGAAAGATCCCTACAGCTATGCCTAAAAAGCCATGTTCTTCAGCTTGTACCATTGCTCCATGTAACAAGGAATGACCGAAGCTTGTAATCGGAACTGTAGCCCCAGCCCCTGCAAATTCGATCAACTTGTCATATAACCCAAATCCATCTAAAACAGCTCCAGCCACTACAAATGACGACATAACATGTGCTGGTGTTAATTTAAAAATATCTAACAATAATTGACCTATCACACAAATGCTTCCACCTACTACGAAAGCCCAAAAAAAGTCCATGATCATGATTCACTCACCCGCTTTAATACAACACCATGAGCAATACATGGAATTGTTTCTTTTTGTTGTACGATGGTAGGGCTAAGTAATGCACCCGTTGCAACAACCAACACTTTATTTAGTTCACCAGATCGTAGTTTTTGAACGATTTGACCATAAGTTACAACAGCAGAAACTGCACAACCACTTCCACCGGCAAAGGTATTTTGATTCGAATGATAAACCATTAAGCCGCAATCGCGATGTACATTTTCTATGTCATACCCAGCTTGATACGCTAACTTCTTAACAATTGGTGTACCGACACTTGATAAGTCACCTGTTAAAATTAAATCGTAGTCTTCTGGGCTGCTATTAAAATCAGTAAAATGTTGAACAATCGTATCTGCAGCGGCAGGCGCCATTGCAGAACCCAAATCTAAAGGATCGTCAGCACCAAAATCGATAACCTTACCAATCGTCGCACCTTCAACTTGAATTGAACTTCTCTCTTGTGATATTAAGGCTGAACCTGCCCCTGTAACAGTTGAAGTTGATGTATTAGGTTTTTGTCCGCCATATTCAGTCGGGTACCTAAATTGTCTTTCAGCGCTTGAATAATGACTACTTGTACTCGCCATAACATAATCACAATTCCCACTATCAACTAAAGATGACCCAATTGCTAAAGTTTGCATAGAAGTAGAGCATGCACCAAACACACCTAAAAACGGGTTACCATAATTTCTTGCTGTGTAGTTCGATGAAACAGTTTGATTTAACAAATCACCACTAATGATTAAATCAATAGCATCTTCTCTAATCTTAGATTTTTCTATACATATTTTGATTGATTGATCGAGCAAGTTTTGTTCAGCTTGCTCCCATGTCTTCCCTTCGCAATACAAATCATCATAAGAATAATCAAACGTTTGACCTAATGGGCCTGCTCTCTCTTTGGGGCCAGATACAGTGGCCGTGCCTTTTATATATACACCATTGTTAAATAACCATGATTGTTTTCCTTGTTTCATAATACTCACCTTAACTTTCTAGAATAATGTTTGGATGGTATATCGGATCATGCCAACAACATAGGCGGCTACTGTACCAAAAACGATTACTGAACCTGCAAGCTTAAACATGTTTGATGAAACCCCTAGCACAATACCTTCTGTACGGTGTTCTAATGCAGCACTAGTAATCGAGTTAGCAAATCCTGTAACAGGAACAGCTGAACCTGCTCCGGCAAATTGACCGATTTTATCATAAACACCAAATCCAGTTAAAATAGCCGCTATAAAGATTAACGTCGTAATCGTTGGATTACCTGCTTCTTTCGTCGAGAAGCCAAACATCTCCATGTAAAACACCGTCAAACCTTGGCCAATTAAACAAATAAACCCACCGACCAGGAAAGCTTTTAAGCAATTGATAAAATATTTTGGTTTCGGTTGATAAGATTTAATTGATTGTTTGTAGTTATCCTTTGTGATCAAATCCATAACCCCTTTCTAATTAACAAAAATGATCCACTGAAACAGTGATCCTAGTATTTTTCCAAATACAATAGCTAATACAAGTAGTGCGATATAATCATCAACATGCATTCGTTTCGCCAATATTGGGAAAACATTAAGCACTTCAGTAAGTGCTGCAGCTAACATACCGACAAAAATGCCATGCAATAATCCCCAGTAAACCTCAAGGAAAATTGGTGCTTCAAATATTTGATTAGAGAATGTGATGTAAATTCCAAATAATACACCGAGTATGACTGCCCATTCATAAAACCGAATTAACTTGTTTGAATTAGATATTTGAACTAAACGCGGAATAATCCCCAAAACTGTTAAAAACGCAACAAAACCAGAACCCACAGCTAACCCCGCAGCTAATCCGACCACTACTTCAACGAAATAACTAATCATTATCTTTGTTCAACTCATTTTCGTTAAATGTGACATACTCATATAAATTTTGTTCATAATTAAACATCTCAACCTCAAGTGGACTAGGCTCTTCATTAAATTTTTTCTTGAAAAAATGATTAAAAAATAAAATCATCCCTAAACCAAGCCCAATTGAATATGGGATTTGTAACCAGAGAACACTTCTGTCAATATCACCAGTCATCATAGCGTGAAGCTTATCTTGTACTTCTGGCATACTCACATCAAAATGAAAGTTCATGATTGCCATTGCAGCCCCTATAAAAAGCAAGGTCCAAATAAAAAAGACATAGAGCGGGTACATCTTTGCTCGAGGTTTTTCCATAATTAATATGGTTTGTGATGGACCAACTGATTCAATATCATAATCTGGATATAGATTTTGGACTTTTTTTATGACGTTATATAAGTCAACTACTTTATACGTGTGGTCTTCTTCTGTAACCTCATAAACAAATAAATTTAACAGCTTATTTTGTAGTTCACCCGAACAACTGATCCAAGCTATATCCCCTAGTCGGATTTGGTCATTCACATTTACCTTTCTTTTATATTTCAGGCGTAAATAAATGACTTTTGACATCATAGACCCATCCCTTTAATTTGCTATACTGTTATTATGTACATCGAAAAACAATCCATGTATTTTTTAGAAATTCGATCTTTAATCAACTAAAAGAAGGGCTGTACCCAATTAGTCATTTTTCGTGACCTTTTGAGACAGCCCTTCTTTTTAGTTTTTATGAGTTAATTCCTTTGGTGTTAGTTTTCGAGTAATTCTTCTAGTTCAGTTAAAATACTTTTTTCTAATCTGGAAACTTGAACTTGTGATATATTCAAACGTTTAGCAACTTCTGATTGTGTTTGATCTTTAAAATACCTTAAGTAAATTATTAACCGTTCTCGATTATCTAACTTTTGAATGGCATCTTTTAAAGCAATATGATCAAACCACCTTGTTTCCTTATCTGCAATCTGATCCATCAATGTAATCGGATCTCCTTCGTTTTCATAAACTGTTTCATGAATTGAATGAGGTCCTTGATTAGCTTCAATCGCCATAACTAACTCTTCTTTAGGAATTTCAAGAGCTTCACTTAACTCAGCAATTGAAGGTGAACGACCATAAGTCTTTGTCAATTCGTCTTTCTTTGCACGAATCTTATGGTTCAGCTCTTTTAATGAACGGCTAACTTTAATCGATCCATCATCCCGTATAAAACGTTGAATTTCACCAATAATCATTGGTACAGCATACGTCGAAAATCGAACATCATAACTTAAGTCAAATTTATCTATTGACTTAATTAAACCTATACACCCTATTTGAAATAAGTCATCAGCTTCATAACCACGGTTTAAAAATCGTTGCACGACCGACCAAACGAGTCGTGTATTTTTATTAACTATCAAATCACGCGCTTCTTGTTCACCATGCTGGCTCCGTTCAATTAGCTCTTTTATTTCGTCGTTAGATAGAACGCGATCATCTTTTAGTTGATTATTTTCTTTCATCGACATCACCTAAGGACATGTCGTTCATTGTAATTGAAGTTCTTCCTTAAAATTACCGTTGTACCTTGACCTTTAGCTGAGACTACTTCAAAGTCATCCATGAAATTTTCCATAATAGTAAAGCCCATACCCGAACGCTCTAATTCAGGCTTTGACGTGTACATAGGTTCAACCGCTTCATCAATATCAAAAATACCCTTACCATAATCAATAATTTTTAGTGATACTTCATGATCGTCTATATTACACTCAAGCTCAACTACACCATGATCCTGGTCTTCATAACCATGAATAATCGCATTGGTAACCGCTTCAGAAACGACGGTTTTAATTTCTGTTAATTCATCTACTGTTGGGTCTAATTGTGAAATGAAAGAAGCAACAACAATGCGAGCAAATGATTCATTTTCACTTTTTGCTGACATTTCTACTTTCATATGGTTATTCATGACGCCACCCCCAAACGAGATAGCGCTTCGGATTCATTCTCCTCAGTGTTAATTAACTTAAATAGACCGGAAAGTTCAAACAACCTTTTAACCGAATTATTAATTGAACAAATAACCATTTCACCATCATTAGTTTTAACCTGCTTATACCGACCTAAAAATACACCCAACCCCGAAGAATCCATAAAAGATAGTCTTTCCAAATTAACGACAACATGCTTAATTGCTTCATCTTGCAATTGGTTTTGCCAATCATCTTTTAATGTTTCAGCTTCATGGTGATCTAATTCTCCAACTAAACGAACAAGTAACACATCTTCTTTTTTCTCAAAATGTGAAATAAGGCTCAACGCACTCTTCCTCCTTTGAATTGATGCTATTGAGCCTTTTCGCCATTTTTATATGACTTTCCTGCTTAAAGACAAAACTAGTTTAAATTCGACATTACATCACGGTTGTGTAATTGATTCATCATTCTTTTCCACAACGTCCAAACAGAAGCATCTTCTACATGATCTCGAATTGCTAAAGGATAATCATGCATTAGTTGTTCATCTTTATAAATTTCAATCTGTCCAACCTCATCACCTTTTTCTAATGGCCATTGGTCTTTATCGTCAATTGATATTTCAGTACGATAATCATCAATACTTTCACCTTTATTTAATAGCATTGATATATTGTGTTTTGGAGAAACAACTAAAGAGTCATTATTCGCTTTAAGGTGTTGAAAGCGATATAATTCCTCTCCTTTAGTGTGCAGTTGGTGTAATTCATAATGACCATAAGCGTAATCTAACATTGATGTTATATCCGCATTACGTTTTTGTGGGGTTTCAGCTCCCATAACAACAGATACAACCCGCATATCCCCACGTCTAGCCGTTGCGGTTAAGCAATACTCAGCTTCACTTGTATAACCAGTTTTAAGGCCATCTACACCTTGGTAAAACTTAACTAACCGATTAGTATTAACTAACCAAAACTCATCATCTGTCCCTTGTCGTAAGTAATCTTCATAGATCTTTGTGTAATCTGTAATTTCTTCATGTTGTAACAATTCCTGAGCAATTCTTCCCATATCGTGTGCTGAACTATATTGATCATCATCTGGTAAACCAGTTGAATTAACAAAGTTAGTATTTTCTAACCCTAGCTCACTAGCTCTTTCATTCATTCTTTCAACAAAGGATTGCTCTGTTACAGAGATACGTTCTGCTAATGCTACAGTAGCATCGTTAGCAGAAGCTATAGCGACCGCTTTTAACAAGTCTTCAACCGTCATTTCTTCAAAAGGTTCTAAATAAATTTGTGAACCTCCCATTGAAGCGGCATATTCACTTACTTGAATAGTTTCATCAAGAGTTAAAGCCCCCTCATCAAGCTCCTCCATAATAAGTAACATCGACATTAACTTTGTCATACTAGCTGGTGGTAATTCTTCGTGAGGATCTTTATCATAAAGAACCGTTCCCGTGTCTACCTCCAGTAAGATCGCTGATTTAGCAGATTCAACCAAATCACCGCCTTCATCCTCTGCCCATATATTGGATTGTGGTAATAATAGTAATAAGATCAAGGTAATTAAAAACGCTTTACGAAACATAATCCATTCCCTCCATTCATGTTTCATATTTTTTCCATAGAAGAGAATTTTATTACATAAAAATAAAAAATCCTGAGTTTTCTTTTACCAGAAAACTCAGGATTCAATATTATTCAGATATCAGTGTTTTAATTAAATCTGGTGCTTTAACAACCTGTTCTGAAATGGTAATATTTTCATAAAGTTTATTTTTAATATTCTCAATATCGTCAGAATTACTGTGAATGGTTAATAAAGATGCACCTTCTTCAACATAGTCCCCTACTTTATTATTGAGAACTACGCCAACAGCAAGGTCAATTTCAGAATCCTTTGTTTGGCGACCTGCACCTAGAAGCATAGCTGCATTACCAATTTCATCAGCAACAATTTCACTTACATATCCTGACTTCTTAGCTAGAAGTTCAACTTGATGTTTAGCTTGCGGCAGATCATTTGGATTGTCAACTACTGATGCATCTCCACCTTGTGAAGCTAAAAATGTCTTAAACGTTTCAAGTGCTTTACCATTTTCAATCACTTCATCAAGCATTTTTCGTGCTTCATCAATTGTATTAGCTTTTCCGCCTACTACAACCATTTGACTAGCTAAGGTTAATGAAAGTTCAGTTAAGTCTTCTGGTCCTTTTCCTTGAAGTGTTTCGATTGCTTCTCTTACTTCAAGTGCATTACCAATCGCACGCCCTAATGGTTGTGCCATGTCACTAATAACTGCCATCGTGTTACGGCCAACATTATTACCTATAGAAACCATTGCTTTTGCAAGTTCAATTGATTCTTCTTCACTCTTCATAAATGCACCGGCACCTGTTTTAACATCTAAAACAATTGCATCCGCACCAGCTGCAATCTTCTTACTCATTATTGAGCTAGCGATTAATGGAATTGAATTGACTGTTGCTGTCACATCCCTTAAACCATAAAGCTTCTTATCAGCAGGTGTTAAATTACCTGACTGGCCAATAACGGATAACTTATTTTGATTAACTAAACGAATGAATTCTTCATTATCAATTTCTACGTGGAAGCCTGGTACTGCTTCTAGTTTATCCACTGTTCCACCAGTATGACCTAAGCCTCGCCCGCTCATCTTAGCAACAGGTACACCCACGGCTGCTACAAGTGGGGCTAAGACTAATGTTGTTGTATCACCAACGCCACCTGTAGAGTGCTTATCTACTTTAACTCCATCAATAGGTGATAAATCAATCATATCACCTGATTCAGCCATAGCCATCGTTAATGTTGCACGCTCTTGTTCTGACATTCCGTTAAAATAAATAGCCATTGCAAGCGCGCTTGCTTGGTATTCTGGAATTGACCCATCTGTATAACCATTGATAAAGAAATTTAACTCTTCATCCGTTAATTCTAGGTGATCTCGCTTCTTTTCAATAATATCATACATTCGCATGACCTTTACCTCCTCTTATACTGACTGCAATATTTGTTTTACTAGTTGAATAAATGACTGTTTAACTTTTTCTGTTGTTTCAATTACCTCATCATGAGATAGAGGTTGATCTAATATTCCAGCTGCCATATTCGAAATGCAAGAAATCCCTAACACTTTAATACCAGTGTGATTCGCTACGATCACTTCAGGGACTGTAGACATACCTACTGCATCCCCACCTAGCGTTCTTAACATTTTTACTTCACTTCCCGTTTCATATGTAGGTCCAGTGTTGCCTACGTAAACGCCTCTTTGAACATTAAGGTTCAAATCGGTAGCTGCCTGTTGAGCAGTATTTATTAATTCACGATCATAAGCTTGAGACATGTCAGGAAATCTTGCGCCTAATGCATCAACGTTTTTACCAATCAATGGATTATCTCCCATATTGTTAATATGATCTTCAATAAACATCAGGTCACCTGGATTAAATGATTCATTAATGCCACCTGCAGCATTTGTTACGAGTAACTTTTCAACGCCTAATTGTTTCATAACGCGGACTGGGAATGTAACATGTTGCATCGAGTAGCCTTCATAGTAATGAAAGCGCCCTTGCATCGCTACAACTCGCTGTCCTTGTAATTGACCAATGACTAGTTGTCCTTTATGTCCTTCTACTGTTGATTGAGGAAAATGTGGAATTTCTTGATAAGGGATTGTAATTGCTCCCTCAATTTCATCAGCTAACACACCTAAACCAGAACCTAAAATAAGTCCAATACTTGGTTTGTCGCCATTTAATTGATTACTGATATACTTCTCTGATTCCCTAATTTGTTCCATTAATGACATGTTCATTCTCCTTTTCTTTGCCCATATATTATCTTATGTTTTTCAAGAAGCTTTCACCAAATTCTGGCATCTTTGTATTAAAGTTTTCAGCTACTGTTGCACCAACATCAGCGAATGTTTTTCTTATTGACAATTCTTGAGCTTCGTTAATTCGACGATGATAAGCTAAAAGAGGTACATACTCTCTTGTGTGGTCAGTACCATGATGAACTGGGTCATTACCGTGGTCAGCTGTAATAATTAATAAATCATCTTCACGTAACTTATCTAACACTTCTGGTAAACGACGATCGAACTCTTCTAAAGCTTCTCCGTAACCTTGAGGATCACGACGATGACCGAACTTAGCATCAAAGTCAACTAAATTCAAGAAATTTAACCCATGGAAATTTTGATCCATTGAAGCAACTAATTTATCTAATCCATCTGAATTATCTTCAGTGCGGATCGCTTCAGTTACCCCTTCACCGTCATAAATATCAGAAATTTTACCTAAAGCGATAACATCATAACCATCATCTTCTAAATAATTCATAACAGTGTCGCCAAAAGGCTTAAGTGCATAGTCATGACGGTTTGGTGTTCGATCAAATGCACCTGGCTCACCTACAAATGGCCTTGCTATAATACGACCAATCATATATGGCTCATCTTTCGTAATTTCCCTAGCAAATTCACATATTTCATATAGTTCATCAACCGGAATAATCTCTTCATGTGCTGCAATCTGTAAAACAGAGTCCGCTGATGTATACACAATAAGTGCACCAGTTTCCATATGCTCTTGACCTAATTCTTTTAAGATCTCAGTACCAGAAGCAGGTTTATTACCAATTACCTTACGTCCGGTCTTTTCCTCTAGTTGCTTAATTAACTCATCTGGGAAACCATCTGGAAACACGCGGAATGGTTGGTCAATACGTAGCCCCATAAGTTCCCAATGTCCAGTCATTGTATCTTTACCAGCAGATAACTCTTCCATCATTGTATAGTAAGCTTGAGGGTGGGTATCTTGACCTATACCTTCTACTTCATGTATGTTCCCTAAACCTAACCGCTTCATATTTGGCATTTTCAATCCGCCCATATGTTGTGCGATGTGGCCTAGAGTGTCAGCTCCTTGGTCACCAAACTGCTGAGCATCTGGAGCTTCACCTACCCCAACAGAATCCATTACTATTAAAAATACTCTTTTAAATGACATTTCTAAAAACCTCCATTTTGCTATCATCATAAAGGAAACGCTTCTCAATATAACATAATCTAATATTATTATGCACGCGGATGGTAATCTTGATAAATATCTTTTAACCTTGTTTTAGAAACATGAGTATAAATTTGAGTAGTCGAAATATCGGCATGGCCTAGCATTTCTTGTACCGCCCTTAAATCAGCGCCATTTTCTAACAAATGTGTGGCAAAAGAATGCCTTAGCATATGAGGAGTAATTTCTTTAAAAATTTCTTGTTGACGAGCGTGCGTTTTTAATACTTTCCAAAATCCTTGTCTAGTCATGGTATTCCCTCGATGGTTCAAAAATAAAGCATCATTTTTATATTTTTTTAATAATGAACCCCTGCCATAGTCAACATAATTTTGGATTGCATTTTGTGCATGTTGGCCTAATGGGACAATTCGTTCTTTCCCACCTTTTCCGACAATTCGCACAAAGCCCATTAATAGATGCAAATCATCTATTTGAAGTGAAAGTAACTCCGAGATTCGTAAACCTGTTGCATACAAAGTCTCAAACATGGCTTTATTTCTTATATCAATCGGCTTCTCACCTTTAACCTCAAGCAAGCGTTCAACCTCTTCGTTTGTTAACACTTTCGGTAATTGCCTATCTCGTTTAGGCCTTTCGATGTGAAGTGTTGGGTCATGCGAGGTTTGATATTCGCGAACGATAAATTGGTGAAATGATCGTAATGTCGATATCATGCGTGAAATGCTAGCAGCGGACTTACCTTGATCATTCATTTGTTTTAACAGCCCTCGTATATGGTGACGTTCGACTTGTTCTACAGATTGCAACTCTTCCTTTTCTTTTATATAAGTTATGTATTGATTTAAATCTCTTTCATAAGAATTGATCGAGTTTTCGGCTAATCCTTTTTCTATTCGCAAAAAATGTAGAAAGTCTTGCACGGCATCCTTCATAAACATTCCCCTTTTAAATTTGGTTCTGTGAAAACCGTTTTTGTTATAGTGAATCACTTTCTGTTGACGTGGTTTCACCATACAACAACTCAATGTGTAAAGAATAAAATAGCAACACGGTAATCTAACGAAGCTATTATTTTAAATATATCACAAACTTAAAAAGACCTTTTTCCACAAGGGTCAAAGGCCTACTCATTGATTTATTCGCTTTTATTTTGACAGTTTTTACAAATGCCATGAAAAGTTAGGCGATGATCCTTCACATCGAACTCAAATCGTGATTCAACAACCTTCTCAACATCACCCAACAAGTCTTCTTCAATCTCTGTTACAGAACCACACTCAACACATACTAAATGGTGGTGAAAATGCTCTGCTCCTTCTTTTCTTAAATCATAACGCGAAACACCATCACCGAAATTAATTTTATCAACGACTTTTAGTTCAGTTAACAATTCTAATGTTCGATAAACCGTTGCTAATCCAATTTCAGGAGCTTTATCTTTAACGAGGAGATAAACATCTTCCGCACTTAAATGATCTTGCTCATGCTCCAACAAAACTTGGACAGTCGCTTCTCTTTGTGGTGTTAATTTATAACTTTGAGAGTGTAATTGTTTTTTAATATTTTCTATGCGGTCTTCCACTACAATCTCTCCCCTCGTTTCATACACCTTCAATTATAGAAAATGGGAGAGTATGTGTCAAATTAAAATAATTATAAATTACTCATGATAATTATTGTTTTTTAATAATAATTACAGACTGCTAACAATCCATTCTAACATATTCATCGATACAAACGTTTCAAAAACTGACCCTGCGATCACGAGCATTAAAGCCACTAGGTATGAACGGATATAAAAAACACTGACATCACTAATTGTGTTAGAGCTTTGGTGTTTAACAAACAAGATTCTCAAAACGTGAATGGTAAATACCATACTACTTGCTGCTATTATGAGGTAAGCTGGTACGACTAATAAGTTTTGTGGAGCGATCGACATTATTGATAATAAAAATCCTTGCCATGATAGTTGATTCACTAAAAATCCAACTGTAAAACCAATGACAACACCTTTAACAAACAGCAAAAACCAAACGACTGGTAAACCAACAAATGATAAACCAAACAAGAATAAAAACGTAATGTATTTCCCGTGTGTCCACAAAGTGTCCCAAAATACAGCAAGGTAACTTCCTGTTGGTTGTTCAGTCATTGTTTGAAAGTATTGATCTACGTAGAAAAATAAGTCTTGCTGTTGTAAAAAGTTCAAACTACTTACCATCATGGACCCAAAAATAACGCCAATAATAAATAGAACAAACAAGAAAACATATAAACTATAATAGGGTTGAATTTGAATTGAAAGGGCTTTAGGCCAGTGCTTCATCTTAGTTCCTCCATTCATTTCTACTCTAGTAAAAAACTATGTTAGTAGAAATAAATATAGAACTAATTAAGAGATTATTTATTATTTTATTTTACCGTATTTACCCCCTCCACCTGGCACAACTTGTCGTAACCCTTTTCTTAGATTCAATATTTGCTGAGCAATGGATTCATTAGCTACTTCAGTTAATTCTTCAATAGTTGCGTGATGAATAATGTACATATCATGATGTAGTTTTTCCCTTAATTGCTCTAAGGTTTTATGGCCAATTCCAGGAACATATGTCAGTGGCACTTGATGAATATAAGGTGGACGATCTACAGGAGTAGTTGGGCCATGAGTTTGGCTAATTTCTTCAATTCTTTTAGATACTCCCTTAACAATTCGCTTTGAACCACAATGTTCACATAAATCGACTTGACTAACGTGTTGATTGCAATTACGGCACTTCGACTCGAAATACTTACCCAATTTAGGATTCATTCCAAAATTAGATTTAATATAGTGATGTTCCCCTCCTTTTAAAGCTAATCTTACTCCCTCAAAACTCAAATTTTTTAAAGTTAAAACTTGATACTCTCTACCAATATTCTCTAAAGAATGAGCATCAGAATTAGTTAAAAAGGTATAAGGTTTTAATTCACGAATCACTTCCGCCATTGATGTATCAGAACTTAACCCTAACTCGATCCCATCAATCAAATCAGCATCAAAAACTTCAGTAAGGCTACTTTTCACACCTTTTCCGTACAAGCTTTTAAATGGAGTAAAGATATGTGCTGGGATAAACATGCCTTTAAGAGAACGAACTTTCTGTTGCAATGCACTCCCAGTAACATATAATCTTTGAGAGCTTAAATGGGGATTCTTCACATACTGTTGATACCAAGTAGCAAATTGTTTCATTCTTTCAATCGTAGGAAAATAACATAATACGTGGATAGGACCTGAGCAATTTGCATCATAGATTTCAACCTCACTCCCTAACAATACCGTAACATTACCGTCAGTCACCCCGCCTTGGTCGAGTTCATATAAAGATTGATCTTTAATTAGTTTTTCTATTTCTTTCAAAACCTCAGGTACATGTGCATCAATAATTCCAACTAAATCAATACCTTTTACATTTTTAGCGAAATGAATAATGTTAGGTACCGTTAAATTGTTTGAAGCTGAAATTTTAACCGGGTTGCCTAAATAGGTTTGACCAATATGTATGTGCAAATCAGCATAGTATTGTTTTGACAAGTTATTCACCCTTTAAAGATTGGTACATTAAATAATAAATAGCATGAATCGTTTTGGCATCATGTATACGTTCTTGCTCAATAAGGCTTAAAGCTTCTTCAAGAGATATTTCCTTTAAATCAACGAATTCATCCTCGTCCATTTGACGCTGTTCTTCTACTATTCTTAACCCTTCTGCCTTATAAATATAAATAATTTCATCTGCAAACCCAGGAGATGTATAGTAAGATACGACAAAGTCTAAAGAAGCTGCTTGATATCCTGTCTCTTCTTCCAGCTCTCTTGCTGCTGTAACTTCTGGTGATTCACCATCCTCAAGCTTACCAGCTGGAATTTCGATTATACTTTTTCCTAAAGCTTTTCGATACTGCTCTACCATTACAATGTTACCCTCATCAGTTAAAGCAATTACTGCTACAGCACCAGGATGGCGAACTAATTCTCTTTTAGAAGCTTTTCCATTAGGTAAGGTCACATCATCCACTTCAACATCAATGATTCTTCCTTCATAAATTTTATTTGTATTTACCGTTTTTTCTTCAAACTTATTCACTATTGACTCACCTCTTTTCGTCATTTTATCACAAGCCTTCACCGACTAGTTAATATTTGTAACGATCAACTAAAAGGCAGTAAAATATCGGTAAGGAGGGGTTTCATGAATAAACGACAATTAGGCCAAACAGATTTACATATTTCTGAGGTTGGATTAGGGTGTATGAACCTAGGAGCTGATGAGCAAAATGCTAAAGCAACAATTGATGAGGCCATTCATTCTGGTATTAATTATTTGGATACAGCAGACTTATATGATTATGGACACAACGAAAAACTCATTGGAAAAGCGATCAAAGGAAAACGAGATGACTTAGTTATTGCGACAAAGGGAGGTAATCGTTTCGAGCCAGGCCAAGAAGGTTGGTATTGGGATCCATCAAAGCGTTATTTGAAAGAAGCAGTTAAAAACAGTCTATTACGATTAGGATTAGATGATATTGATTTATACCAGTTACATGGCGGTACAATTGAAGATTCTATTGATGAAGTGATCGAGGCGTTTGAAGAGTTGCAACAAGAAGGGTTAATTCGTTATTTTGGTTTATCTTCTATTCGACCAAACGTTATAAAATCCTTTGTTAGGAAAACAACGATCTCTAGCGTTATGATGCAATATAGTATAATAGATCGTCGTCCAGAAGAGGAGATGTTACATTACCTAGAGCAAAATCAAGTTAGTGTATTAGTTAGAGGCGCTTTAGGTAAAGGTATGTTGACTGATATGGGAATGAAACAGTGGGAGAGAAAAGGGAATCAGGGATTTTTAGATTATGAAAAGGATGAACTTAAAATTATTATTGAAAAGTTGCACGATTTAGCGAAAGAAACTAAAGTCCCACCACAATCCATTGCCATAAGTTACGCCTTAAATCATCAAGCTGTTTCAAGTCTAATATTAGGAGCGAGTAGTCCAGAACAAGTCCAATCTAATATCAAAGCATACCAGAGCGCATCGACTGATCATGAGACAATTAACCATATAACCAATATGACTAAGCAAAACATTTATGAACAGCATCGTGCATGAATGTCAAATGTGTATGAACAAAGCCCCACTTAAGGTATATCACCTAAAGTGGGGCTTAAATGTTGACTTTATTCTTAAATGAAAACAATTGTTATTTAAATCTTCTTAAGAAAATTAAAGCTTAAAATAGAGGTTTATTTAAGCTCTTTATATGGAAAACGTTTTACAAGGTGTATACTTCAACACTTCCCCATCAAAGTGAGGTTGAACCCTTCCTTGTTCCTCTAAGTAATCTAACTGGCCGATCGCTTCTGACATCGTTAAACCAAATTGCTTCTCATAATGCTTTGGGAATAAATATTGACAGACTTCAAAAGGCGTTGACTCATTTTCTTTTAAATAATTCAATACATGTTCCGCTCGCTCTTCTTGACGTTTCAAACGGTGGGCAATTAATTTTGAGTTAAATTTAAACGTCTCGCCATGCCCTGGGAAGACTGTATCAATAGCGTATTGGTCCATCTTTTGCATCGATTCACGATAAGCAATTAATGACTTGGGGCGTTCTGATTCACCCATTAACGGCGCTTCTAAAATCGGGTTTGATGAAATGTGCTTTAATAAATGGTCACCTGCTATTAAATTCCCGTTATGCCTGTCATAAAATGATAAATGGCTTTGAGCGTGACCTTTTGATTCAATAACTGACATTGATGGTAAACCAGGAATATCATCACCTTCTAATAGCGTATGCGTTAATCTTCCTTCTCCTTGAAACTTAAAAGCATTTTGTACTGTTTTATCAATTTGTCTAAATTGGTGCGGCACTCCAAATTGGTTATATAATTTATTAAAGAAATTCATATAATGTTTGAAATAATGATCATCTTGTTTCAACCACAAATCAACAATGGGGTGCCCATAAATCGCATCAACGTGATCGAAATGCCCGATAAGACCTGTATGGTCCGGGTGATGATGTGTTAGTACGATTTGTTTAATATCTTCTTTATTTAAACCAATTTCTTTTAACTGCTCTTGAAACGCATTCCAAGCTTCTTCTGTTTTAACACCTGCATCAAACAGTGTCACAGTGTCATTAACATATAGATAACAATGGACATCCCCTACTGCATACGGTGTAGGTACCGTTATTTGATGGATTTTTGGTTGTGTCATCTTGTTTCCACCTTTAACGAAAGTTTGGTTAACATTATACTACAAAAACATAATTTTGCATCTATTTTCCAACTTTTTCATTAAACGTTTGGCTAATTGTATGGGCAATAATATGAGGTAACTGGCCAAAAGAATATGAGAGCTCTAACCTTTCTGTCCACTGGTGAGCATCTTTACCTAATGGACCAACATTCATCGTTGGAACTTTTAAAGATTGTTTAGGAATATAATTTCCCTTTAATTGTTGTAGTGGTAGATTATTAATTAACGTTTGCATGTCATGGTCATTATTCGTACTTTCGCCTATAAAGCTTAAGTCAGAGATGCCATTAAAATAAGATAGTGTCGTTGGTTTGAAATCTCTAACTTTCATATAATGTTCTACATCATTTACTACACTTTGGACCAAATGATCACCTTCACTCGATACAGCAGGATAAAATGGTGGACTATAAAACAGTATAATCATTGGTGCTAAATGATTACACATATAAGCCAATTCTTGAACAACTTTAGTCGAAAAGTCTCGATCTCCTTCCTCACGTTCCTCAACTAACTGACGTTGACGTTTCACTACTTCCTCTTCACCAAATTTCCTAACCGCTTCTTGATATAATTCTTCATAACTTAAAATCGACACCTCAAACAAACTAACATCACTTGAGTGATCCATCTGTTCTTGGAAACGATCAAATCGTTCAGCCATGTGCGCTTCTACTTCACTTTTTGTTTGTTCCATCACTCGATATAATTTATCTGTTATGTCAGTGACAGTTTGTTTCATAAACAATATGTTATACATAGAAACAGCCGTTACAGGTGTTTGTACAGAATAATTCTCTTTTAGGTCACGATTCATTAAACTAACTGGTGGAGGAGTTACTTCTGAGCCCACCTTTTCTAGAAACGCATCATTTAATTCAAGATTTTTATTTAAATAACTGATTAATAAATTAGCATTCAGACCATGAAAGGGTTCACCAACATGTGTCTCTTTTCCATAACATAAGAAACCAGGCAGTACTTTACCTAAAGAACCAGTATATAAATACATATTTTGATCATCCGGATATTGTCTAAACATCGGTTCACTATTTAAACATAATTTATAATTCAACTTTTCTTGCTCTTGTAACGTTTGTAACACTTCAGTCGCTTTAATCATCCCTAATGAATTAACTTCTTCATCTGGTACTACGAGTAATAATATATTTCCATTCCATTCACTATTAATCGCTCTTTCAACCATTGACAAATGAAGTGTTGTACCCGCTTTCATATCCATTGCCCCTCGGCCAAACAACCATTCACCTGTCAGCAAGTCATCTTTTGCTTCGTTAGGTAAAACATCCACATTATTTTTAAACATATGAGTCAATTCTCTTGGACGAAAAGCATAATCTTTATATGCACCATAATCATCAATGTCAACAACATCAATATGACTTAATAAAACAATCGTATCATCACTTGGTCCATTTTTAACAAAAGCTGTTAAAACACCTCTTCCATCCTCTAACTCGTCTATTCTTAAATGATTAGGATTTTGTTGAAAATAGTTTTCTGATTCGAGTAATTGATGTATGTAGTTTACTACTTCAACTTCATCAGTTGAACCTGTAATACTTTGATAATGTACTAGTTCACACAATAGTTCCGTTAACTGTTGTTTCGATTGCCATCTCTTCACAAAAACCACCTCACTATATTGACTTTTCATAATACATACACCACAATCATAACAGAGAATTGAAAGAGGTGTTGGCAATTAATACTAAAATTTTTGCGCATCGAGGTGCTAGCCACTATGCACCTGAAAATACGCTGCCTTCATTTCAACTAGCACACGAAATGAAGGCAGATGGTCTAGAGCTTGACGTACAACTAACAAAAGACCTTGTACCAGTCATTATTCATGATGAGAATGTAAGACGAACGACGAATGGTAGAGGCTTTGTTCAAAATTATACATATAATGAATTAAAGCAATTAGATGCTGGAAGCTGGTACCACAAAAGGTACAAGCACACACCTATTCCTAGTTTAGAAGAATTCTTTAAATGGGTACAGAATACTAATATGATAATCAATCTCGAGTTAAAAACTAATGTCATTCATTACCCCCACATCGAAGAACGTGTTAATGAACTGATTAATCATTTTAAACTTGAAGACCAAACCGTAATATCAAGCTTTAACCCAGAAACAATTAAGAGAATGAGTGAAATTAACTCGAACATTGAATTAGCTTGGTTAACGCAAATGAAAATTCGAAAAGTCCATTTATTGTTAAATGATATTGGAGCGCACGGAATTCATATTAAAACGAGGCTACTGACTTCTAATATGATTAAGCGCATATTACAAGAAAAAATCCCCTTCAGAGTGTATACTGTCAACAAAGTGAAGACCTATTACAAATGTGAAAGTTTGAATGCAAAAGCAATCATGACAGATATTCCAGATTTAATACAGTAAAATTTACAAGTGTGTAGGAGGTTAAGAGGTAAAATGGATACTAAACTATTTTCCCCCATTACCATTAAAGATTTAACGATTAAAAATAGAATTGTCATGTCACCGATGTGTATGTATTCATGTTACGACCAAGATGGTAAAGTTACGCCATTTCACTTGACACATTATGAAAGCAGAGCAATCGGTCAGGTAGGATTAGTGATGTTAGAAGCGACAAGCGTACAGCCAAACGGTAGAATTTCATATGAAGATTTAGGCATTTGGTCAGATGAACATATTCCAGGGTTAAAATCTATTTCTGAAAGAATCCATTCTCACGGTTCAAAAAGTGCCATTCAGTTAGCACACGCAGGACGAAAAGCAAACCTTAGTGAACCTATATTAGCCCCTACAGCTGATGCATTTAATGAACATTTTCAACAACCACAATCCATGACTGAAGCTGATATACATTAGACGATTAAAGCGTTTCAACTTGCTGCCAAAAGAGCTAAGGAAGCTAACTTTGATATAATTGAAATACATGGAGCGCATGGCTATTTAATTAATCAATTTTTATCACCCTTAACGAATAAACGACATGATCAATATGGTGGAGACCAGAACAATAGGTATCGTTTTCTCAGAGAAATTATTCAAACTGTTAAAGAAGTTTGGGATAAACCTATTTTCGTGCGCTTATCAGTTTCTGAATACCATGATGAAGGCAATCAACTTGACGATTTTCATTATTTCGCTGAACAATTAAAGCAACAAGGAGTAGAGCTAATCGACTGCAGCTCTGGAGGTGTTGTTCCCGTTAAAATTAAACCTTATCCAGGTTATCAAATACCTTTTGCAGAACAATTAAAGCAAGAGGTTGGTATTAAGACTGGCGCAGTCGGGCTCATTACAACAGGTAATCAAGCTGAAGAGATATTGCAAAACAATAGAGCAGATTTAATCTTTATCGGAAGAGAATTGTTGAAAAATCCTTATTGGCCAAAGCAAGCAGCCGACGAATTACAAACAAACATCACAAGTCCAAAACAATACGAACGTGGTTGGTCATAGAAAACTTTTAGGAGGAACAGTCGTGGAAATTACTTTTTTAGGAACGGGTTCTGGTGTACCTTCAAAACAAAGAAATGTTTCATCATTAGCTCTACAAATGCACCAAGAACGTGATGAGATATGGCTGTTTGATTGCGGAGAAGCCACACAACACCAAATATTAAACACAACGATCAAACCACGAAAAATCAGTAAAATATTTATTACTCACACTCATGGTGACCATATTTTCGGATTACCTGGACTGCTTAGTAGCCGCTCATTCCAAGAGGGAACATCTAAATTAGAAATCTATGGACCTAAAGGGGTTAAAGAGTTTATAGAAACCTCGCTAAACGTAAGTCAAACGCATTTAAAATATTCTATTGAATATTATGAGTTAATAGAAGGTGTTCTCTATGAAGACGAACAAATCAAAGTAACGGCAATGCCACTTGTTCATGGTGTAGATTCATATGGATTCTTAATTGAAGAAAGAGATCAAATCGGTCCATTAATACCTGAAAAACTTAAGGAAAAAGGAATTAAACCCGGCCCAATATATCAAGAAATTAAAAACTGTGAAGTCTTAACATTAGAAGACGGAACTGAAATTGTTAGAGACGAGGTAACAGGGTCTGATATACCTGGTAGAAAAGTGGCTATATTAGGTGATACATTACCGTTTGATGGTGTAGTAGACTTTGTTAAAGAAGCAGATGTTTTAGTTCACGAGGCAACATTTATTAACGAAGATGCTAGGTTAGCTAAAGACTATAACCATTCAACTAGTCTACAAGCTGTTCAAATTGCGAAAGAAGCAAAAGTTAAAAAGGTGCTACTCAATCATATTTCTTCACGTTATCAACCTGAAGAACTACAACAAGCATTAAAGCAATTACAAGAAGCCTATGAACCCACCATATATGTGTCAGACTTTGATTCATACACAGTGCTAAAGGAGGGACGATAATTGACTGAGGTCAGTTCGATTGTTAAAAAGCAGAAAAAGTTATTTAAAGCAGGTAAGACGATGACTCATACATTTAGAAATCATCAACTGCAAAAGTTAAAAGACATGTTAATTCGCCATGAGTCAGAAATTTATGATGCGTTAAAACAAGATTTAAATAAGTCTTCATATGAAGTGCTAATGACTGAATTAGGTTTCTTGTATAATGAAATTGATGAAACGATGAAACATTTAAAGTCCTGGATGGCACCAGAAAAAGTTAAATCGCCAACAAGTCATAAAGGAGCAAAAAGCTTAATTTACAAACAGCCTTATGGAGTCACACTGATCATAAGCCCTTGGAATTATCCATTACATTTAGCACTAGCCCCACTAATTGGCGCTGTTGCAGGTGGTAATACAGCAGTTATTAAACCCTCAGAATTCACAACAAACACGAGTCAATTAATAGAAAAAATGGTTAAAGAAACATTTGAAGAAAAATATATAACAGTCATACAAGGTGAAAAAGAAGTGAGTGAGGCACTACTAGATGAACCGTTCGATTATATTTTCTTCACTGGCAGCACCCAAGTAGGTAAAGCTGTAATGGAAAAAGCAAGCAAACAATTAATTCCAATCACTTTAGAACTAGGTGGTAAAAGCCCTTGTATTGTTGATTCTGACGCTAAAATTCAAATTGCTGCAAGAAGAATTGCGTGGGGTAAATTAATTAACGCTGGACAAACCTGTGTAGCACCTGACTATTTATTAATACATCAAAGTATTAAGGTTAAATTTATTGATGCACTAAAAAAAGAAATAGAGCTCATGTATTCAGAAAACCCGATTGAAAATGATGACTTTACTAAAATTATTAACGACCAACATTTTAACCGACTAATTCGATCCTTAGACGGAGAAAATGTTATCTACGGAGGTCAATCTGATCAATCAAAACTTAAAATTAACCCTACATTAATTGATGATGTTAATTGGGATTCACCGATTATGCAAGAAGAAATCTTTGGCCCCTTGTTACCTCTATTAACGTTTGATCAATTGGATGAAGTGGTTGAACACCTAGAACAAGCTAGAAATCCATTAGCCTTATATTATTTCTCTGAAAACATCCAAAAACAAGATTGGGTGATTAAGAACTTATCATTCGGTGGAGCTTGTATAAATGATACGATTATGCATTTAGGTAATAATAATTTACCTTTTGGTGGCATTGGCACGAGTGGTATTGGAAGTTATCATGGTGTTTATAGCTTTGAAACATTCACACATCGTAAAAGCGTTGTGAAACAAACAACAGCATTTGACTTATCCTTCCGTTATCCTCATTCTAAGATCGCTGAAAAGGTGTTAACAAAAATCTTTAAAAAGTAATTTAAAATAGCCTTAAGTCCGATTAAAGTAAAATTCAGACTTAAGGCTATTTTTTGGGTTTATTTTGACTTAAGAAATCTTTTTGAAAACTAGTTTTCACCGCCGGCTGCTTTTGATCGTGTAATTTAACAAAGACATCTTTTCCAAACTTCTCTTCCATTTCTTCTATGGCATCATAAAGCGGCTCTTTTTCCGCTTCTTGTTCATAATTAAATAAATCTAATTGTTTGGAGATTTCTTCTTTATGTGATAACTGTTGTGCAGTAACACCTAACAAACGAATAGCTTCTTCATTCCAATGCGAATGGAACAAATCTAAAGCAATTTGGAGAATTTGTTCTTTACTTTCTACATACTCTGATAGGTGTCTACTCCTTGTAATCGTTTTTCTGTCATGATAACGGATCATCAATTGAATATTTTCAGTAACAACTTGCTTGGCTTTCATGCGTTCTGTAACACTTTGAGACAATCTGTTTAACATTTTCTGAATTTCGTTAGAATCAGCCGTATCATATGGGAAGGTTTGAGAATTTCCGATACTTTTAAAATCGTTTATTGCATCAGGGTCGACTTCGCTATTGTCATTGCCATTCGCTCTTACATGTAACCTTTCACCGTTAACGCCTAAGAGATTTTTGATTGTTAATACATTTTTCTTGGCTAAATCGCCAATTGTATCAATGTTTATTTGCTTGAGCTTTTCTTCTGTTTTACGACCAACCCCATACATTTCACCAATCGGTAATGGCCATAGCTTTTGTTGAATTTCCCTTTTCCGTAATATAGTAATGCCAAGTGGTTTTTTCATATCTGATGCCATTTTAGCTAAAAACTTGTTCGGTGCTACTCCAATACTACAAGGTAAATCAAGGTCATCTAATAACCTTTGCCTAATCCAATGGGCTAATTCAACAGGGGTTAAAACTCCATCATAGTCTGTCACATCCATATAACCCTCGTCGATTGATATTGGTTGAACATATGGAGTCACTTCAAATAATATAGCAAACATATTTTGTGATGCTTCACGGTAGCGGTCAAAATTAGGTCTTAAAGCAATAAGCTCAGGACATAACTCATACGCTTGCCATAAAGGCATCGTTGTCTTTACACCTTTAGCGCGTGCTTCGTAATTGCAGGTGACAATAATTCCTTTTCTTTTCTCTGGATCCCCAGCAATTGCAACAGGTTTCCCTTTTAAATCAGGTCGATACGCTGTTTCAACAGATGCATAAAAACTGTTCATATCAACATGAAAAATAATTCTTCCCCTAGACAATTCATCACCCACTTCAAATCCCAAAATTATTGTCTTTACAAGTAAAAAAAACAAAAGTCCGGACAAATCAATTGCCCAGACCCTATTATAACATGATTTTATTTACCGGCTTCAATTGAAATAGCTGTTAATAATTCAGCAATTTTAATCAGTTCTTGAACTGGCATACGTTCATCTGTTGTATGAATATTTTCATATCCTACACACAAGTTTACAGTCGGAATACCTAGTCCTGAGATAATATTAGCATCACTACCGCCACCACTAGATTCAAGCACGCTTGTGCGGCCAATACTTTTCGCAGCCGCTCGTGCAACTTCTACGACTTGGTCACCTTCTTGTTGCTTATAACCCGGGTACATATAAGTTACTTTCACTTCAATTTCTCCACCAATATCCGCCTCTGCTTGACGGCAAGCTTTTTTCATATTTTCTATTTGTTTTTCAAGCTTCTTAGGTTCTAATGAACGTGCTTCTGCTAAAACATAGGCTTCATCGCATACAATATTGGTTGCTTGTCCACCCTCGAATCGACCAATATTAGCTGTCGTTTCATCATCAATACGACCTAAAGGCATTTTAGAAACAGCCTTAGCTGCCAGTGTAATAGCAGATACGCCTTCTTCTGGTGCTACTCCTGCGTGTGCCTTCTTGCCGCGTGGAATGATTTCTAACTTAGCTTGTGAAGGTGCCGCAACAATAATATTACCAACATCACCATTACTATCTACTGCATAGCCGTATTTGGCCTTAATTAATGATGAATCTAATGCTCTTGCGCCAACTAAACCAGACTCTTCACCAACTGTAATCACTAACTGAATATCACCATGTTGAACTTCTTCTTCTTTGAGGCGTTTTATCATTTCGATCATCGCTGCTAACCCTGCTTTATCATCAGCACCTAAGATCGTTGTTCCATCTGAGACAATATAACCCCCTTCAATTGATGGCTTAATCCCCTTACCTGGAACTACTGTATCCATATGAGAAGTGAAATATATTACCTCAGCATCAGGGTTATTGCCTTTCAATGTGCAAATTAAGTTATTCGCACCATGACCTGTTTTATCTTTTGCTTGGTCTTCTTGGACTTCTAAGCCAAGCTCAATAAACTTTTGTTTTAGTGCTTCTGCAATTTGTCCTTCATGTTTCGTTTCAGAATCTACTTGAACAAGTTCCATAAATTCATCGATTAATCGTTGTTCGTTTACATTCATGTTGTTCATACCTCCGTTTTATAATGGAATGTTTCCATGTTTTTTAGTTGGGCGATCTTCTTTTTTGTTTCTTAACATTTCAAGACTTTGCTTTAATTTAATCCGAGTTTCTCTTGGGTCAATGACATCATCGACCATACCTAATCCAGCTGCTACATAAGGGTTAGCAAACTTCTCACGATAGTCATCGATTTTTTCTTGTCGGGTTATTTCAGGTTGTTCAGACTCTGCGATTTCTTTAGCAAAAATAATATTCGCAGCACCTTCAGGACCCATAACAGCAATCTCCGCATTTGGCCACGCAAATACTAGATCAGCTCCAATTGACTTACTATTTAATGCCACATAAGCCCCACCGTAAGCTTTTCTTGTGATGACCGTAATTTTTGGAACTGTAGCTTCTGAATAAGCATATAAAATCTTCGCACCATGACGAATAATACCACCATGCTCTTGCTTAACACCTGGGAAAAATCCTGTAACATCCTCAAATGTAATCACTGGAATATTAAATGAATCACACGTACGAATAAACCTTGATGCCTTATCACTTGAATCTATATCTAATCCACCAGCTAAAAATTTCGGCTGATTACATACTAATCCAATCGATTCTCCATCAATTGTCGCGAATCCAACGACAACATTCTTAGCAAAATTAGGGTGGATTTCAAAGAAGGAATCTTCGTCAACTACTTCATTAATCACCGTTCTGACATCATATGGTCTAATTGGATCAAATGGTATTAAATCAGCCAACTCATTACGGAAATCTTCTTTCTCCTCACTTGTTTGAATAGGTGTTTTTTTCTTGACTGTTTTGTGGCAAATAACTAATTAATTGTTTAACTTGATCTAATGCTTCTTCTTCCGTTTTAGCTTTTAAGTGTGCATTCCCACTTTTACTATTATGTACATCAGCACCGCCTAGGTCTTCTGATGAAATTTTCTCACCAGTTACGGTTTCGATTACTTTAGGACCTGTAATGAACATTTGTGATGTTTCTTCTACCATAATGACAAAATCTGTAATAGCTGGTGAGTAAACAGCTCCACCTGCACAAGGACCCATTATAACAGAGATTTGTGGAATGACACCAGAGTATACAGAATTACGATAGAACACATGGCCATATCCATCTAAAGATGCGACCCCCTCTTGAATTCTAGCGCCTCCAGAATCGTTTAAACCAATAAAAGGTGTCCCATTTTTAGCTGCTAAGTCCATGACAGCCGCAATCTTTTTACCATGCATCTCTCCTAACGCGCCACCATATACGGTAAAGTCTTGAGCGAATAAATAGATTGCTCGACCATTTACCGTACCATAGCCAGTAACGACACCTTCTCCAGGTACTTCCTTCCCCTGCATTCCAAAATCGGTAACACGATGCTCAATAAACGGATTGAGTTCTACAAAAGAGCCTTCATCCAATAAATAACCAATACGTTCTCGAGCTGTCATTTTACCTTTATCACGCTGCTTTTGAATCTTATCGTCGCCACCACCTAGTTCGACTTTACGTCGTTTGTCATACAATTCATTAATTTTATCAAAAATATCCATAACCAAGCCTCCTACTTTTGCTGACAAAGTTCAAATAATACACCATTTGCTGCCTTCGGATGTAAAAAAGCAATTTGACTTCCATGGGCTCCTTCTTTTGGTTGTTCATGAATTAATGGGATACCCTGTTCCTTTAAGTTATTTAAGCGTTCATCAATATCATTGACATCTAGAGCTATATGATGAATCCCTTCACCTTTCTGATCGATATACTTAGCAATGGGCGATTGTGAGTTAAGTGGTTCTAATAATTCAATAGCACTCTCTCCAATTTTAAGAAATGCGACTTTAACATGCTCAGACTCTACTTCTTCAACCCCTTTAAATTCTAACCCTAAGTGATCACGGTAAAACGGTAAAGTTTCTTCAATACTCGAGACCGCAATTCCAATATGTGCGATTTTATTCAATTTGATCACCTCTGACACAAGATTTAATAAATTCTACTGTTTCTGTCATGGGTGTACCAGGAGTAAAGACTTTTTGAACACCTCGCTCCTCGAGAAAAGCAATATCTTCATCTGGAATAACCCCACCACCGACTACCGGAATATCATCTGCCCCTTTTTCTTTAAGTGCTTCAACCACTTTCGGAAATAGCGTTTTATGTCCACCTGATAAAGATGAAAGCCCGATGACATCAACGTCCTCTTGAATGGCAGCTTGCGCGATTTGTGCGGGTGATTGTCTTAATCCAGTATAGATTACTTCCATACCATGATCACGTAAAGCTTGTGCAATAACTAACGCCCCACGATCATGTCCGTCTAAACCTGGCTTCGCTATTAAAACTCTAATTTTTCGTTCCAATTAAAACTCTCCCCTCTGCTTTACATACTACATACCTGTATACTCACCGAATTCATCACGTAATACATGGCAAATTTCTCCTACAGTGGCATAAACCTTAACGCAATTTAAAATGTATGGCATTAAATTACTATTAGGATGTTGAGCCGCTTCTTTCAGTTCGTTTAAAGTTTGATCCACTCGTGATTGATCACGTGATTTTCTAACATTTTCTACTTGCTTCACTTGGTCTTGTTCTAATTGTTCATCTACTCTTAATAAATCTTCATGAACTTCTTCTTCAATCTGGAATTCATTCATACCAACAATAATTTCTTCTTGTGACTCAATCTTCTTCTGCGTCTCGTAAGCTGTCTGATGGATCTCTCTTTGCATATAGCCTTCTTCTACTGCTTTAACTGCGCCACCCATTTCTTCGATTCTCTCAAGATAAGACATGACTTCTTGTTCAATTTCATCAGTTAATTGCTCGACATAATATGAACCAGCTAGAGGGTCGACTGTATCAGCTACACCACTTTCATGAGCAATAATTTGTTGTGTACGTAGAGCAATACGGGCTGAATCCTCAGTTGGTAGAGCAAGTGCTTCATCTCTAGAGTTCGTATGTAAGCTTTGGGTACCACCCATGACAGCCGATAATGCCTGTAGAGCTACTCTTACGATATTGTTGTCTGGCTGCTGTGCTGTTAACGTTGAGCCACCTGTTTGTGTATGAAAACGTAAGCGCCAGCTTTTTTCATTTTGAGCTTGATACTTCTCTTTCATTAATTTAGCCCAGATTCTCCTCGCTGCTCTAAATTTAGCTGCTTCTTCAAAGAAATTATTATGAGCATTAAAGAAAAAAGCTAATCTAGTGGCAAATTGATCGACTTCTAAACCGCGTTCAATTGCCGCATCAACATAAGCCATTCCATTTGCAAGCGTAAATGCTACTTCTTGGACAGCAGTTGAGCCAGCTTCACGAATGTGATAGCCCGAAATACTAATTGTATTAAACTTCGGTACCTCTTGAGCACAATACTCAAAAATATTCGTAATTAAACGCATCGATGCCTTTGGCGGGTAAATATAAGTACCTCTTGCGATATATTCTTTTAATATATCATTTTGAATCGTACCAGTGATTTTCTCTTTAGGAACACCTTGTTTTTCTGCAACTGCTATGTACATACACAATAAAACAGAAGCAGGTGCATTAATGGTCATCGACGTACTGACCTGGTCTAATGGAATACCCTTTAAAAGTGTTTCCATGTCTTCTAATGAATCAATTGCTACTCCTACTTTACCGACCTCACCTTCACTCATCAGATCGTCTGAGTCGTATCCGATTTGAGTAGGCAAATCAAAAGCGACTGATAACCCAGTTTGACCTTGATCTAATAAGTATCTAAAACGTTCATTCGTTTCTTTAGCAGAACCAAAACCCGCATATTGTCTCATCGTCCAGAAACGATTACGATACATTGAAGGCTGGATCCCTCTAGTAAAAGGGTACTGTCCTGGAAAACCAATATTTTCTACGTAGTCGTCATTAACTTGATTCTCTTTAGGAACATACAGCGGATCAATTTCAATGTCGGATTTATTTAAGAACTCCTCTTTACGCTCTTTAAACCTCTCATTTGTCTTCTTAACCTGTTCTTTCCATTGATTATACTGTTCATTAAAATGGTTACTCATATAAAGCGTCTCCCTCCTGTTACCATTTTACAATTGTAAGAAAAATTCGTCATCTACTTTTATTGTAAAGCAAAGTTTTATCTTGTCCAATCTTAGTTTTTCTTTTACAATGATGTTAATGGATACTTTAAGGGAGGAATTACTGTGTCTAACAACAAAAAGCCTCGTGCTCCTTATGCTTCTAGTCGCAGAAAGAAAAAGAAATGGACAACGATTGTAATCTATTTAATGATTATTGCGATGTTGTTAAGCTCACTAATGATGGGGCTTAGCATGTTTGTATAAACGCAGTCAAAAAGCATAGCCTGATTGAGGGCTATGCTTTTTATTTTCATTAGAAATCATAAAAAACGGACTTAGAATTTTCTAGGTCCTTTAGTAGTATATTCCTTATTCAACTAACGCAACCCGTTACTTTAATTATCTTAAAGAAAAAAATTCTTTGCCACATTTGCCAAGACAGCCGATAACGAAATAAATACCACCGGGAAAATAACAAAATACATTACACCTAGGTGAATTGAAAGTAAAAAAGGATCTACAAAGTAAAAGTAAAAATGATGACTCACATACAAAAATATTAGAAAAAACACCCAAAACAACAGAGTATCCTTCCCCATATAAAATAACCTCCACCAAAATAAAATCTTGTTAAAGAATCCTGCTCACGTTAATTTAAGAACGATCATTCTTACTGAACAATCGCCCCCTTTAATTGAACATTGATTCACTTAAAATTAGTTATGATCCAATCAACTGCTTCCTGAAAATTTGATGCAAAATATTCAGGAGAAACCCCAGCATACTTACCATAATAGTCCTTATTTTTGTATTTATTAAATCCCCAGCACCTGTCTTGACTAATACTTTAATGCAACCTGCTTCTTGAGCCGCAAGCATATCTGTCCATCTATCTCCAATGACTACACATTCTTTTAAATTTAAATTATTTTCTTTTGCTGCTTGAATCAACATTCCAGTCGATGGTTTCCGACATTGACATCCTTCGTTGTGTTGGTGTGGACAAAGATATACCTTATCAAAACCAAAACCTATAAGTTCTCTCTCAAAGTCTTCCCTTGTTGCTTCTCCCCTTGAAATACCTGGTTGATTTGTAAAAGAAAATATAGGATTTCCTAACTTTTTTAATTTGTAAATTGAATTGCCAACGAAAGGATACAGTTGAAAGTCTCTAGGAAATACAACCTTATCTGTCCCTCCAATTGTGCCATCTCTATCAATAAAAATAGCTTTTGACAAATAAATCTCCTCCGTATCATCATTCTTTAACCTACTACTTTAGCACAAGAAGAGTATCCTATTTATTAAACAATCGCCCCATGTTAGTTCAATTACAAATTATTATTTATCAATTATTTGATTAGTATTTCAATTTTATCTTCGTGTTCTTTTAACAACACATCAACTATTTGTTGTATTTCTTCATTCATTTCTTCAGCTTCTTCTGTTTCAGGATTACTATCAAAATGTTCTTTAAAAAATTCATTTGGATAGGCACTTCTCTTAGCACTTCTCTCTATAAACTCCTTATGAAACTCTTTTGGCTTCATATCAAACCTTTCAGCCTGAGCCTCTGCAAACTCTCTAATTTCATTTGCTTTATCAGTATCAACATTTTCAGAAGGATACTGACCAAAGGATTTAATTGACTCTTCGACTTCATCTGATACATCGATTCCCATTTCCTTAGCTTCTTGAATAACAACAGTTTCCCTAACCATTGATTCAACAACTTCAGGTAAATCTTCATCTTCCGCCTCAACAAAAAAGCGAATGTCCCCAACTGTTATTTCTTCTCCCCTTACAATAGCGGCTACTTCGTCAGTGTCATATGTGGCTGAGCCTGAACATCCCACTATAAAACTTAAGCTTATCAAAATAATACTACTAATTAATTTGTTCATCGTTCACCCCTAAGTCTGTATAAGTACCAACTTTGTGATAAAAGCTTCTTCAACAATCCTGCCTCGTTAGTTCAATATCTTCTACACCAATGTTAACATAATATTCCAATAATTGTACCAATAAAAAAGACGACCAATTCGACCAATTCCCTTGATCGCCTTGCTAAACTCTTGCCCCCCTGAGTTGAAGAAGGAATAATTGTAGAAGGTAGTCATCTCTATTCAACTGTTCATTACTTATAAACCACTATTTAGCCGATTTGATTTTATCAATCCTAATACCATATAACACAGTAACCCTACAAAAATAATAGCTGGCATATATAATGGAACAAGTAAATTTCCAATAAGTAACGGTGTAACTCGAGCTAAAATAAAACTCGATGTCACGATTATAATAAGCAAGAATAAGTGCACAAATAAATATTGCTTAACTATCAAAATATTATTTTTATCTTTTCTGTATTTATAAAAATAAAAGATACTCATTGATATGAATAATATAACAAACGCTAATTCAAAAACCTCTGTCCAATTGGCTAATCGGGTAAGCGTTTCCATATCTTCTTCCCTAAAATTATTCACTGATTGCCAGTGCTCTGACATATTCATTCGATGATTCCACAATAACGTGTATCCTAAATAAAAGAGCAACATGAATAAAAAGTAAATGTAAAACAATAATTTTAATTTACTGTCCTTTTGTTCAAACAACACAATAAAATTCTCCCCCCTTCTTAAGTTATCCTGCTTCTATAGTTCAATATCTTCTACACCAATGTTAACATAATATTCCAATAATTGTACCAATAAAAAGACGACCAATTTTCTTGATCGCCTTGTTACTTGTTAAAGAGACCTTTAACCCAAGTCAATTAAAATTCATATACAAATGCACCTTTTTCGCTTGGTATGTACCTCTCATCAGAAACTACATTTTTGTAATCAATCTCCAAAAAGTAAGTTGCTTTACTAAGAATGTCATAAAAGAAAGGTACAAACTCCAAATCTTTAAATAGAAAAACATCTATTTGCGTATCGTTATTTCGATATGCTTCAAATATCCGGTGGTTTCCATTAATACAATAAGGTTTATTAACAGTTAGATACCGACTCTGAAGTGCCATTACAGGGTTTTTATGGTTTGGTTTTACTCGATTTGGGTCTTTATTTATATTTTCTTGATCAACTGCATCAATTATGTTCGACGGAGTAAACTGTACTGGTTTAATACTTCTTTCTTTTATAAGTGAAGAAGCACCATCAATGTCTAAAGCATATTCAAATACACCAATTGGATACTCCGCATATAGTGAAAATGTTTCCTGCCCAATCGGATGAATTACAGGATAGGTTTCTTTATAAAGAGATTGATTTAAAATTTCAGCCCACATTTTGGCAACCTTAGCCCCGTAAACAGATTTTTCTTCCATTTCTTGAATTCGTGAAATAAAGTGTTTATAGGGGCTGAAATATTGAGATTCTGTTTCATAAATTTCAATTTTACTTTCCATCAACAATCCCCTCTTAACTTCTTTTGAATTATCGTATATCTAAACATAACCCATAATCTTCAGTTGTTGCAGGAATGCTGCCCAGTTTGTTTTTACTATTGCTAGAGTTAGCACTAAGTATAAACCACAACAAATCCGTTTACTCTGTTTTTAAGTTGTAGACGATTTAGAATTGGAAATCCCCATCCTTTATTAGTAGGGCTTCAGTTCCACCTTCTTTAATGCCTACTACTTCCATATCTTCGGTGCCAAAGGTCACATTGACTAACAAAAGTGAAGTATTCAGACCCGCTGCCTTCAACTCTTCCTCAGATTGGTCAATGCCATTTTGAATATTGGAGGGAGATGCATTTCCGATTCCAATATGACAGGACGTATTTTCATCAAACAAAGTATTGTAAAAAAGAGTATCTGTCTGAGCAAGTGGTGATTCATTAGAGACCAAGGCAATTTCACCTAGATAATGTGAACCTTCGTCTGTTTCGATGAGATTTTGTAACACTTCCTGTCCCTTTGCGGCATTATAGTCTGTAATCCGTCCATCTTTAAAAATTAGATAAAATTCATCGATGACACTCCCTCCATAAATAAGAGGTTTAGTACCTACCAATTTGCCATTCACCTTATTTTTATGGGGAGCAGTAAATATTTCTTCGGTAGGAATGTTCGGAAAGAAAGGTACTCCATTTTTATCTGTGACACCCCCACCGATATAGAGGTGATTTTTAGGTAGACCAACTAATAAATCAGTTCCACGGCTATTTGTAAAATGCAGGGCTTCAAATTGGCTCTCGTTTAGGATTTTCTTTCGAGACTCGAAGGCTCTATTGTGACTCTCCCAATCTTTTATAGGATTTTTCCCATCTGCCCGAGCTCCTCTTAAAATTAATTTCCATAATGATTGTAAAGCTTCTTCTTCACTTAGGTTGGGAAAAACTTTAGTTGCCCATTCAACGTATGGAACAGCTAGAAGACACCAGCGTACCTCGTGGGACCTAATTTTCGCATGATAATCCCTCAATTTTGTACGTGAAGCTTTTTGGAAACGATTGATCCTTTCTGTAGAAACCTCCTTAAAGACACCTAAGTTTTCAGAAATAATATGGATGTAAGCAGCACCTGCATCGCCCCACTCCTTAAAACGGTCAGCTTGCCAATCAGGAAAGTAATCGATGGCACTATCTGCTGCATTTAAGTAAAATTCTTTGGTGGACTGTTCATCTGTCCAATCTATAAAAACATTTGAAGCTCCTGCCTCGTAGGCTACCGTTTGGATTAGACGTGCAAACGTAGCATTTTGTATATCACTATGAATAATCAATAATTGATTTTTTTGCAAATTTACACCAGCTCGTACAGCAAGTTCTGCATACTTTTTTAACTGTGCTTCACTTATAAATTCATATATTCCCTTAATCATTTAATATCTCTCCTGTGATGTTCTTATATAATTTTACTACAGAAGTCTGATGCGCCCTTTAGCACAGCAAGAATGAGTTTTAAACAATTCTCTTAATAAACAATACCCTATCTTGATTTTTTCCATCGTAATCGGAAAATACAGATACTCCATCAACTTCTTTGTCACCTTTGTCAATATGAAATCCCATCTTGGTATGATAAGCAATTGAAACCTTGTTTACTGGTGAAGTTTCAGCACGAACAGCATTTCTATTATTCTTTTTTACCACATTGAAAAATTCATTATAAAGTTGCTTTCCAATTTGGTTTTTACGGTACTCTGGATTAACTCCAACAAAATGTATGTATGCAACATCCGTATCAGATTGAGACAGAAAGCCAATTAAAAATCCAACAATTTCACCATCTTTTTCAGCAATAAAACTTGTATTATTAAAATGAACAAAGAATAACTTAGGTAACATATCGGACATTTGCCTTCCGCCCCACCATTCGTTAATCAAAGGTGAGATTACGTTATAGTCAGAACTTCTCACATTGCGTATTTCCACTTTTAAACATCCTTTCTTTCTTGAACAAAACTCCTCTCGTTAGCTCAAAAACTTCTAATTTAATGTTAACAAAATATTCCAATATTTTATCAACCAGAATTAAATATACGATCAACTTAATGACCGCCTTGCTTAAACGCTTGCACCGTTACTTGAATTGGAAACATCCTAAATAATCCCTAATTCTTTTTGAATCTTATGTTTGTAATCAATATATCCTTGGTCAAAACCTGGATTTTCATATTCAATTTTGCTCATTTTATAATCCCATTGCTTTATTTCATAACTGAAGATACCATTTTTAACAGTAGGGTCATTTTCAACGAATTTAATAACATCCTCTTCCTTTGCAACATCAATAACTATTGCTCCTCCAGTTGAACCTCCAAATGGTCCAGCTAAAACTATATTTCCTTTATTATATTCGGTTTGAACATACACAGCATGTTCAGGCATAAACGGTTGATTATGTAGGACTACACCCTCTCTCCAATTTATTGATGGAGTTAACAATATCAGGTATCTCATGGACATTTCCCCTTTAATTAAATAAAGTTTTCATCTTGAGGCTATTAAACTTTTCTGCTTCGTAAGTTCAATATCTTCTACACCAATGTTAACATAATATTCCAATAATTGTACCAATAAAAAGACGACCAATTTTCTTGATCGCCTTGTTAAACTCTTGCCCCTGTTAGTACCATAACAAGACCTACTGGGGCTAACGGAACCCAATTAAGGTACTTCCTTTCCCATCAAAACACCTTTACGCTGTTGTACTTAACTCACCGTTCGTATTAACATCTATTTTACTATTATTAGATAACGTGATTGAAAGTGGAAAGATATTAGAAAGTTTTTCTGAGAAAATCCATCTTCTACCAGGTTGATTCAAAATGATAAATACGCCTGTCTTTCTATCCCCCATAAAATTAAGATTTTGTTTATTTATGACTTCATTATCCCGTTCAGTTACACCAACTCTGTTTAGAGCGCCCGCTGCACTGTATACATCATTGACTGTCACACCTATTTCACTTATATTTAGAACACTCTTTATTGAGAATGGTTTGTCTTGGTCTGTTTTCATTGAATGCCTTGAAATAAACTCAACCACATTACCAGATGGGTCATCAAAGTATAAAGCGTGGGCAGGTAAATGAGTAAAATCAACCTCATCTTGTCCGTCTTCTAAATTTAAACTAACTCTCTCCTTTATCCATGTTTTTGCTTCAATAAATTTATTTGAAGGAATATTGATGGCAAAATGGTAGTAAGGATTTTTTGTTACTCCATTTGAAGTAAATTCTAATTCGCTACTACCGACAGCAAACCTAAAACTGTCGTCGTTTTCCTCTATCAAAATAAATCCTAATTGCTTAATATAAAAATCTTTCATTTCAGTTAATTTTGCTGTCTGTAAAGTCATTGTTTTAATTTCCATATAAAGTTCCCCCTTTCAAAATAATTATTTACTAATTTAAATATTGAACTTTCTTTTTAAGTAATCTTGCCCCGTTAGTTCAACAAGGAATGTTCAACCTTATTCAAGTAACGCCCCCAGTTAGTGAAAATATTATAATTTAATTTTTAATCCTTCATGTGTTGCCTTAAAACCTAACTTTTCATAAAATCTCAAAGCATCTGGACGTTCTTTATCTGTTGTAAGCTGTACTATTTGACAACCACGTTCTTTTGCACGGTTAATTCCCCATTTAATGAGCTCAGTCCCAATGCCTTTACTACGAGATGAAGATGAAGTTCTTACACCTTCAAGGGTAGCTCTCCAACCTCCCTGATGCGTTATATAAGGAGTGAAGGTAATTTGTTGAACCCCAATAATTTCATCTCCTTGGTATGCTACAACCAATTCATTGTTTGGGTCGGATGTAATAGATTGGAACGCTCTTATGTAACTATCTGGAAGGGGTTGCTCGTATCTTTCCCTCTTACTACCTAAGACATCATCAGCAAGCATTTCAACAATTTTATCCAAATCTTGTTCTGCTGCTATTCTAAAGTTAATTTCCTTTTCCATTGTTATCCATCCCCCTATATTAGAAAAATACTTAATTCCTTATTCAACTCTTCCTACTTCATTAGTTCAATACCTTCCACACCAATTTTAACATAATATTCCAGTAATTGTATCAAAAAAAGAATAATTTTCTTCTTGAGCGCCTTGTTAAACTCTTGCCACCCGTTACTTTAAGTGTACTCACTCACTTACAAACTTCACAAATTTCATTATAAATATAATTGTAAATGAATTACTTGAAGTACCATTTTAAAGCATTAGAATACAAGATTTTATCGGTAGATTTTTCCTCAAATAGACGCTGAATTAGTTCGATATCGGCATATTCAAAAGGTCTTTTCGCCCTTGTAGATGGTAAATCTGTTCCGAACATAAGAGCATCTGGGTTAATATCGTAAATGGACTTTAAGGCATTCTCGATATTCAATTGTACACGACCAAAACCAGTGGCTTTAACTCTAACACCTTTATCCACCAGCTTTAATAAATGTGGTAATCCCTCTCCAGTTAATCCTAAATGGTCAATTGAAATAGCAGGTAATCTTTCTATAGTCGGTGCAATATCGGGTAACTCTTTTGCATCAATATAAAGTTCACTATGCCACCCTACTAAATCGTAAACTCTTCTTGCAAGGTAATCGAGTTTTGATAAATCTTCTGAACCGCCTCGTTTGATATTAAATCGCAATGCCCTTACTCCACTGCTATGTAAACTTATAATTTCATCATCCGTCACAGTAAAAGGCAATTGTGTTACTCCACAAAATGCTGGACCCATTTGTTTAAGTGCTTTCAATAAGTAGTCTTGGTCAAAGCCTTGGAAAGAACCAGATACAATCGCTCCACCTAATACATTCAAATCGGTAGTTTCATTTTGATAATCTGTTACAACATAACTCGGTGGTGTATATCCTTGGTTTTCAATAATAGGAAAATCAAAATCAATAATATGAAAATGTGCATCAAAAATTCTCATTTTAAATTCCCCTCTCTATTCTTGAACAGTTCAAATTCCTTATTCCACAATCCTGCTTCGTTAGTTAAAGAAGAGACTGACCTTATTGAACAATCGCACAGTTAATTTAAATAATTAGAGTCACTTGTTAAGCACACTATAGAACCCTACAAAATGTATTTGGATAATCAACAACTAACCCATTTGAGTCAACACATATGATTGTCTCATAATCATAACAACGGTATTTGAAGTATCTTAATTCACTTTCCTTACGAATATATTGATAAGACTGGGGTACCTTTTTTGTTTCTAAAGAAGGAATTGATACATAAACCATATGAAAGTGTTCTGTTTGATTAATACTCCAATTTATTCTATTAATAGGTAAAGAGTTGGAAAAAGGAGTAGCTGAAATATCTATGTCAACTGCACCTTCAAGCTTCTCAATTATTTCTTCACCACCATTAAACCAGTTTCCCTTTCCGTCAGTATGTAATTCTAAACTATCTGCATTTTCAACATCAATATTAAACTTCTTAGTAAGCCAATGCTCATCTAACTCAACATTATAATTTAAATTATGAGCATTGCTGTTATCTACATAAATTACTGTACTGTGAACAATGATATTTTCGTTTGTACTCCTTATTCTAAGGTACTCGCAACCATAAAGTTCTTCGTTGTTCCATACTACTTTTCCAGTCATGTACACTCCCCCATTAATTTCTCGAGTAACTTTAATATTAAACAAGGTTATTAAAGTAAACTGTCACAATAGTGAAAGCAGGGATAAACAATCGCCCCCGTTCGTAATATAAGGTTAGCCAGATATTTCTGGTTGACCTTTTTTTATAAGGTTTTATGATTACGGTAGTCGGGGTAGAACGGAGCCCCCGTGGGACTATCTGAGTAATATAGGAAAACACTGCGTTTTACTTGGAGAAGTGAACGTGATAGCCTTTCAAGGCTAAGCCAGCGTCATTTATTAAAGCTGGTTTCCTGGCAAAGAAATCGTGTTCGCAGAGGCTCCATGTCAAACGACATGGCGTGTGCTCTAATTAACGTGCAGAAGTCTATTCCTTCTCAATTTGATCCCGTTAGCTAAACTGTTCACCCCCTACTTGTATAATCATGATTCAAGCTGGTTGGGACATTGATCCCGTTTAACAAGCGAACCTATGACGTTACAAGGAGCCTTAGGGGATACCGACAAATCTGATTACTTTAGAGAGGAGAATCGTATGAATCCAGTTATTGGTCTAGATGTTGCCAAAGGGGAAAGTCAGGTTCAGGCATTCTTAGATAAAGGCAAGCCTTATCGTAAGAGTTTTAGTATTCATCATGATCTAGATGGACTGAATCAATTGTTAAAGTTCTTAGAGGAAATAGAATCAAAGACAGGAGTTAAACCTTCGGTTGTGCTGGAATCAACTGGACACTACCATACTCCGATTATTCATTTTTTAGAGGAACATCAATATGTATATATCTTGGTGAATCCATTAATAGCCTTTCGAGCTAAAAGTTCAAGCTTACGCAAAGTCAAAACGGATGCCATTGATGCTTATCACCTGTGTGAGCTTTATTATAAGGAAGAATTGGAACCTCATAGAAGAAGAGGTGTTCAACTCTTAAACCTTCGTAATCTAACACGACAGCACGAAAGTTTATCTAGTACAGCAGCTCAAACCAAGTTACAGCTTCAATCGATTTTAGATCAAGTATTTCCTGAATATAGAGGTGTATTTGGTGACCTATATTCTAGAGTATCCTTACAGACACTCTTAACTTTTCCAACGTCTGAAACGGTTTTAAGTGCTACTCAAGCCGAAATAACCGATACCATAGCTTCGCAATGTAAGAGTCGTTCTAATAAATGGGCAGAAGAAAAGGCACGAAAGCTAAGAGACGCCGCAATAAAGAATCCATTTCAAAGTAATGTATATCAAAGTCATCTATTTAATTTAGAGTTATTAATCCAACTCATTCTTCAATACCAAGGGCATCTATCCAAGTTGAACACTGAAATAGATACTCTTGCAAAAGACATTGAAGAATATAAGATTATCCAATCGATCCCTGGTATTGGTGAAAAGATTGCCGCCACAATCATTTCAGAAATTGGGGAAATCAATCGGTTTAATCATCCTAAAAAACTTGTTGCATTCGCTGGCGTTGATCCAAGTGTCTATGCTTCTGGTAAATTTACAGCCTCAGTTAATCGAATTACCAAAAGAGGATCAAGCCGACTCAGGCACGCCCTTTATATGGCTGTGCAATGCGGAATACGAGACGCTCGAAAGAAGAAAACGAGCGAAGACGTTATTCCGCGAAATAAAAGGTTAAGAGAATACTACGATAAGAAACGCGACGAAGGAAAATCATATAGAGCAGCCATCATCGCTTGCGTCAATAAACTCTTACATTGGATTTATGCTTTACTTAAAAGTAAGTCAACTTTCCAAGATGCAGCATAACAACTACATCTAACCAAATAAAGCAAAACCTTCCAACCACAAGATGTGGGAAGGTTATTTGGCATGCGCAAATTTAGTATATCACATATATTTTTAGCTTTTTATTGAAAAATGTTGACAAACTATTAGCTGGTTTAGCTTAGCAAGTTTTCTATTTCATTTCATTTTTTGGTCTCAAAAATAACGATTTATCAAGAACTAAAGATAAATCTATTTGCGGATATTCACATTGTATTAGTTCGTACATTTCCTTAATTATTACTTCTAATTCTCTTATAGAAACCTTTGGGTCATTTAGAAAAATAGACTCTAAGCGATTTGATACATTTTCAGGAATGATTTCCATTGAACTAAGTGTATGTTTTTGCCACTTAAAAGCTGGGTGGTGTACGAACTGACGGTTTAATCCGAATAATATACCCATTAAATTGGTTTGAACGGACACCATAACTTTATAAAGCATTAACCAGTCTTTACGCTCAAGTAAAGCCTCGCGATTATTCCATCTGTTTCCTAAATAAATATTCTCCTTTACCATAGCCACACTTAATTCATAAGGGTATTTACTTACCTTCTCTTTCATAATATTAATAACTGAATCACCACTGAGAGCAACTCCGTTATAAACCGCAGCTACGATACATTGCTTATCTAAATCCGTATCATAGGATATAATCACATCACTTATAACTCTGTTAATTGTTTCTGTTAGAAAATTACTTATTTCTAATTTCACTCCCTGAGTTATGTATGTTTCTGACCATTCCTCATCTTCATATGGGTGAAAATCAATAATATTACCATTTAATTTCACGATTGCAGCCTTCCTTTCCTCGTCAGTAGGAGCTCCTTTCCATAAAATAAATAGTTCAATATCCGAATGTTCATCTTGCCAATTTCGTGATACGGAACCTCCTAATAAAACAGCTTCAACTTTTGGGTTTTGTTGATAGATATTCGCTATTTCTGATGCTAATATTTTTAAATCCACATAACCTCTCCCTTTCGGAAACTTCTTTTGCTTCTTCTACTAAACTGCTCACGTTAGTTGAAGCACATCTCTCCACAGAACCCGTTAGAGATAATTATCCAATTTCTTTAAAATACTGGATACGTCAAGATAACGCTTGAATGCATGCTTCTCGAATGCTCCATATATCCTCTAATTGAAATGATCTCAACTCATAATCTTGTAGCCAATTTTGTATGGATGAACGATGGAATATCTCCTTAAATTCACCAATTTGGTTTGGTAATATATTTTCTTCTTTTATAATATGAAGGCTTGAATGACCTGACTCACAAAATCTAGTGAAGTCATACCTTTCATGCTTATACTTTAAATAACAATGAGCTTCTGGGATTGGACGAAGCCCGAATTGCTCTAACACACCACCTACACCTGGTGTGTTAGCTTCGTTCATTTCGTAAATACCTGCATATAATTCAATACCGTGTACTTTTGCTCGATACATAACGCAGAAAGCAGTGCATGCTTCGTGCTACAAGTCCCTTTACCTTCTCTTAAAACTAGGTGATAATCAGACCGATCGGTAGTCCTACCATAAGGCAGTTCATGAACAAACTTTACAACTTGATGAAAATCTTGAAGCCCTAAATCCAACACCTCTCTTGAAACCTTTCCCATCGAATCAATTTTAAAATTTGGCAAAGAACATAATTTCATAACGATCCCTTCCAACACTTTAATTATTCCAATAGTTTCTCATAATTTCATGCGACCACTTTGGTTGTCTAACTGGGCCTTGTGGGAGAAATTCTTGCATTACTGGTTTTATGTCTAGTATAGGTGTTTCGTTAATGCAATCAAGCCCTTCAACCATTAACTTTCTCCCCTCCGTTTTGACAACTTTAACTGTCGTTAGTCCTATTTGATTCGGCCTGTTTTTACCACGCTGACCAAATATGCCGACTTTTGGCAGGCTATGATCATTTCTTGGGTGTCTTGCACCTGTCACGATCTTATCTTGATCTACTTGATGAAAGTAGTATATGACATCAACGTGAGAGAAGGATTCAATTCCATCAAGAGCATCTTGTGGCAAATTAGAATCAATAATAATCTGACTTACGATACCTCCCCAGTAATCATCCTCAATTTCATTTCTTTGATTGTAAGCTATACCAATTGGATTTAAATTAATCATGCACCGGACACCTCGATTATTAACATTTGTATTTAACCTTACAAACGACAACAATTGAACTTTATGTCAGGAGTGTTTTACTAATTTTTCTGCTAAATATGCTGTTAATGGAATTATAACTATTATGTAAAATAAAACCACAACAATTGTTGTCACACTACTCGTCTTCCACGGTACAAAGTGGATATAACTGAACCTGAAAATAGATGAATTGATAACTTATATGGTGACGAAACACAGCCAAAATAAAGCTTTTGTTTTATCAATTAACTATCCCCTTCCCTTAACAAGTTCCACCTTCAAACCATTTCAATTCTATGTTTAGTTCAATTAATATTAACATATTTTTCTAACTATTTTAAATTTAATAATCAAATGAAAAACGTGGATTCAAATGATGAACCCACGTTACAAATGATGATTAATTTTGTACTATTCTTTGACAATGAATCCTTGATCATCTAACGCTTTTTCAGCTTGATCAAGTAACTCTTCTTCATTTGCTGCAATTGTATGTAGATGAACACCTCCTGTTAATTCAGATAATAAAGATGCATTAGATTCTTGGATTTGTGCTGCAAACTTTTTAACGTCAACCCGGTTCGAGATATGTAAGACTGCTTTAAATTCGCCGTAAACCAAATGATCGACAATGACATCTTTTACATATACTCCGTGGTCTACTAAGATATTCAACTCTTCTTCTGTTTCTTCTCTATTATGTCTACAAGCGATGGTTCGTTCATATAAATAGTCTTTATCCTGGTTATTCATATAAATATAGCCTTGACTTGTTGACATAATCGGTTCATTTTGCGCCTTTAATAAAGCAATGTCACCTACAATCACTTGACGACTAACGGAATAGACTTCTGAAAGTTCTTTTCCTGTTTTCGGCTCATCACTATGTTTTAATAAAGCTTGTATTTGTTGACGACGCTCAGTACTCGATAACTTTTGATTAGTCAATTTATCACACCCCACTTATGACTTGTGATTGAATCAAGTCATTTAAACATTTAGCTAAGGACCTAATATTAGATTCAGTCGTATATCGACCAAATGATATTCTAAAAAATTGTCGCGCTGTCTCTTCACCAACTTGTAATGCTTCCATTGTATTTGTCATCTTTTGATAGCGTACATCACATGCACTTCCTGTTGATATCGCAAAGTTATGTCGATTACATTCTAACATAACATATTGACCATCCATACGCTCAATAGCCATACCAATAATTGAGGCAAGCTGATTCTCTTCTTCCGCTTCAAAAAAACGGATATATTCTTTATAGTTTAAGGATTGTTTAAATGTTTGTCTCAATTGTTCCATTTGAACCACTTCTTGTTTCAATAAATGCACAGACTCTTCACAAGATGCTGTAAAAGCAACAACACTTGGGATATCTACTGTATTACCTTTTAAGACAAATTGAAACAAAGATGGTTCATAAATGGGGGTTTCCTTTAAATATAGTAACCCAATTCCTTTAGGCCCGTATATCTTATGACCTGATACTGAAAGGCTATCAACTTGATTAGCTATTTGAGTTAAATCTATTTTCCCAAAGCTTTGCACAGCATCAACATGGAGTTTGATATGATTTTCCTGACACCATATGCTTATTTCATCAATTGGCTGAATTGTTCCAATCTCACCATTAATGTGTTGTACACTAATGAATGCTGTATCGTCTCTTGTTAGTTCATACAACATTTCAAGATCCATAACTCCTTGTTCATTAAAATAGACAATACTAACTTCATATCCTTCATTGATTAACTTATCCTCAGTTTGTCTAATTGAGTTGTGTTCACCAGCAGACAAAATAATATGTTTACCGACAGTCTGTTGTTTTAAATACTCTATAGCCAACAAATTACTTTCTGATCCTCCACTAGTAAAGTGGATCTGTTCGGGAGTTGCTCCTATATACGTGCTTACTTTTTGCTTACATAAATGTAAAACTTGTTGAGCTTCTGTTCCACAATCATGAATGCTATTCGCATTGCCAAAATACTTCCTAGCCGCTTCAGTATAGGCAGTTAACGCCGTATTACTCATTGGTGTTGTAGCGGCGTAATCAAAATAAATCAAAAAATCCTCTCCCCAAAAACTTAATTAATGCTCTTGCTATTTATTTAATAATATGTAAATATAGGTGTCAAGACACATGTATACTTAGAGGTGAATGATGTTAAAGACAGACATCCTCATTATTGGTAGTGGGATTGCCGCCCTCCAACTTGCAACGAAGTTAAACCAACATTATGACGTAACCATTGTAACTAAAGGTAAAATAACGAATAGTAATTCTTATTTAGCACAAGGTGGTATTGCCGCTGCCATCAGTGAATCAGATCACGTCTATGATCACGCTTATGACACACTTAAAGCCGGAGAATATTTTAATTTGCCATTCATTGTGAATTATGTCACAAAGAAAGCACCAAATATTATTAAACAGTTGATTAATGATGGCGTAATTTTTGATCATATAAACCAACAACTGATCTTAGGGAAAGAAGGCGCACATCAACAACGAAGAATCGTGCACGCTGGTGGAGATGCGACAGGAAAACACTTAATAAATTCGCTAATCAATCAATTGGATGATTCTATTACGCTTACCTGAAAATAATGTCATCTATCGATTGTTAGCCAATCCTGAATCAAATGAATGTTATGGCGCTCAATTGATCGATTCAAACGAACAATTTTATACCATTACAGCAAGCCACACTGTTTTAGCAACAGGGGGATGTGGTTCAATTTATGAATATACATCCAATAGTTCTCACGCATTAGGTGATGGTGTTGTGTTGGCTCACCAAGTCGGTGCTGTCGTTTCTGATTTAGAATTCATCCAATTTCATCCGACATTACTTTATTTAAACGATGAAACATATGGATTAATTTCTGAAGCTGTTCGTGGAGAAGGTGCAATACTAGTCAACCAAAATGGAAAACCGATCATGGATAGCATTCACCCTCTAAAAGACTTAGCACCAAGGCATATAGTAGCTCAGACGATTTATAACAATAAGTTAATTGGGAACGATGTTTATTTATCAGTTGCTAATATAAATCAGTTTCAAACACGTTTTCCTTCAATTAGTAAACTGTGCACTGAGTATGGCATTGATATAGAAAGCGGGTTGATTCCGATTAGTCCAGGTGCTCATTTTATGATTGGTGGGGTCGTAACAAATATTAAAGGAGAAACAAATATTAATAGACTTTACTGTATTGGTGAAGTGGCTAACACTGGTCTTCATGGGGCTAATCGTTTAGCGAGCAACTCACTATTAGAAGGACTCGTTATGGGGCAGGAATTAGCTAACCATTTAAACAATCAACCTTTAATAGATGAAGAGATCACACTGTCAACTATAGAGAAAAATCAAGTACCTGAACTTCCTCCCTTATATAAACTCAAAAACTCTATGATGGAGAACGTCGGCATTATAAGGGAATTTGAACAGTTAAAGAAGCAGCATGATTGGTTAAACTTATTACTTAATTCTAGCAATCTAGTTGAAGTTAATATAGAAACATTTAACAGATTTGTCGCATACAAAATGGCGAACCTCATCACAACGGCTGCTTTAATACGAACAGAAAGCCTTGGATGCCATCATATGGTTGGTTCTAATATAGCTTTAAAACACACGCACTTAGAAAGAGGGGAATATGTTGAACAAATTTAAGCTTGAGCAAATGTTAAAAGATTTTTTTATAGAAGACTTTGGAGATTTAGATGTGACAACAGATTATTTATTTAACGAACAAGAGCGCGGTACACTGACGATTCAGTCTAAAGAAGCTGGTATTTTTTGTGGTGAATCTATAATCAAATTAGGCTATAAAATTTTAGATGAAAATGCTAACGTTTCTTTACTTGTTCAAGATGGCGAAAGTATTTCACAGAATCAAGAAATTGCTTATATAGAAGGATCAGTTAATACATTATTAAAAGGTGAACGAGTCGTATTAAATCTGATTCAACGACTTTCTGGTATTGCAACCAAAACAAACAGAGCCGTCAAAGCTTTAAACCATGATCATACTAAAATCTCAGATACACGTAAAACGACACCAGGGTTAAGAATGCTAGAAAAATATGCCGTAAGAGTCGGTGGTGGAATTAATCACCGCCTGCGCTTAGATGATGCTGTATTGATTAAAGACAATCACATTTCCTTTGTTGGGTCAGTTAAAGAAGCTGTTAAGCGGATTCGTGAAAACATAGGTCATATGGTCAAAATTGAAGTTGAAGCAGAACATGAACAGCAAGTGGTTGAAGCTGTTGAATCAAATGTTGATGTGATTATGCTTGATAACATAGAAATCTCTGAACTTTATAAACTCATTCAACTAATTCCAAGAGACATCACAATTGAGCTCTCAGGAGGGGTTAACATTCAAGAGCTACCACAATATCGAAGTTTAAATGTTGATGTTATTTCAATGGGCTGTTTAACCCATCAAATTGAATCATTAGATTTTAGTGCCAATCATCAATTTGAAAAGGAGCGTGTACTGTAATGTCCTTATTACAACAAATAGAGCAATCTGTATCGAAAATCCCTGAGAAATATAAAAACATGAACGAAGATGAATTAAGACAATTAATTCAAAGGGCAAAGGACACTTTAGGAGATCAATTGTTTATACCCGGTCACCATTATCAAAAAGATGAGGTCATCGAATTTGCAGATGCACGAGGAGATTCATTAGAATTAGCTCAAAAGTCAGCCAGTACTACAGCTAAACATATTGTCTTTTGTGGCGTTCATTTTATGGCAGAAACAGCAGACATTCTCACAGATCATGATCAACACGTTTACTTACCAGACATGCGTGCTGGCTGTTCAATGGCGGATATGGCTAATATTAATCAAACTGAAGTGGCATGGGATCAACTAACTCAATTAGTTAAAGGTACGATGATCCCGATTACTTATGTGAATTCAACTGCCGCTATTAAAGCTTTTGTTGGTAAGCATGGGGGGGCAACGATTACTTCTTCTAACGCAAAAGACATGATGAAATGGGCTTTTGAACGTAAGGAGAAGATCTTATTTTTACCTGATCAACACTTAGGAAGAAATACAGCCTATAACCTCGGCATTCCTTTAGAAGAAATGGCAGTTTGGGATCCTATTTTAGAGACATTAAATTATGAAGGGGACTTAGATGATTTAAAAGTTATTCTATGGAAAGGGCATTGTTCTGTACATGAAAATTTCACTGTACCTAATGTCTATGAAGTTAGAGCTAAACATCCCAATATGAACATAATTGTACACCCTGAGTGTAAACGTGAGGTTGTAGCATTATCTGATGATTCAGGCTCAACTCGTCATATTATTGAAACGATCGAAAATTCACCAGCCGGTAGCGAATGGGCAATCGGAACAGAAATGAACCTGGTAAAGAGGCTTATTAAAGAGAACCCTGATCAACATATCATTTCATTAAACCCACACATGTGCCCTTGTTTAACAATGAATCGAATTGATTTGCCTCACCTAGCATGGTGCCTTGATTCACTTAAAAATGGTGAGCCAGTCAATCCAATTACTGTAAGCGACCAAATCAGTAACGATGCCACAAGAGCATTAAATCGTATGTTAATTAAATAGTCATTGTGGATTAAGCATTGAATTGAAAAACAATTTGATGCTTAATTTTTTTCAGCATCTTTAAAAGTCATCTGCTGTTGATCACCTATTCCGGGTACTTCAATAAGCACCTAAATATTTCGTCTCTAATTCTATCTCTTTTACTGTACGTAAAACCAACCATCACAAGTGCAAAGCCCAACCATTTTATCCATAATAATAAAATAAATTTAAAATATAATAATATTAGACAAACGCTTAAGACGAAAGAAAATGGAGGGTTGTCATGTTACATTATCGAGTACTGAACTATACGTTCAAAAATTTAAAAGAGAAGAACATGACGTTTGAACAGGTATTTGACCATATAAAGAATTTCATACGCATAGACCCAGGTGGAAATTATAAACTGATGATTGGAACGGATTCACAAGTCCATAAAAGCCAAACAACTTTTATTACTGGGATTGTCATTCAAAACGAGGGAAAAGGAGCATGGGCATGTCTAAGAAAAGTTAAATTCCCTCAGAAAATAACCAACTTACATCAAAAGATCTCATATGAAACATCCCTTTCTGAAGACGTCTTCACTATGTTCACCCAAGAACGCAAAGATGCGATGTATGAAATGGTATTACCCCACATCGATCGTGGTGCTAGTTTTACTATTGAAGGACATATTGATATAGGCGCAGGAAAGCGTAATAAAACCAATATGTTTATCAATGAAATGGTCGCTCGAATTGAGTCTTATGGTGCGGAACCTAAAATTAAGCCTGAAGCGTTTGTTGCGAGCAGTTATGCAAATCGATATACAAAATGAACAATCAATGATAATAGGTCAAGTATGATTTTTAAAACGGGAGTTAGTACATAAATTTATCTAAATACCCTATTTATGAAAGCTCTTTGATAAACCACGTATCCATTGCATTATGCTCTGATCCTTCTAGCGGGTTTGTGAGTTGTTTGAAATTAAATTTAATGTAAAGCTGATTAGCTGTTTGAAGTTGATTCATTGTTTCAATATAACAATATGTATAATGTTCTTTAGCGAAGTTAAGCGCTTCTTCCATCAACTTCTTGGACAAACCAAAACCTTGATATTCACGTTTAATGTATAACTTTTGTAACTCACAAATCTCTTTCTTTTCCCCAAATGGTCCAATACCTACACCACCAACTACTTCATCTCGATCATTCACCAAAACCCAATACTTTGCATTAGGAAGCAGATTATAATATTGGGTTAAATTACTCAGTTGAGGGTCAAAATAAGCTGTTCCTGGAATATTTAAATCACATGATTCCAATGAACGTTTAATAATTTGTTCTATTGTTTTATTGTCTTTTGCTTCAATTTCTCTAATTTGCATAATAAACCAATAAACCTCCCAATTGCTTAACAATTATTATATCACTCTTAGACCAATGATCATTTTTCCTTATAGATGATTCTATCAAAAAGTGAACCAAGAATATAACCTGGTTCACTCCATTTAAATATCACTCTTTTTATAAGACCGCTTTAAAATAAGGTACTGCTCTATTTCATTCAACAACAAATAAAGGTTAGCCCTTTTTTCAAACATCTCACGATCATTAGGTAAGCTTTCCTTATTGAATTTCTTTCTAATGTGGTTTAACTTTTCTAAATATTTAACAGCTGTATTTCCTGGGTGCACATGATCTGCTAGGTCTTCAAACAGCTCACCGATATAATTATACTCATCATCTGTGGCATCAATCCGGCTAATGAGTGGCAACATACGCTCTAAAATATCAAACTGTTTCTCCCTCATATGGAAATAATGATAAAACGGATGATGCCTTCTAAGTAGGTGATTTTCAACATCTCTTGATGCTAATTCATTTGCTTCTTCAATTAATCTAGCAGTTTCTGTTATTTCATGACCTGACCAATAATAATCTCCTGTCTTTAAGTAATTGGCAATTTCACCTAAGATTTTAGAAAAGTTTTCTTCTAGTTCGTCTCTGATTTTCTTCAATTCAGTATCTAAACTTGGCATATACATATTTAAAATTAAAGCGACACCTAAACCAACTGATAATAAAACAATTTCATTCACAACAATTGCCCCAGACATTGCTCCTTCACCGTATAAATGAAGAATAATAACAGTACTGGTTATAATCCCTTCTGTTATACCTAACTGCACAGTTATTGGAATAAACACAAGTAAAACTAAGCCAATGACTAACGGGTTATATCCAATTAATTCAAATAAAATACCCGCGACTGCAATTCCTATTAAACAAGCATAAAACCGATACCAAGCAGTTTCTAACGACCGCTGTCTAGTCACTTGTATACATAGAATTGTTAAAATACCAGCGGAAATCGCATTATCTAAATCTAAAGCTAGTGCAACAATAATCGACACAGGTGCTCCAATAGCCGTTTTAATCGTCCTTGAACCGACTTTAAACATCGATCATCCTCTTTCTAGATTATTATGTATTCAATATACCATAATTTACCCGTCTATAATCTGTAATAACCATGTTTATAAGAAAAATTATGATTGTTAAACCATAAAAGAAAAAAGGTGGTATGACGCCACCTTTCTAAAAATTAGAATTCTTCACAATGTTCATCGAAGATTTTTTGTAGTTGTTGTACAACCTCTACTGGAGTTGAGCTTTCAACTTCATGACGCTCAACCATTGTTACAATTTTACCATCCTTCATAAGAGCAAATGATGGTGAAGATGGTGGAAAACCTTCAAAATATCCTCTTGCTTGTTCTGTTGCTTCGCGGTCTTGACCTGCAAAGACAGTTACTAAATGGTCTGGGCGGTAATCGTAATGAACAGCATTTGCTGCTGCAGGACGAGCAACACCACCAGCACAACCACAAATTGAGTTAACCGCAACTAGGGTAGTCCCTTTACGAGAAAAAGCTTGATCTACTTCTTCTGGCGTTGTTAATTCTTCATAGCCTGCTTCTGTAATTTCTGTTCTTGCTTGATTAACGAAATCTTGCATATAAATGTTAAAATCCATGGCATATGGCTCCTTTATATTTAATATTACCAATACTAATATTATCAACATTTCAGACTTGTTTCAAATTGTGTGCAGCGGATATAAATAAAAAAGCTGCCTCTACTCATCATTATTGTGGTATGAGACAGCCTTTATGATCTAAATATTAATAAATAGATGTATTTTCTTCTGACATATTTTCTAAAATTTCTTTCACACGTTGTAAGAAGTTACCGCAAATTAATCCGTCTAACACACGGTGGTCTAAGGATAGACATAAATTAACCATATCACGTGGAGCAAACATACCATCAATATAAACAGGACGTTTGACAATGGATTCTACTTGTAAAATCGCTGCTTGTGGGTGGTTAATAACACCCATAGATTGTACTGAGCCAAATGAGCCTGTATTGTTTACTGTAAACGTTCCACCTTGCATATCGTCATTCGTTAGCTTGCCATCACGAGCTTTTGTTGCTAATTCAACAATGTCTTTGGCAATTCCTTTAACACTCTTATCATCAGCATGTTTAATAACAGGAACAAATAATTGATCATCGCTAGCAACAGCAATTGATAAGTTTATGTCTTTCTTTTGGATGATCTTATCTCCTGCCCACATGCTATTAAGCTCGGGGTACTCTTTTAGCGCTTGTGCAACAGCTTTCACGAAGAAAGCAAAATAAGTTAATGAATAACCTTCTTGTTGCTTAAATTCATTTTTCTTACTGTCACGGAACTTAACTAAATTCGTAACGTCAACTTCAACAGTCATCCACGCATGAGGAATTTCTGTTTTCGATTTAACCATGTTTTGAGCAATAGCTTTACGAACACCTGAAACAGGGATCTCAACATCTCCTGGTTGTGCACTTGCAGCAGGTTGGCTAGATGGTGCACTCTTTGGAGCCTGTTGCGCTGATTCTTTTGGTTGTTCTGATTGAGCTTGCTCTTTTTTAGGCGTCTCTTGTGCTTGTGGAATTTTACCAGAGGCAATAATCTTCTCTACATCTTTACGTGTAATGCGACCACCTTTACCAGAGCCGTCTACTTGGTTAAGGTCGATGTCATTTTCTTGTGCCAGCTTTAGAACGGCTGGTGAGTAGCGCTTTTTCATCGGTTGGTCATCACTTACTTCTTTTGAAGGTGAAGAGGTTGTTTCTTCTTTATTAGAAGGCGCTTCATCTTTAGCTTCTTCTCCTCCACCTTCTGTTTCCATATGACAGATCAATCCACCAACTTCAATCGTGTCACCTTCTTGAGCAACCAGTTCTTTAATAGTTCCTGTAAAAGAAGATGGGACTTCAGCATTTACTTTATCTGTCATAACTTCTGCAATCGGGTCGTACTTATTGACATGGTCACCCTCTTTGACTAACCATGAACTAATCGTACCTTCAGTTACACTTTCACCTAACTGAGGCATTGTCACTTTTTCGACTGCCATTCCTGTTTACCTCCTTTTTGTGCCAAGTCAATTACTTTTAAAATTCAGCTAAGTCACGCATTGCTTTCTCTACTTTATCTGGGTTAATCATGAAATATTTCTCCATTGTTGGAGCATACGGCATAGCCGGTACATCAGGCCCAGCAAGTCTTTTAACAGGAGAATCTAAATCAAACAGACAGTTTTCAGAAATGATGGCTGAAACTTCACTCATAATACTACCTTCTTTATTATCTTCTGTTACAAGCAATACTTTACCTGTTTTCTTCGCTGCTTCAATAATTGCCTCTTGGTCTAATGGATATACGGTACGTAAATCTAAAATATGAGCCGAGATACCTTCTTCAGATAGTTTTTCAGCTGCTTCTAATGCGAAATGTATACCTAAGCCGTAAGTAATGACCGTAATATCATCACCTTCACGTTTTACATCAGCCTTACCAATTGGTAATACATAATCATCATCTGGTACTTCACCTTTAATAAGTCGGTAAGCACGTTTATGTTCAAAGAATAAAACAGGGTCTTCATCACGGATCGCTGCTTTAAGTAAACCTTTAGCATCATAAGGTGTTGATGGAATCACAATCTTTAAACCAGGCTGATTAGCAAAGACAGCTTCTACAGACTGCGAGTGGTATAATGCACCGTGAACGCCACCCCCATAAGGAGCACGAATAACCATTGGACAATGCCAATCATTATTTGAGCGATAACGAATACGTGAGGCTTCTGATATGATTTGGTTAACTGCTGGCATAATAAAGTCAGCAAACTGCATTTCTGCAATAGGGCGCATACCATACATCGCAGCACCAATACCAACACCTGCAATTGCAGATTCTGTTAAGGGTGTATCTAATACTCTCGCATCACCAAATTGATCGTATAATCCATCTGTCGCTTTAAAGACGCCACCTTTTTTACCAACATCTTCACCCAGCACAAAAACTTTATCATCACGTTCCATCTCTTCTTGCATTGCCTTTGTTACTGCTTGAATATAAGACATTACTGCCATAATTATTCCCCTCCCTCTTCAGCATACACATACTTAAGTGCATCTTCTGGTTCAGCGTAAGGTGCATTTTCCGCTTCATCTGTCGCCTTATTAATTTCATCATCAAGCTCTTTCTTTAGCGCCTCTTCTTTCTCTTCTGTTAACACACCTACATCTCTTAAATATTGAGCAAATGAAAGTAAATTATCTTTCTTTTTCATTTCTTCAAGTTCCTCTTCTGTGCGGTAAGCTTTATCATTATCATCACTTGAGTGAGCCGTTAATCGTTCAGTCATTGCTTCGATTAATGTAGGTCCTTCACCGTTCATCGCTCTTTCATGTGCTTCTTTAACAACTTTATACACTTCTAATGGATCATTACCATTAACTTGGTGACCAGGCATACCATAAGCAACCCCGCGGTCTGCAACGGACTTACTTGCTACTTGACGCTCTAATGGTACTGAAATAGCATATTTATTATTTTCAACCATTGTAATAACAGGTAATTTATGAACCCCAGCAAAATTAAGACCTTCGTGGAAATCACCTTGGTTAGAAGAGCCTTCACCTAATGTAACAAACGAAGCGATTTCTTTATTTTCCATTTTAGCAGCAAGTGCTACCCCCACAGCGTGTGGAAGCTGTGTTGTAACTGGTGAAGAGCCAGTTAAAATTCTGTTTTTCTTCTGCCCAAAGTGTCCAGGCATCTGACGTCCACCTGAGTTTGGGTCTTCAGCTTTAGCAAACGCAGCTAAAAACAATTCTCTCGTTGTCATTCCAAACGCTAAAACAACGCCTAAATCACGATAATATGGTGCAGCATAGTCTTTGTCACGGTTTAGTGCATAACTTGCTCCAACTTGTGCCGCTTCTTGTCCTTGACATGAAATAACAAATGGAATCTTTCCTGCACGGTTTAATAACCACATTCTCTCATCAATTTTACGTGCTAGAAGCATTGTCCGGTAAATATCTAGCACTTGTTCATCAGATAAACCTAAATCGTGGTGGCGATTTTCTACTTTACTCATGTGTATTACCTCCCTTTAATTATCCGTGAATTTGTTTACCATCAACAGCTAAAGCTGCCTCTCCAATGACTTCAGATAAGGTTGGGTGTGGATGTATTGATTCTCCAATTTCCCAAGCTGTCGCATCTAACACCATTGCTAAGCCTGCTTCTGAAATCATGTCAGTCACGTGCGGTCCGATCATATGAACACCTAATAAGTCTTCATTATCTTTATTCGTGATGATTTTTGTAAACCCTTCTTTTTCACCATGAACTAATGCTTTACCAACTGCTTGGAATGGGAATTTACCGACCTTCACATCATAGCCTTGGTCAATTGCTTGCTTTTCAGTTAAACCAACACTAGCTATTTCTGGATTTGAATAAATACATGATGCCACATGGTTGTAGTTAATTGGTTCTGGATTTTCATTCGCTATATGCTCAACAGCTAAAATACCTTCATGCGAAGCAACGTGTGCTAATTGCATACCACCTATAACATCACCAATTGCATAAATGTGTGACTCTTTCGTTTGATTGTTTTGGTTAACTTTAATCGCACCATTTTCAACAACAATATCCGTGTTTTCTAATCCAATGTTATCAACAATTGGCGCTCTTCCTACCGAAACTAACATTCTTTCTGCTTCAAATGTTTGCTTTTCACCATTAACCTCAGCATCAATCTTGATCCCGTTATTTTTCTCTAGAGAATCAGGAAGTACCTTGGCACTTGTGACAATGTTAATCCCTTTATTCTTAAGCGCTTTTTCAGCTTCTTTAACAACATCTTTATCTTCAGTAGGTAGAATTTGATCCATAAACTCTACAACGGTAACTTCAACACCAAAATCACTTAACATCGATGCCCATTCAATTCCGATAACTCCACCACCAACAATTACAATTGATTTTGGTAAATGGTCCATTTGCAGTGCTTCATCTGATGTCATAACTAATTCACCATCAACATCTAGACTAGGTAAAGACTTAGGTTTTGAGCCAGTTGCAACAATTACATTTTTAGGTAGGATCATCTCATTTTCCTCACCATTGTTCATTTCAACAGAAATTGTGCCTGCAGTAGGTGAGAAAATACTAGGACCTAAAATACGACCATGACCTTCAAAAACATCAATCTTTCCTTTTTTCATTAAACCTTGAACGCCTTGATGCAGTTGGTTGATAATTTCTTGCTTACGTTCTTGGACTTTCAGGAAGTTTAGTTTTGTGTTATCTGTTTCTACACCATAATTTAGAGCATTTTGTGTCTGCTGGTAAACCTCAGCACTTCTTAAAAGTGACTTGGACGGGATACACCCTCTATGTAAGCATGTTCCACCTAGTTGTCCTTTTTCAACGATTGCAACTTTTAATCCGAGTTGACTAGCTCGTATAGCAGCGACATATCCACCTGTGCCACCGCCAAGTATGGCAATATCGTATTCTTTTGCCATATTTAAAACTCCTTTCTATTAGGCATTGAATGGTACTGCTTTGCTTCTTCTTCCTCATTAAGTACTCGAATCGTACCTTCAGCTAATGCCTCTAATTCATTTTCACCAGGTAATGTTAGTATGTCTGCGATCCAGTCAATGCGTTTGGTAATTTCCTTAACAAATTCTTGACCGTAACAAAGACCACCTGTTAAGACAATAGCATCGACATTACCTTGTAACACGGTACTTATACTGCCAATCTCTTTAGCGATTTGATAAGCCATAGCGTCGTATATGTGTTTTGCTTCCTGATCACCTTGTTCAATTCGTTTCTCAACTTCTAAAGCATCGTTAGTATCTAAATAAGCGACTAATCCACCATTACCAACTAACATTTTGTGAACTTGTTCTTTTGTATAAACAGTTGAAAAGCATAAATCTACTAATTGACCTGCTGGAATGGTTCCTGCTCGCTCTGGTGAAAAAGGTCCTTCACCATTCAATCCGTTATTAACATCGATTACTTTACCTTGATGATGTGCTCCAACCGTTATCCCACCGCCCATATGACAGACAATTAAATTGCTTTTCTCATAAGTTAGGTCTATAGACTGAGCGGCTCTTCTTGCAACAGCCTTTTGATTTAATGCATGAAAAATACTTTTCCTTGGTAATTGTGGTATACCAGAAATTCTGGCGATATCATCTAACTCATCCACCACAACTGGATCAACAATATAAGCTGGTATATTAACATTATTGGCAATCTCATGGGCTAAAATGCCGCCCAAGTTAGATGCATGTTCACCGTAATAGCCTTCCTTTAAGTCATGGAGCATAGCTTCATTGACTGCATAAGTTCCACCTTCAATAGGTTTTAATAAGCCACCACGCCCACAAACAGCATCTAATTTAGATATATTAAACCCTTCATAATCCAATGCTTCTAGAATGACATCTTTTCTAAATTGATACTGCTCAATAATATTAGAAAATTGACTAAGATCTTCTGTTTGATGACGAATGGTTTGTTCAAATAAACAATGATCATTTTCAAATACTGCGATTTTCGTTGAAGTTGACCCTGGGTTGATCACTAATACACGATAGTCCATATTCTTGATGAAGCCTCCATTTATTTTCTTCTTGAGATAATGCTGTGTTCATTTTGTAAGAACGTACTTCTTGTATTACGAACACTTGCGATACGTTCTTCAGCCATACGATCAGCAGCAATATGTGTCGAGATGTTGTCGCGTTTAGAAATTTCAAAGATTTTACTTAAGCTATCATAAATTGAATCAATTTGTTTAAATGCACGTTCTTTATTATAGCCATTTAATTCATCCGCTACGTTAATAACACCACCAGAGTTGATTACGTAATCTGGTGCATATACAATACCTGACTCATGTAATATTTGACCATGTCTATCTTCAGCCAGCTGGTTATTAGCAGACCCTGCAATCGCTTTTGCTTTTAGTTGAGGAATTGTTTCATCGTTAATAGTAGCACCTAAAGCACACGGTGCATAAATGTCACAATCTACAGAGTAAATATCATCTGGGTCAACTGCTTGAGCACCAAAATCTTCTACAGCACGCTCTACTGACTCTTTATTAATATCTGTAACAATTAGCTTAGCGCCTTCTTCATGTAAATGTTTACACATGTGGTAAGCGACATTACCTACACCTTGTACGGCAATTGTCTTTCCTTCTAATGAATCAGAACCAAAAGCTTCTTTAGCTGCTGCTTTCATCCCACGATACATACCATAAGCTGTAGCTGGAGATGGGTTTCCTGATGAACCAAATTCAGGTGAAATACCTGTTACATAATCCGTCTCCATGTAAATATAGTCCATATCATGTTCTGTTGTCCCTACATCTTCTGCTGTAATATAGCGACCGTTCAGTCCTTGAATATAACGGCCAAACGCTCTGAACAATTCAGGGTTTTTGTCTTTTTTAGGATCACCAATTATAACCGTCTTTCCACCACCTAAATTCAGACCAGCTGCAGCGTTTTTGTAAGTCATACCTTTTGCTAATCTTAAAGCATCAACAACAGCTTCTTCCTCAGAATCATAAGTCCACATTCTTGTTCCACCTAATGCAGGACCTAATGTTGTATCATGTAGTGCGATAATTGCTTTTAATCCAGAATTTTTGTCTTGGCAAAATACAACTTGCTCGTAATCATACTCTTCCATATACGTAAATAATTCCATTTCATATTCCTCCCTAAATTAAGATGATGTTAACGCAAACGCTAGTGAATAAATTTTACTTTCTGCTGTGTCAGCACGTGAAGTTAACACAATAGGTGCTTTAGCCCCGCTAATAATACCGGCAACTTTAGCATTCGCAAAATATGTGAATGACTTATAAAGAGTATTACCAACTTCTATATATGGACATACTAGAATATCAGCGTTTCCGGCAACATCTGAATGTATATTTTTTTCTTTTTTTGCATCTAGTGATATTGCATTATCAAATGCTAAAGGACCATCTACAGTACAACCTGAAATTTGTCCACGTTTTTGCATTTGAGACAATACAGCAGCATCAATTGAAGCTTGCATTGCTGGGTTGACAATTTCAACCGCTGCTAAAGGGGCAACTTTAGGGTTATCATAACCCATTCGATTAGCCACATCCACTGCGTTCTGGATAATCTGAACTTTCTCTTCTAAATTAGGCGCAATATTCATCCCTGCATCCGTTAAAAACAACAAGCCATCACGTTCTGGTAATTCAAATAAAGCAACGTGTGACAGAACCCTTCCATTTCTTAAACCAGAATTTTTCTTTAAAACTGCCTTTAAAACAACCTTGGTTGCTACATTACCTTTCATTAATACATCTGAGCGCTCTTCAGAAACAGACATAACCGCTTTATCAACGGCATTTTCTATTGAAGTAGCATGGTGTAATGTAATCCTTTCTTGATTAAGGTTTAAATCAATTTCATCGGCTGCTTCTTGAATTTGTTCCATATTACCAAAAAGTTTAAACGCTGCTAAGTCCCGTTCTACCCCCTCCTTTATCGCTTTTAATGTTTCTACATTTGTTGCTTCTGCTACTGCAACAGTTTTCTTCTCTTCCATTTGACAGAGATCATTAACTAATTGATCTAAATTCATTATTTTTCTCACCTTCATGTTGTCTAGTTTCGTCCTGTTCAGCCTTCTTTGCTGAGATTATGCTTCTCCATTTTGTAATACAAATTTCTTAACGATATGTTTAATTGTTTCGCTGTTTTCGATTTAATATAATTATTCTTCCCAAGCGTCTCTATTATGAGTTGTTTTTCAAATTCATCTAATGCATCTTGTAGCGGAATAACATCAGTCTTCTTTGGCTCATTAACCAAGTCTAATTCATCGAGTGAATGCTTTCTAAGTGGAGGCAAATGTTTCTCACTTATAAAATTTTCATATTGTTCCATACTGATCATGGCACGCCCGAGAATATTTTCTAACTCTCTTACATTTCCAGGAAAATCATATTCATTCAAATACGTTATAGCTTGCTCATTAACACCTTTAACATTACGTCCGAAATCTTCGTTTAACTTTGTTATAAGATGACTGATTAATGGTTTTAAATCTTCTTTTCGCTCTTTTAAAGGTGCAATCATAACCGGTAGTCGATTTAAGCGATAAAACAAATCTTCTCTAAATTCTTTTTCCATCATCGCTCTTTCAAGGTTAACATTCGTTGCTGCAATCGCCCTTACGTTGACAGGAATCGGGTCTTGCCCTCCTACACGAAGCACTTCTTGATTTTCCAATACATGCAATACCCTTGCTTGTAAATGTAAAGATAGATCACCTATTTCATCTAAAAAGACCGAGCCATTGTTAGCTTCTTCAAATATACCTCTTTGTTTCTCCGGCGGGCCTGATTCTTCACCAAATAGCATTTTTTCTAAATTATCTTCTTCCATAGAAGCGCAGTTCACTCTTATAAACTTATAATGTTTCCTGTCGCTTTCATTATGAATCGCGTGAGCAATCAATTCTTTTCCAGTCCCTGATTCTCCTCTTAAAAGTACAGTTACTGGTGTTTTTGCTCCAACTTTTGCTTGTTCTAATGTTAATTTCATTTCAGTTGATTTAGCAATAATATCATCAAACGTATACTTTGCTTCTAAATTTCGAATAATCTGCCTTGCTTTCTTAAGCTCAGATGTTAATGATTCGATTTCTGAAAGGTCGTGAATGATCCCCACACTACCTTTTAAAACACCATCAACTAAAATAGGAGCTGCATTAACGAGGACGTCTCTTTTTAATGGACCTACCTTCATTCTAGCTCCTCTAACTGGTCTTCTCGTTTCAAGTACCTGCATATGCATACTTTCCCCTTCAGAGATATCTGCTGTTGCAGGTTTACCAATGACATCATTTTCTGTAAGTCCAGTTATTTTCGTATAAGCAGGGTTAATTAACAAGCCACGTCCGTCTTCATCTACTACTGAAATAGCCTCTTCACTAGACTGAATTATAGCCTCAAGCATATTTTGTATATTTTTCAGATCGGTAATTTCTTCTGCTAAATCAACAACTTCTGTAATATCTTTAAAAACAGCAAAAGCTCCTAGCAATTCCCCTGACTCAGTTAATAAAGGAATTCTAGTTGTTATGATCCGTTTACCATTATTTAAATTTAATGATTGGTTGAGTTCTTTCTTATGAGTTTTCATGACATTTGGCAAATGTGAATCTGGAATAATTTCCGTTATCAAATGTCCAACCATTTCGTTTTTATTTAAATCTAGAATGTTTTCACAAGCTTCATTAACGTATGTAATCTGATGATCTAAACCAATTACAATCATACCGTCATGAATTGAATTTAAGAGTAATTCTCGAGAGTCCGTTTCTTTCTTAAGTCGTTCGAGTAACTCTTCTTTTTCATTTAATAAATTATAAATGATGTGAGCAACTGTTCCAGGAATGAGCACAGCACGTTTCTTTTTATGTTTTTTTAGGTCATTGAACACTTCTTCTTTGCCCGTTGTTTCAACAATAATATCAATCGGCTCTTCTAAAGCATCTATATAAGACTCATAAGTATTAATTTCTTTTAATCTTGAAAGCTTTACACCTGGTGCTTGGTGATCAATGTCTGCAACTGCTTGCACATTAATCATGTCAACTTGTTCGAAAAGCTTTAATATTGCTGTTCCACCCTGGCCAGCTCCGACTATTAGCACATTTTGCATAGTTATACACCTACATTTGCAAGTTTTTGCATACTTCCATCATAATGAAAGCGTTTTAGATATGCAAGTTTTTTTCATATTTTTTATTCGGAATAAATTTGGTATACTACAAAGGGTAAATAAGGAGAGAAATATATGATTAGGTTAATTGCTTTATTAATAATGGTGTTACCAGGGGTTCTAGCGGCTTATGGGATTAAGCTTATAAGGGATTCTTTCTTTGGTGAGGCAGCTGCAATATTTTTCAATAATGTATTAATCCAATTATTTGCTGGGGTTATATTCATTATAATTGGAATTGGGTTCATCGGCGGATTTATATTGCACCGAGATCGAAAGCGAAATCGAACCAAATAATCGAAAACAAAAAAGCGAGCATTGTGCTCGCTTTTTTAAGCTTATTGCATCTAAATCGTGATTATTTAGTGAAAAAATTCTCTATATAATGACTTAACAGCTGCTTTTATATTATGTTCATGAATTCCAAACATCATCGAAACTTCTGATGAGCCCTGGTTGATCATTTCGATATTGACATCTGCCTCTGCAAAAGCCTTCGTTGCTTTCGAAGCTACAGTTAATCGATTACTCATCCCTTCACCCACTAACATAATCATCGCTAAGCCATGAATAATATCTACTGTATCAACTTGCAATTCATTTTTAATGCGGTTGATTAATACCTCTTCTTTATCACTCTTCAAATCTTCAGTCCGGATAATGACTGACATATCATCAATCCCTGAGGGCGCATGTTCAAATGAAATATTTTCTTCAACCAAAATACTTAATAATCTTTGACCAAACCCAATTTCTCTATTCATTAAATATTTACTAACATAAATTGATGAGAATCCTTCATCACTAGCAATTCCCACTACAGGTTGTCCATTGTCTTTTTTATTAGCTACAATCATTGTTCCTTTACAATTTGGATCTTTTGTATTTTTAATACAGACAGGAATATTTTTCTTAAATGCAGGAATTAGCGCTTCATCATGGAAAACTGAAAAGCCTGCATAAGATAATTCACGCATTTCTTTATAAGTCAATGTATGAATTTCTTTAGGTTTATCAACAATTTTAGGGTTGACACAATACACAGAGTTAACATCTGTAAAGTTTTCATATAAATCAGCTTTAACACCTGCTGCAATAATTGACCCAGAAATATCAGAACCACCACGTGGGAAAGTTGTTAAAACACCTGATTCCGTGTAGCCAAAAAAGCCAGGAATCACTACAACACCTTCTCGGTTTCTCAATTGATAAATTTTCTCATAGCTTTTCTCTAAAATTTGAGCACCTAAAGGTTCCGAATTAACAATAACGCCTGCATCCTTCGGGTTCACGTATGTAGCTTTAGTGCCTCTCTTATTAAGGTAGGCGCTTAAAATACGAGCTAATGAATCTTCACCCATTGCTTTTAAAGCATCCATAAGGTGTGAAGAATTTGTTGTTTCTCTTAATAAACGTCGAGATTCATTTTCAATTCGACCGACAATGTCTTTTGATAAATCTAACTCTTCAGTAATAGACAAAAAGCGTTGTGAAATCTTAAATAAAGTTTCTTCGTAATTTTGACCACTGTCATATTGTTCAGCAAGTTGGATAAAAAGGTCAGTTACTTTCACATCTTCACCGTACCTCTTACCAGGTGCTGATACGACAATGAATTTACGGTCTTGATCTGATTCAATAATACTCGCTACTTGTTCAAGCATCGAACTATCAGCTACAGAACTTCCTCCAAATTTTGCTACTTTCATATTATCACCACTATTATCATGTTTTTTCAATAGTCATTATTTTAACATAAAAGAGAGAAAATAAAAGCGGGAAACTCGCAAAAATTATTTAAATGATGAACTCTTTTAAGAAGGACACTCTAGCCAATAAAGGTGTATAGAGCTTTTATAAAAACAAAAAAATGACCGTGACATCTAATAGTCACAGTCATTTTCGTTAACTGTCAAAAACAAAAGTTAACTAACTTTGTGCTCTAAACGTAGCTTATCAGCAATCATTGCAATAAATTCACTATTTGTTGGTTTTGCTTTTGAAACGCTTACAGTGTATCCAAAAATTGCCGATAATGAATCGATGTTACCACGATTCCAAGCAACTTCGATAGCGTGGCGAATTGCTCGCTCAACACGGGAGGCTGTTGTATTATATTTTTTTGCAATATCTGGATATAGTACTTTCGTTATAGATCCTAATAATTCAATATCATGATATACCATAGAAATTGCTTCTCTTAAATATAAATAACCTTTAATATGCGCTGGGACTCCAACTTCATGAATGATTGAAGTAATATTGGCATCTAGGTCAACTTTCTGTGGCTTTCTTCCTTCTATTCCTTGTTGTATTGGAGAGACTTGCTTGGAACCTGCAACCATCAGCACTTGGTCTTTTAACATATCTAAATCAAAAGGCTTCAACATATAATATGTAGCGCCTAACTCTACAGCTTTTTTCGTCACTGATTCATGACCAAACGCTGTTAACATAATCACTTTTGGTGTTTGATCCAATGACATATCACGTAGCTTTTCTAAAACTGCTAAACCATCAATATGAGGCATAATAATATCTAAGATTAAAATATCTGGCTGTTGTTCTTGGACCATATTTAAACAGTCATTTCCATTATAAGCCGTTCCAACGACCTCCATTTCTTCCTCTTCAGAAAAATGATCCTCCAACATTGAGACTAACTCTCGATTGTCATCAGCAATTCCTAACTTCAATTTTCCCATAATATTCCCTCCTGAATATAATTGTCCGCTTGACCCACAATTAACCATTTCGACATATACAATTAAACTCCTTTTTAAATTCTTAAAATTTTTAATCATTTATCATTTTTATTCGTTTATACGAAAGGTTCTACAGCAAATTGTAATATTCGACACGTACACAAACAAAAAGCCCAATACTTTATAAAGTACTGGGCTTTAATTTAACTAGCTTGTTCCATGTCGTCATCTTCTTTTATTTTTAATCCTGCTTCATTTAGCATCCACTCAATATGCACACCATAACCACTCGTTGGATCATTTAAAAATACATGCGTAACTGCACCTATAAGCTTTCCATTTTGAATAATCGGGCTTCCACTCATTCCTTGTACAATACCACCAGATGCATTTAATAATTCTTCATCTGTAATTTGGATAACCATCCCTTTTGTTTCAGGATTTTGTGAAGGTACACTACTAACAATTTCAATTTCAAATTCTTTTACTGTATCATCTTCAACCACTGTCAAAATTGTTGCTTCTCCCTCTTTAACTTCGTGAGGTTGTGCGACTGGCAAAGGATCAACGTGGTTATCTAAAAATATAGAATCTTCTTCTAACTTACCAAAAATACCATAATCTGTATTCTTTTGAATTGTTCCTAAGCCTTGATCATCCATGGAGAATCGAGCTCTTTTCTCGCCTGGGGCACCACTTTCACCTTTATTGATCGAAGTTATTCTAGACGGTACAATTTTACCGTTATATATATCTAAAGGCTTTTTTGTTTGTTGGTCAGTAATAACATGGCCTAAAGCGCCGTAACGCTTAGATTGAGGATCATAAAAAGTCATTGTACCAATACCAGCTGTTGCGTCGCGAATAAACATCCCTAACTTATACACATCTTCCTGTTCATCCGAGGCAGGTTTTATGGTTAACGGGAAAATGTGCTCTTCTCGTTTAATTAACAATTCGATTGGGGTATCATCTGATTCATATTTTTGAATTAATTTCGTAAAAGCTTGCATATCCTCTATTTTATGCTGATTAATCTGTAAAATAATATCGCCTATTTCAACACCTGTCTCCTCAGCAGGTGATACCTCTCCATCCTCAGAAGAAACGGGGCTGAATCCTACAACAACTACACCAGAAGTATGAAGCTTAACACCAATGGATTGCCCACCTGGAATGACTTCTTCGACTGGTTGTAATGTTTCAGCCGCAACATGGTACGTTAAAGTGAATGGAAGAACAAACGAAACAAGGAGAATCAGTTTTAATGCTAATCGTGAATGGTTCATCAAGTTACACTCCTCATTTCTTCTTATAATTGAAGCTTTAACGTTAATTTGAGCTTTTTAGGGTGTTTTTAAACGATAAAAGTAAATGCAATTTAGTTTATCATTTCCTTGATTAGATTAAGTTTTTTTGTATAAAGTTAATCAGGAGTAACTAGCTATATTAAAAAAGCTAAACACCAAAAGTCTGGCGTGTTTAGCTTTTTAATTCTTCTGCTTGTACAATTAATTCTTGAGCATGTTTAAAGGTTGTTTCAGTTACTTCATTACCCGAAATCATTCTTCCAACTTCATTAATTGAATCTTTTTCAGAGAGTTTTTGAACAGTTGTATTGGTATGGCCAGATACGTCTTTTTCAATTAAGTAATGATGATCAGCCATAGCTGCTACTTGTGGTAAATGTGTGATACAAAGAACTTGAGACTCATGCGAGATGCGGTGAATCTTTTTAGCGATAGCCTGAGCAATACGCCCACTTACACCTGTATCAACTTCATCAAAGATCACACTTGTAATTCCTTGGTGTTTTGAAAATATGCTTTTAATAGCTAACATTATTCTTGATATTTCACCACCGGAAGCCACTTTATGGAGTGATTTCATCGGTTCACCAGGGTTTGTTGTTATTAAAAATTGAATAAGGTCTAATCCTTGTTTCAACAATTTAATATTACGATTTTTCCAATTTATATGACCTTCTTGTGTATTAAATTGCACATCGAATTTAGCTTTTTCTAAATATAAATCCTTAAGCTCTTGTTGGATTGCGATAGTTAGCTTTTCTGCAATTTTTGTCCTTAATTTATGAAGATGATCAGCCTCAGTTAAAGCATCTTTTTCTGCTTCTTTTATTTCATGTTCAAGTGATTGTAGATGACTATCTTTGTTTTCGAGTTGTTCTAACTCTTCTTCCATTTTAGCCATATGCTTAATTAAATCGTCTACCTCTTTTCCATACTTTCGTTTCAAACGATTAATCTCAAAAAGTCTGGTTTCAATTTCATCTAATCGATTAGGCTGATACTCTAATTGGTCTAATCGATTACGAATGTCAAACGAGAGTTCCTCTAACGTATAATAATTGGACTTTAACTGCTTAGATAATTCTTCAAAGTCATGGTCGACATCCTCTAACTGCTCTAGTGCGCTCATCGCATGGCCTAAGAAGTCTAATGCATGATTTTCTGCAGATAACGATTCATAAGTCGTATTCAAACCTTCGTAAATACGCTCATAATTCATTAAATGACTTCTTTCTTCTTCTAATCGTTCGTCTTCACCCGGTTGTAATTGAGAGTCATTTAACTCATTGTATTGGAATTTTAATAAGTCCATTCTTTGTGCAATTTCTTGTTCATTATTAGACAATTCTTCATACCTTTTCTTTAGTGATAACAAATGCTTATACAATTCATGGTAATGTTCCTTTGACTGTTCCAATTCTTCATGCTCAAAGAAATCCAACAATTCAATATGACGTTCAGGGTTCATGAGTGATTGTGTCTCATGTTGGCTATGTATATCAATGAGTTGAGTGCCTAACTCTTTTAATACAGCTAGAGTAATTAACTTCCCATTAACTTTACAAATACTTTTTCCTTTTGATGTAATGTGTCGTTCTATGACGATACTGCCTTCTTCTTTATCTAGTGGGAGGTCAAACTGCTCCATTACTGAATAAGCACTATGTTTGGTATCATCAATAAAAAATAATCCTTCAATTGATGCTTTTTCAGCATTATGTCTAACAAAGTCTACTGATGCACGCGCACCTGCTAACAGTTGTATAGCATCAATAATAATTGATTTTCCTGCTCCGGTTTCACCAGTTAAAACAGTTAATCCTTCACTAAAGTTCAATGATATTTCATCAATAATTGCAAAGTTTTTAATGGATATTTGTGCTAACACGATGGCCACCTCAGTATTTATAGCATTTTCATAAATTCACCATACACTTCTTCACTATGTACAGGTGTTCGGCAAATAATTAAACAAGTATCATCACCACAAATGCTTCCCATAATATCTTCCCAGTCTAACTGATCAATTAATACTCCAACAGCTTGAGCATTACCTGGAACTGTTTTCAATACAATAAAGTGATCAGCACGGTCAATAGAAACAAAGCTTTCTAATAAAGTTCTTTGTAACTTCTCAGTTGGGTTCACTTTCGTATCACCAGGTAAACTGTATTTATATGTTCCATTATTTGTTGGAACTTTGACTAATTGTAATTCTTTAATATCGCGAGAGATCGTTGCTTGTGTTACATCGTAACCTAAATCGTGAAACTTTTGAACAAGTTCATCTTGAGTTTCGATATCAAATTTGTAAATTAAGTCCCGAATTTTCAATAAACGTTGTGTTTTTTTCACCATTCCACCAACTTCTAAGTTAATCTACTTATTAAAATCACGATGCGCTCGTTCGATGACATCATTTATCCTCTGATCCTCCATCATAACTTTCCCTTCACCATTAAGCCATTTAGCATGAACTAAAAATTCAATATTACCATCCCCACCTGTTATGGGAGAATAGTCAAGGTTTTCAACGACAAAGCCTTCTTCTTTGAAAAATTGCAATAAATTAAGAACAACCTGTTTGTGTACAGAACGATCACGAACAATGCCTTTTTTACCGACTTGTTCTCTACCAGCCTCGAATTGCGGCTTAATTAAAGCAACTATATCAGCATTTGTTGTAACAATTTCCTTAATTACAGGGAAGATCAATCTTAACGATATGAATGAGACATCTGTCACCGCAATGGATGGAAGACCATGTTCAAAATCAGCTTTCGTGACATAACGAAAATTTGTGCGTTCCATTACATTTACACGGTCGTCTTGTCGTAATTTCCAGTCTAGTTGATTATATCCAACATCTATAGCATAGCTTGCTTTAGCACCATGCTGTAATGCACAATCAGTAAATCCTCCGGTAGAAGAACCAATATCAACAATTAATTGGTCGTGAAAATTAATGTCAAAGCTTTTAATTGCCTTCTCAAGCTTTAAGCCGCCCCTACTTACATATGGGACAGCTTTTCCTTTGACTATTATGTTAATTGTCTCATCGACTTTAACACCGGGTTTATCTAAGCGTTCATGGTCTGTGTAGACTAAACCTGCCATAATTGAACGTTTAGCTTTTTCTCTAGAATCAAAATATCCTTGTTCCACTAATAGTGTGTCTAATCGAACTTTTTTCATAAAACTATGCCCTTTTCTCTTTAGTTGGTGCCATTTCTTTGACTTCATTTTTTATATGATCTACTGTCAAGCCGACTTCTTGAAGCAAGTCATCAACACTTCCATGTTCAATAAAACGATCAGGTATTCCCATTCGTCTCATATAAGGGTGGACTAATTTATCTTCTTCAAAAAATTCTAACACAGCACTACCAAAGCCACCTTGAAGAGCATGTTCTTCAACAGTCAAAATAGGTAATTGTTCATTAACAATAGACCGTAACATGTCATAATCGAGTGGTTTAATAAAACGTGCATTGACAACTCGAATAGATAAATCTTCTTTTTCGAGCTGTGAAGCTGCTTCCATTGCCTTATCAATCATTGTCCCAAAAGTTAAGATAACTAAATCGTTACCTTCTTTTAATACTTCCCATGTTCCTATTGGCACCATTTCGAACTGACCTGGTTTAGGAGTTTCATTTGCATTACCTCTTGGGTAGCGAACAGCAATCGGGCCTTCCTCATAATTCAATGACGTATAAACCATGTCTTGGCATTCATGAGCATCTTTAGGCATCATGATTGTCATATTAGGTAAATGTCTTAAAAATGAGATGTCAAATACGCCTTGGTGTGTTTCACCATCTGCACCTACTAAACCTGCACGATCTATACCAAAGGCTACATTTAGGTTTTGCCTACATACATCATGAACGACTTGATCAAACCCTCTTTGAAGAAATGTTGAATATATTGATAAAAACGGCTTCATACCTTGAGTTGCTAATCCACCTGCAACAGTCGTTGCATGTTGTTCTGCAATTCCAACATCAAATAATCGATTTGGGAACTTAGCCTTGAAATCTTCTAATTTTGAACCGACTGTCATCGCTGGAGTAACCGCAACAACTTTTTCATCTTGTTCTGCTACTTGCATTAATGTGTCACTAACGACTTTACTCCAGCCAGGACCACCAGAACTTTTCTTGAGTGATTCACCCGATTCAATTTTATATGGTCCAACACCATGCCATGTACCTACTTTATCACTTTCAGCTGGCTGATAACCTTTACCTTTCGTTGTTAAAACATGAATTAAAATAGGTCCTTCTGTTTTCTTAGCGTAGTCAATTGATTTGAATAAATCATCAAAGTCATGGCCATCTACAGGTCCATAATAAGTAAAACCTAATTCCTCAAAAAACATGCCAGGGACAACTAAATACTTCATACTGTCTTTAATCCGCTCGGCAGTATTGGCAATCTTCCCACCTACTGATGGTATTTTCTTTAATAGAACTTCTAATTCATCTTTAATCCAATTATAACGTTGCCCGCTTCTTAGACGACCTAAAACGTTGTGTAATGCACCTACATTTGGAGCAATCGACATTTCATTGTCATTTAAAATTACAATCATATCTTTTTTTTCATGTCCGATATGATTTAATGCTTCTAAGGCCATACCACCTGTTAAAGCACCATCACCGATAATGGGTACAACATAGTTATCTTCTTGTTTAACATCACGTGCGATCGCCATTCCCATAGCTGCTGATAGTGAAGTAGAGCTATGTCCAGTTTCCCAAACGTCATGCTCACTTTCATTCATCTTAGGGAAACCACACAAACCTTGATACTGTCTTAGCGTATCAAAATCACTTGTTCGACCGGTAAGCATTTTATGCACATAAGCTTGATGTCCCACATCCCATAAAAACTTATCTTTCGGGCTGTCAAAAGCTTGATGTAAAACTAGCGTCAGCTCAATTACACCTAGGTTTGGGCCTAGGTGTCCACCTGTTTTTGATAAGTTTTCAATTAAAAACGAACGAATATCCTCACTTAAACTCCTTAACTCCTCAACTGATAAGTCTTTAATTTGAGATGGATGTTTAATGTCTTTAAGATCCATACCGGACCACTCACCTTTATCATTAATTTCACTATTTTTTTTGTTTATGTGATGGTAATACGCGTATACGTAGATTCTCTTCGATAAATGTAGTTAACTTTCCTGCAAAGAGAACTAACTCAGTAGATGCTCTTACTGCAACTGCCTTACCCATAGCTTTACCACCCACTGTTAAAGCTGCCACAACACTTGTAAAAATAATCGATATTGTAAATTGGTATGTACCAGCTTGTCCATTTGCTAAAGATGTCGCAAGTTGAAAAACGACTAAAGTAGATGCGGTACCACTAATAACACCCGCAATATCACCAATGACATCATTACAAAATGTCGCAAACTTATCAGCATTTCGAACAATTCTTATGGAATTTTTAGCCCCATAAACTTTCTCAGATGCCATTGAGTGAAATGGTGTTTCATTAGCTGCTGTTGCTGCAATCCCCAACATGTCCGATAGTACACCTATTAATACAATCATCAATACAATCAACATACCTAAGAGCCATCCCACGCCACTTAAAATGGAATTAGATATAATTGAAAAAATGGCCGCTAACACCAAGGTGATAACGGCAATACTTAAACAAAATTTAAAAGATTCTTTTATTATTTTGATCATGATATGACCTCAGAATGTATTGTAACCTTAGTTTAAAATCATATGTACGTGCAGGGGTGGTCATTTAAAAGGTAAAAATTGCGGCTTAGGTCCAGTAGGTTTTCCCAAGTCGCTACCGTGTGTTGCCACTACGGTGGTTCCCCTTTAAAACGACCTTAGCTCCGTTACCGAAAGCTAGACTGGATTACCACTTAGACCGCACTATAATCCCATTTAAATGTCGGCTGAACAGTCTAGGAGTTTTCCTCGACAGTCTTTAACCACTTCCTAGCCTCTTTTGCAGAATCTATTTCATGCAACGTTAAATGTGCTGATTGTTGGCCATACAATTGAACACATATGAATTGCAATCCCCTAAACGCCACTCAAGGCAGGCTACGCTGCAGATAGCGAATTCCTCGGTATCATGCAGGTTCATACCCCATTTCATACCTCATTAAATGCGATTAATGAAGCACAAAGATGGGCCTCCACGGAAGTAGGGTCAACGCCCACATGCCATTGTGGATCGCCCTAAAACCTTAACTCCCAGCATCGACCCAAGGCTGGGCGCCTCAAGCCAACACCAGGAACTTCATCGATGTGCCCTTTGGCGGATTTTTAGGCCCGCCTTCAGAAGTGGGGGACCGACTAGAATACTGTACCACCCCTTGCGTAATTTCTATTTTAACACATTCGCTTCTTACTAACAATTGATTAAACCGCTAATGACTGCGATTGCCAAACAATCTAATAAAGTCTTTTAATTGAGAATTTTCTACATGAGCATCTTTTAACGCTTGATTTGCTAATGCCATATACTCATCTCGCTTATTTATCGCGCCTTTTAAGCCTAATAAGCGCGGATATGTGCTTTTATCTAACGATGCATCACTACCAACAGGTTTACCAATTTCATCTTCATCACCTGTTACATCTAGAATATCATCTTGCACTTGAAAAATTAAACCTAGGTGACTTGCATACTCGTCTAAAGACTCAATCTGTGGAGGGGTAGCGCCACCTAAATAGGCTCCAACTTTCACTGCAGTACGAATCAATTCCCCAGTTTTTCTTCTATGGATACGACTTAGCTGTTCTACAGTTAAGTCTTCACCTTCACCCTTTAAGTCCATGTATTGACCTGCAATCATCCCTTCAAAACCACTTGCTTTACTTAATTCAGATATGGAGTAGACCTTTTCTTCTGCTTCGAGTTTTGATGAGGTCGAGATAATTTGAAAAGCGTATGTTAACAAACCATCACCAACTAAGATAGCAGTAGCTTCGTCAAATTGCCTATGTATAGTAGGTTGTCCACGCCTTAAATCATCATCATCCATTGCCGGCAAGTCATCATGTATAAGTGAATACGTATGAACCATCTCTAATGCAACAACCATATCAACGATTCGTTCATAATCATTTGAAAATGTCCCATATGCAGCCACCATCAAAACTGGCCTTAGCCTTTTACCGCCAGAATTAATCGAATAAAAAACGGCCTCTCTTAATGGTTTTGGCAAATTTAACTGTTCAGCTTTATGAATGAGTTGTTCATTTACCCATTGTTGCTTTTGTTCAAAAGACAAATTGTTCACTACGACTCTTCCTCCACTGTAAAAGGTTCTGTTTCTCCTTGATCGTTTAATATTTCAGCCATTTCATTTTCAACGTTCTTCAACTTGTCATGGCATACCTTTGAGAGCTTCATACCCTCTTTATAATATTGAATTGCTTGTTCTAAAGGAACATCTCCTTGTTCTAGTTGATCTACTATGTTTTCTAACTTTTCCATAGCTTGTTCAAAGTTTAGGTTTTCTTTTTCCATGCTACTCATCCCTTTCTTCGACACTTTGAACGTGACAGTGAACTTTACCATCAACTAATGAAACTTTTACGTCTTGGCCAACTGATAAGTCTTCTGTAGATTTAATAATTTCACCATTTTGGTTGTAAGTAATAGAATACCCTCTTTTCATCGTTTCTAAAGGGTTTAATATGGAAAGCTTTTCAAGCTGCGTTTCAAATGCATTGAACTTATGTTGATAAATATTTTTAATAAAGTGTGTTAACCGTTCCTCTGAATGCACTCTTTGTTTGTGTTTTTCATTAATTAGTTGTCTTGGTGAATACGCGATTAACTGATTATGTGATTTAACTAATCGCTGGCTTTTATTGTCAACTGCTTGTTTAATATTTTTATTTAATTGTAGTACAACACGATCTAAATCTTGTTCTTTTTGTCTCGTTAAATGAACTGGGTATTTAAAGGCATAAGCATTTTTAATTGACTTCAGCTTTTCAAATTGTTCATTTAATTGTTGCTTCATTTGATGATTCAAGCGATGAGTTGAAACCTGAACCTGTTTATGTAGTTCCTCTAAAGAAGGGACGGCTAATTCAGCAGCTGCTGTGGGTGTTGGGGCTCGTAAATCTGCAACCAAATCACTAATCGTAAGGTCTGTTTCATGACCTACAGCAGATATAACAGGAATTGTTGATTGGCTTATAGCACGAGCTACCACCTCTTCGTTGAAAGCCCAAAGCTCTTCAATCGAACCACCCCCGCGACCAACTATAAGGGTATCAAAACCACCTTGTTCATTAGCTTTTTCAATCCCATCTGCAATTGACTTTGAGGCAAGGTCCCCTTGTACCGATACAGGAATAACGACACGTCGAGCATGTGGGTATCGACGGGTTAACGTTGTTAAAATATCACGTACCGCTGCTCCAGTCGGTGAAGTCACAATTCCAATCTTCAAAGGAAACTTCAGGACCGTTTGCTTTCTTGCTTGGTCAAATAACCCTTCAGTTTCAAGCTTTTTCTTTAATTGTTCATAAGCCATATACAATGAACCAAGTCCATCCGGCTCCATTTTATTGACATATAATTGATATTGTCCATTTCGTTCATAAACACTAATATCACCATGAAGCAGAACTTTCATACCATTTTCTGGTTTAAAAGTTAATGTTCTATTATGAGAAGAAAACATGACAGCCGAAATTCGCGCTTGTTCATCCTTAATAGTAAAATACATATGGCCTCGTGAATGATGATTAAAGTTTGAAATTTCACCTTGTAGCCATACACCTTTTAGATGGCGGTCAATTTCAAATTTCTTTTTTATATATTTTGTTAAAGCAGTAACAGTTAAATATTGTTGCTTCATATTTAGAAGTTCTCCTTTAACCTAATCGTTTTGCAGCTTCAATTGTATTGTAAAGAAGCATCGTAATCGTCATAGGACCAACACCTTTTGGTACAGGTGTGATATGACTTGCATGACCCAATAAATTGTCAAAAACAACATCGCCAACTACTTTACCCGAATCTAAGAAAGTATTACCAACATCTACAACAACAGCACCTTTTTTAACAGCTTCTTTAGTAATTAAATGTGCTTTACCAACAGCTACAATTAATATATCTGCTTGTTTAGTGTATTCAAATAAATCTTCCGTTTTTGAATGACAATAAGTCACTGTAGCATCTTCATTAAGTAGCATTTGACCAATTGGTTTACCAACTATGTTACTACGTCCAATTACCACTACATGCTTACGCTTCATCTGAACCCCATAAAAATCCAACAACTTCATAATCCCTAAAGGGGTACAAGGGTAGAAAGCCTCTTGAGAAATGGATAGACGGCCAACATTAATAGGATGAAACCCATCTACGTCTTTATCGGGTGAAACAGCATCTAATACTTTCTTTTCATTAATATGGTCTGGTAAAGGGAGTTGAACGAGTATTCCGTGAGTTGAAAGGTCTTGATTTAAATCCTGAATGATACTTAACAAATATTGCTCTGTAGTATCACTTGGTAGCTCAAGTATTGTTGATTGTATACCAATTTTTTCTGCTGCTTTTTTCTTCATTCTAACATACGTTTCTGAAGCAGGGTTGTCACCAATAATGATCACGGTAAGTTTTGGAGTTATTTCCTTTTCCTTTAATTTTAAAACTGTACCTTCTAGATCTGTGCGAATATGCCGAGCAACCGTGCTTCCATACATAACCTTCGTATTCATGACCTCTCACCTTCTAACTACGTGTAATCTTAGATAAGACACCATTTATAAACTTGCCTGATTGTTCGTCATGGAAACGCTTGGCTAATTCAACAGCCTCATTGACTGCTACTTTATATGGTGTTTCTTCAACGTGTTTCATCTCATAGACTGCGATACGGAGTAATGTTTTTTCAACTGCTCCTATGCGTGATATACTCCAGTTCTCTAAATTCTCTTCAATTATTTGATCTAATTCTTTCTTTTTCTCAATGACACCTTTTATGATTTGTATAGCAAAGACACTTATATCTCCATCCATCACTTTAAATAAGTCGTCATGCTTTGCTTCTTTATTAATATCTATTTGAAATAAAACTTGAAAAGCTGTTTCTCGACTATGTCTCCTGCTCATTTCGTTTTCTCCTTCTAACAATTGGTATACCGCTATTATGTTACACTGTAAGTTTATCATGAATGAAGAAATAAATAAAAAATATTATTTTATGAAAGAGCTATATTAAAGGCTGTTCTTATGATTGTAAATTACTACGTTTTACCCAAAGGGAACAATGACAACACTAACTCTAACTAATTTATCTAAATTGTAAGTAAAAAAGTCTAACTCACACCATACACCTTAGACATGAGTTAGACTTTTCAGTTTATTTATCTGATTTTGATTCTTGAGATTTTTCTTCGATTTGTACTCCAACGACATGAACATTAATTTCTACAATTTCTAAGGCCGTCATATTTTTTAATGTCGTACGGATACTATCTTGTATTTTCTCAGCTACTTTAGGGATCGACACTCCGTAATCTAATACAGTATAAATTTCAATTTCAATTCCGTCTTCTTTAAGCTCTACTTTTACACCTTTACCGTGCTTTTTCTTACCTAGTCTTTCGGTTACATTTGAGGCGATGTTACCTCTCATGTTCGCAACCCCGCTCACTTCATTAGCTGCAATCCCGGCAATCACTTCAATTACTTCAGGTGCAATTTCTACTCGACCTAATGAATCATCGTCACTAACATTTAATAACTGATTTTCATCCATTTTTGTCACCTCTATTTATCATCTTCCATAACCTTATACTCATCTAAGAATTTAGTATTAAATTCACCATCAATAAATACGTTGTGGTTCATCATACGTTTATGGAATGGAACTGTTGAATGAATTCCCTCAATAACAAATTCATCTAAAGCACGATTCATTCTTTCAATTGCTTCTTCACGAGTCTTACCGTGAGTGATTAGCTTTGCAATCATGGAATCATAATATGGTGGTATATTCCATCCAGTATAAGCTGCAGAATCTACTCTAACACCAAAGCCTCCTGGTGGCAAATACATTTCAACTTTACCTGCTGATGGCATAAAGTTTTTATATGGATTCTCGGCATTAATACGGCATTCGATCGACCAACCGTTAAATTGAATATCTTCTTGATGGAAGGATAATGCCTTTCCATTAGCAACATTAAGCTGTGCTTTAATTAAGTCAATGCCTGTTACCATTTCAGTTACTGGGTGCTCAACTTGAATACGTGTATTCATCTCCATGAAGTAAAAACGCGAATCATTCTTATCATAAATAAATTCAATCGTACCTGCGCCTACATAATCAACCGCCTGTGCAGCACGTACAGCAGCATCTCCCATTTCTTGTCTTAACTCTTCATCAACAGCTGGAGAAGGTGTTTCTTCAATTAACTTTTGAAGACGACGCTGAATTGTACAATCCCTCTCACCTAGATGAACTGTGTTACCGTGTTGGTCAGCTAAGATTTGAATTTCAACGTGTCTAAAATCTTCAATATACTTCTCTAAGTATACACCTGGGTTACCAAAGGCTGTTTCGGCTTCGTTTTGTGTGACGCGAATTCCTTGTACAAGTTCTTCTTCATCCCTTGCAACGCGAATCCCTTTACCACCACCACCTGCTGTAGCTTTTATGATAACCGGATAACCAATATCGCTTGCAACCTTTTTGCCTTCTTCTTCGCTTTCAATAATACCATCTGAACCTGGTACAATCGGCACACCAGCTTCTTTCATGGTTTCACGCGCAACATCTTTAGTACCCATTCTAGAAATTGCATCTGCTGTTGGACCAATAAACGTTACGTTACATGCTTCACACATTTCTGCAAAATCAGCATTTTCAGAGAGGAACCCATACCCTGGATGGATTGCATCGCAATTTGTAAGCTTTGCAACACTCATAATATTAGTCTTGTTTAAGTAACTATCCTTACTTAATGTTGGACCTACACAATAAGCCTCATCAGCAATTTGAACGTGTAAAGATTCTCGGTCCGCCTCAGAATAGATCGCAACAGTTTCAACCCCTATTTCTTTACAAGCACGAATAATACGTACCGCAATTTCTCCTCTATTTGCAATAAGTACTTTTTGTATCACGGACAATCCCCTCCTTACTTATTTTTCACGCGGAATAATGGTTGTCCGTACTCTACTAATTCTCCGTTATCTACAAGTACTTCAACGATTTCACCTTTCGTCTCCGCTTCAATTTCATTAAATAACTTCATAGCCTCCACAATACATACAACTGTACTTTGATCAACATGATCGCCTACTTGAACATACTGATCATCCTCAGGTGATGGCGCTTCATAGAAAGTACCAACCATTGGTGAGACAATTTCATGATCAAAATCAACAGAATTTTGAGCTGAAGTTTCCTTAGCTTCTACGTTTAGTTGAACTTCTTCTTGTTTAGATTCAACAGGTTTCTCTTCTACTTGAGGCTCAACTTTAGGTTCAGTTGGAGCTACTTTAGGCGCTGCAACTTGAACCACTTCACCATTTTCTTTCTTCATGGAAACTTTAGTTCCGTTTGCTTCATAACTAAAATCTGAAATGGATGATTCATCTACTAATTTAATCAGTTCACGAATTTCTTGTACTTTTAACATTTGATTAGCACTCCTTCTAAAAATTAATAACAGGTACTAATAATTCCTAATAATATTGTACGATAAATTAATACTAATCTTCAACTTAATAATAAACAACAATATAAAATAACCGTCTATTCAAACAAAGAATCAACCGCACCATTACCATCTTACCAATATTAAAGCTATTGTAAACAGTAAAAGACCTCCATATCTACTAGATATGGAGGTCTAAGATTATGCTTCATCTTCTTGTAAACGAACTCTTACTTCTAAATCTCCAAATTCATCTCTTGCCATTTGCATTAAATGATTAGCATCAGTTGGAGATAAATCATTCGAGATTACGGTAATATTGACAACATCATCGTCACGACGAACTAACACGTCACGAAACTCTTTTTCTTGTTGAATCATTTGTTCTAAGATCGATTCTTTTTGAGCTGTAGTTTGTAAAGCATACATTTCTTCCATAGCATCATTCTTCTCTTCAGTAGAAGATGAGCTCGACGCTACAATGTCTGAAAATTGTTCTTTCAACTCACTTCTAGTATCTTCTGTTTCCAAACGAATAGTCGTTAATAATTCATCTGCTGAGAGCTCGTCTATATTTAAGTCAACGCCTAACCCTGAAGTTTCATCGGCTTCATTTTCTTCTGTTCCTTCATCTGTACCTTCATCTGTACCTTCATCATTTCCTTCATCAATATCATCAAGGATCTCTTCTTCAATTCCTTCTTCTGTCCCTTCACCTGGTTCATCTGGTTGCTCACCAGGATCTCCTTCTACTCCTTCTTGCTGTTCACTACGTTCATCATCATCAGGAATTAATGCAACTTCTCCACCACCCGGCGATGTCATATAATACACACTTAACACAATAAGTAAACTTAACATTGTTATTAACCATACAGTTTGTTTTTTCAAAACCATATTATTCCTCCTCACCTTTTGGCATTACTGCGATTCGATGTGATGACACATCCAGTAATCTTGATACTGATTCAATTACCATCTGTTTGATTTGAATTTGATCAACCCCCTCCGCAACAATTAATACTCCTCGAACAGCAGGACTTTGTGTTTGAACGAGTAATGGCTCCTCACTATTGTTATCTCTGACTAATACAGTTTGTTTTTCAACTGTATCATCCTCTACCTGCCTATTCCCTCCACTTTGATCTGTTTCATCGGTCGTCTGATACCCTTCAACCGTGTCTTTTTCATAAACACGTAAAGCAGAAGAATCTAACTGTAAGACAACATCCACATCAGAGACACCATAGATCGCTTCAAGTGCTCGCGCTAATTCATCTTGCATTTCTTCTTGTAATCCTGCTATATCATCTTCCCCTGCTGAGGTTCTCTCACTTTCTTCATCATCTCCTAACCAGACTTCCTGCTCATCATCAAAAGAAGGGTCTTGTTCATCAGATTGTCCAGAAAAAATATTGGAGACAATTAGAAACAATAGACCGATTAACCCTATTAGCAAAATATATGAACGTTTGGTAGGACGGTCCATGTCATCTTTTAACTTAAATAGAGACTTAAAATTCATTACTACTTATTCTCCTTCCCACTCGATATTAATTGAGTCGACAGGTAAACCTAAGAAGGAGGAAATTGTCCGTTTCATTTGATCTAGGCCTTCTCCATCTTCTGACTGCTCAAGAGGGATTTGAACGGCTTCCACCTCCTGAACTTCGTCATTTTCAGTTAGATGAAAAGTGACTTGATCAATCATTTCATCAAACTCTTCACTACCTTCTGAATCATCATCTAATTCTACGAAAACATCATGAATCGTTACACCATATTGTTGGACCAACTCCTCTTCTATTGAAGTTTTTATACTTTGTTCTAGCTGTTCTAATATATATGCATCAGATGAGGCTTGTATTTCACTTTTTTTGTTAGAAATTTCAGTTTCCATTTCTTCTGAGGTAATCGATAGGTCTGGGAGGTCAAATTCTGCTATAACAGACTCTGGTTCTACCTGAAATAGAGCTGCTAACGGATGTAAAAACAATAGAAAAATAATCATTCCAAAAACAACTTTTATAATTTTTTCATGGGTCGACTTTGGGATCAGAAGGGATATAAGAGTTGCTAAAAATATAAATATAACGATTTGTGAAATCCAATCTATTAAAAATGACAACCTCCTCCTCCTTTCTACTGCATGTAGTAAATAGGTTTGTAAGTTTAGTAATACAGTATATGAGAAGGTTGTCCATATTTATTACGTATAAGTTTGAATATTTATAAGACTAATGCACCTTCTTAATTTTACTTCTAGAACTTTTTTAAGAATATATTACCTGATCATGAGTGACATGTTCCCAATAATCACGAGCATTACTAACGAGAAGAAAAACATAATGGATACCATTAGTAACGCTAATAAAATGTAAAGGATATGCTTGCCCATCCCATCAATCATATTAACAATTGGGCCATCAGCTACTGGCTGCAACAAGGCCGCTGCTACTCGGAAAATCAAACCTAATACAAGCACTTTTAATACCGGGAATAAGGTTATGATTAATATAACAACAATACCTGCGATTCCGACTGTGTTTTTAATCAGTAATGAAGCAGATAGGACAGTATCTGTCGCATCAGTAAACATTCTACCGACAACAGGGATAAAATTACTCGTAACAAATTTAGCTGCACGAACAGCAATACCATCCGCTGCTGCAGTGTTGACACCTTGAAGTGACATGACCGTTAAAAAGATCGTTAGAAACCCACCCATTAATATGAAAGCCACTTGCTTTAATAAATTTGCAAGCTGAGAAACGTTATACTCTTCATTCACTTCAGTTGCTATGTTTAAGATCGCTGATAAAAAGAACAAAGGAACAATAATAGTAGAAACGAACACACCACTAATTTGTGTAAAAAAGAGTATGAACGGATTAAAAAACGCAACGGTAGCTACATTACCGAAAGCGGCCATCATACTTAAAAACAAAGGTAATAGTGAAATCATAAAGTGACTCATCGCTTCTATGGCGTCAATTGTGTAAGTGACAGCTTGGTGAAAACTTGCTACGGCAATTGTCATAAGTACACCAAAGATGACCAAGTAACTCACTTTTGCAACGGATTTATTTTCAAACGAGTGAATTAGTACTTTTAATAAGACACTCAGCAAAGTAAGGAAAATGAGCATCCCTAGTGTTTTACCGTTTACAATCCATTCATTTAAAAAAAAACGGGTTATACCATGTAACCAGTCTGAAGGTGAAAAGATTGATCCGTCACTAATGATGTCTCGCCAGCTATCTGTTTGATTAAGAGGCATATAATCTCGGTATTCGGTCAATAATTCTTGCCACTGACGCTCAAGCTCATCACTCTCAAGCAACTCTTCAAATTCTTCTTGTATCTCTTCATCCTCTACTATTTCATCATCTATTTCTTCAGCATTAACGACATCTCCATTCCAACTTAGCATGATACAAACAACTACGAAGGATATTATGAATTTAACCATTTTACATCTCCTTCAAAATCTATTGAGGGATAAAGGACAATAATGTTTCTATTACAGTTATGAAAATAGGAAGGGCAATCAGTAAAATAAATAATTTACCTACGATTTCTACTTTAATCGCAACTGAACTAAGGTTCGCATCTCGTAAAACTTGCGAGGCAAATTCTGTTATGTATGCTACACCGATTACTTTGAAGATGGTATCTAGATGAAGGAGTGAAACATTCATACGTGAGGTCACTTGTTGAAACACAGACATTAATTCATTAATCTGAGTTAAAATAAATAAAAAAACTAACGCACCAGTTAGCAAAGTAAGTAAAAACCCAACTGAACTATTCTTTTCTCTAACAACAATAATTAATATGGCCGCTATTATAATGACAGCAAGTACTTGCAAAAAAGGCATGATTTTCGACCCTTTACATTAGCATTTGGAATAAAAACACTGATCGGATTTGTTGGAATAAGCGTGCTAAATAATCAATGACAATCACTAAAACAATAATAAAGCCTATTAATGTTACCCATTGAGATAAATCATCTTTTCCCATTTGTTTGAGAAGTGTGCTTAACATTGCAACAATAATTCCTATTCCAGCGACTTGAAACAGTAAATATATATCGGTCATGTTACTAAAGCCCCCTTAAATGAAAATTAAAACGAATAACAAACCTGATAGAAATCCTAATGTCCTAAACATCCCAGAAAATCGTTTTTCTTCTTCTTGTGCATCTTCAAGCTCATGTTGTAGATGAACTTTAGCAAGCTGTATTTGTTTTTGTTGTTGCTCAACATTGTGAAGTCCTAATGACTGTCCAAACTGCATTAATATCTCTTTTTCTTTTGATTTCATTGCTGTGTTTCGCCATTGATTTGTAATGATTTGTTCCCATAAAACTTGTAAAGTCGTATCTCCGAGCATCAACTGCTCGGCTAAATCGTAAAAAATATAAGTAACAGGGGGAGATAACTGTTTAGAAACATATGAAAGAACTCGGTGAATCGGCTCTTGGGCGTATACAATCTCTGCTTCCATTATTTGCAAAGCTTGTAATAGCTCTCTAATCTCTTTTGGTCTCTTAGCATAATTTTTAGCTATATCGATTCCGACCCACGTGCACGTGAACAGAATCATGATGGCTCCGACCCACTTCATTAGTCATACTCCTAACATTGGTTGTTAATTGCTGAAAACTTTTATCGTATATACCAATTACATGCCCAGGTTTTGGGTGAGGACTTAACACTATATATCGATTAAAAATTTCATCATTTATTAATGGCTGTAAGTTAGGTCTGCGTTTTAAGTCATCCATTGAATAACCATGTACACTACAGACGACTTGAACACCAGTATGAATCGCTTCCATCAAACTGACTACATCTTCCTCACGTCCGATTTCATCCACAGCTAATACCTCAGGAGACATTGAACGAACCATCATCATCATCCCTTCAGCCTTAGGACAATCAGACATAACATCAGTCCTTCTTCCAACATCATGTTGAGGTACACCATTGTAGGATGCTGCTATCTCTGCACGTTCATCTACTAATGCAACTCTTGAAGGTTTAATTGTTACAGCTCCATTACTAACTGTTCTAATCAAATCTCTTAATATCGTTGTTTTTCCACTTTTTGGTGGTCCAATCAACAAGGTATTCATCAATTGATCTTGAGCAATATGATTTAATAAATGTTTAGCTGCACCTTTCCTTTCTGAGGCGATCCGAATATTAAATGATGAGACGTGTGTGACGGCTTTAACTTGTCCACTTTCAACCGAGACTTTGCCACTAATACCAATTCTATGACCGCCTTGTATGGTGATATAACCATTTCTTAACTCCTCTTCTAGTCGGTAAACAGAATACTCACTAATCTTAGCTAGTAAAGTAGTTGCATCTTCCCTTTTGAATGTGTATTCATCTATAATTTGTTCGCGGTCATGAAAAAGCATTTGAGCTTGTCTACCAACCCGAAGTCTAATTTCTTCTAAATCTATTAACTGTTTACTATTAAAGCGGTGCTGAATGATTTGAGCCAATTGATCTGGTAAGAATTTCAAAATCTTTTCATCCACTATTAAATGCCTCCATTTGTTTACCACTACTATATGATTGAAAAAGTTTTGATATGAACGTTGAGTATAATTATTGAAGCCATAAAAAAAGACCGACACTATAAAAGTATCGACCTTAAGCATATGCCTGTTCATAGGGCTATAGTTTTCTAATGTAAGTACATTAAGCACGTGATACGTATTTACCTTCGCTAGTGCTAACAACAAGCTTTTCACCTTTATCAATGAAAAATGGCACTTGAACCGTATAGCCTGTCTCTAAAGTCGCTGGCTTAGTTCCTCCTGAAGCCGTATCACCTTTAATCCCTGGTTCAGTTTCTACCACTTCTAGTTCCACATTGTTAGGAAGTTCAATTCCTAATGTGTCACCATCATAAATCATGACATAAACTTGTATACCTTCTGATAGAAAGTTTAATTCGTACTCAATTTTACTGCCTGGGATTTCAATTTGATCAAATGTTTCTATATCCATAAACGTATGGTTTTCACCTGATTCATATAAATATTGCATTTGACGGCGCTCTAAGTGTGCTTTATTAACTTTCTCACCTGCACGGAATGTCTTCTCTTGTAAATTTCCATTTTCTAAATTTCTTAATTTAGAACGCACAAACGCTGAACCTTTACCAGGCTTAACATGTTGGAATTCCATTACTTGCCAGATCGAACCTTCCAACTCAATTGTTAGTCCCGTTTTAAAATCGTTTACTGAAATCATATCATTACTCCTCCTATAACAAACATTTCTATAGTGTGATTAATTCTTTAGTTGAGAATGTTAGGCGCTCATTACCATTTTCAGTTACGACTGTATCATCTTCAATACGGCAACCTCCAACATTTGGCACATAGATCCCTGGTTCGACTGTTACAACCATACCTGACTCTAAGACTGTATCACTCTTAAAAGACAAAGATGGCCCTTCATGTACATCCATCCCTAAACCATGTCCTGTTGAATGACCAAAGTATTCTCCAAAGCCTTTCTCTTTAATGTAATCACGTGTTAAAGCATCAGCCTCTTTACCAGTCATACCAGCTTTAATGCCATCCATACCACGAATTTGCGCTTGAAGTACAGTATCATAGATTTCTTTTAACTCATCATTAATTTGACCAACCGCAAAAGTTCTCGTCATGTCAGAACAATATCCTTTATAAAGCGCACCAAAGTCTAATGTAACTAATTCACCTGACTCAATGACTTTCTCTGAGGCAACACCGTGTGGTAATGCAGAACGATAGCCTGAGGCAACAATGATATCAAATGATGATGAGACAGCCCCTTGCTTTCTCATAAAGAACTCTAATTCATTAGATACCTCAATTTCTTTAACACCTGGTTTAATAACTGTTTGAATATGTTCAAATGCAGCATCAGCAATCTTAGCTGCTTCTTTAAGTATTTTAATCTCAGCATCTGTCTTCACTAAACGAAGCTGTTCTACTAGACTTGAAACAGGTATAAATTCGCATTTTAGTGCTTTTTCATATGTTTCGAATGTCTGATAGGTGACATGTTCCTTTTCAAAACCTAGTCTTTTAACGCCTAACTTTTCTACTTGATCTGAAACTTCTTGATGGATTGGCCCTTTATGTTCAACAATTTCATAACCTTCTACTTGATCTTCCGCTTGAACTGTATAACGGAAGTCAGTTATAAAGATCGCTTTTTCATGAGTTAGTAAGACAACCCCTGCAGTACCCGTAAAACCTGTCATATAACGTCGGTTTTGTCCACTCGTAATCAACATTGCATCAAGGTCATGGTTTTTAAGTTTTTCTCTTAATCGATTAATTTTCTCCATCTCAGCTCTCCCTTTCGTTTAATTTTTCTACTAAAGCAAATGCAGCAACTTTATACCCCATCGTTCCAAACCCAACAACTTGTCCAGTAGCAACAGGTGAAATGTAGGAATGATGTCTGAAGGATTCGCGGTTATGTATATTGGAGATATGAATTTCAATCACTGGAATATCGATGGCTTCAATTGCATCACGTAAAGCTACACTTGTATGAGTATAAGCTCCAGGATTGAAAATCACTCCCTCATAATGTTCATTAGCACTATGAATCCAATCAATTAATTCCCCTTCATGGTTGGATTGAAAAGCATCTAAGTGAAATGATAAGCGTTGAAGGTATTCTTTTAATTCATCTTCAATTTCTAGTAAGGTTTGCTGTCCGTATTGGTCTTCATTTCGCTGACCTAATAAATTCAAGTTAGGTCCGTTTAAAACTAATAGCTTTTTCATCAAGCCTATTCTCCCCTTCAATCCCATTCCACTTATCAGTTTATCATATAATTAACCGTTTTGTGATACTTTTCGCATAACTCTTTGATCGTGGTGTTCATATGAAATTGTGTAGCCGATAAATACTCCATATAATATAAATTGGCTCATTGTAGTTGCAATTGTATCAAGATCTAAAGAAAAAAAGTCTGGTACATATGAAAATAGTGGGTTTAAAAAAGCAAACACAATAAACCACAATGCTACACCATAAAGTAGCCCCGGATACATACCGCGAAGCTTTTTAAACAACAGGTAATAAATAAGAGCGGGTACTATACCGATAAGACCAAGTATTATGACACTAATTAATTCACTAATCCAACCAGTCGTCCAATCACCATCAAAAAACGACCTTATAAAAAATGAAGCATGTGAAACATCTGTAAAAGATAGATAATAAGCAACGGAACCAACTATACCAAAAAGAATAGCCCCAACAAATCCAGCAAATAAACTTTTCAAAAAGACTGAAGATTGTTTTTCCTTTTCCATATTAAACACCCCTTTTCACGCAATAGTTTGTACGAAATTATAGAGTTTCATTCGATTTGTGTATATATTTCAATTTCAGTTAAAATTATTCTAAGAAGCGTATAAAATTGGTTAAACGTGGTATAATGTAATCAGATAATTATAGATTTGTACGGTCTTAAATCTAGTTTATGAAAGGAGTTTAATATGCCAAAAGGGAAAGGCGCAATCCTGTTGTATGTAATTGGTGGTTTAGCTATTATTGGAATCTTAGGTCAACTAGCGACCAATCCTTTAGGGTTTATTCAAAGTATCCTCATGATGCTTGGTATCGCAGCTTTAATTGGGGCAGCTGTTTACTATTTTTTAATTTTTCGCGGGCGAAATCGGGGCGTAGGTCAAAGTTATAAAAAAGCCGTTCAACAGTCGAAGCAAAAGTATGGAAGTGTTGATCGAAACATGGGTTACAATTCACATATCGAAAAACCAAAGAAAATTAATAGACGTAAACCCCAACGAACTCACTTAAAAGTCATTAAAGGAAATAAAAAATAGAAAGCGTTAGACTTATTAAGAGTCTAACGCTTTCTTTTACCTTATAGTCCACATTTAAGTTGTGCACCGCAATTCGTACAAGTATTACAACCACCTACATCTTCAATATTCCCCTTACGACATACAGGGCAAGTATCTCCAACTTCAGAGCCAATTGTAACATTTGTTTTGTCTAATTCCTGTACAGTATCCATTAAAACGACTTTTTGCTCTTCTTCTTCAAACAATTCTGTTTGCTCAGAGAAGCCATTCTCCTCTGCTTTTAACGTTAGTACCTGGGTATCACGGCTTCCATCTACATAAACCGTACCACCCTTTGCTCCACCTTTGTATAACCGTTGATAAACTTGTTCCACTTGATCAACACGATATCCTTTCGGTGCATTAACTGTTTTTGAAATTGAACTATCAACCCAACGTTGGATGACACATTGCGTATCCGCGTGAGCTTCTGGCTCAAGTTCCATAGCAGTTACAAACCATTCAGGTAGCTCAGTTTGATCGGCTTGAGGGTTCTTTTCAAAGTAATCTTGTGCTATATCAGCTTTAACTTCGATAAATTTACCCAAACGGCCGCTTCGATAATACGTAAAGGAGAAATAAGGCTCTAATCCTGTTGAAACGCCAACCATTGTACCCGTAGAACCAGTTGGTGCAACAGTCAATAAATGGCTATTACGAATTCCATACTTTAAGACACCTTCTCGAATATCTTCAGGCATCTTCTTCATATAACCAGTGTTTACAAACTGTTCACGTAATACTTGTGTCTCTTCATCTGTTTCACCGATTAAGAATGGGAAGCTTCCTTTCTCCTTTGCTAATTCAATCGACGTACGATAAGCAGTTGTAGCGATTGCTTCAAATATTTGATCGACTAAATGATTACCCTCTGCAGTACCATACGCTGTTTCGCAGTAAATAAGTAAATCATGTAACCCCATAACACCTAAACCAACACGACGTTCTCCTAAAGCTTGTTCTCGGTTTTCATCCAAGAAATACGGTGTTGAATCAATTACGTTGTCTTGCATACGCACGCCTACCTCTACCGTTTGCTTTAGCTTTTCAAAATTTGGCTGTTTTAACTCTTCCTCAGCAATTGCCGCTAGATTAACTGCTGCTAAATTACAAACCGAATACGGTGCTAGAGGTTGTTCGCCGCAAGGATTAGTCGCAACAACTTTTTGACCATAGGCTTTAGCATTTGTTTCCTTGTTTGCATTATCAATAAAGAAAATGCCTGGTTCTGCTGAATAAGTCGCACAGATATTAATTAAATTCCATAATTCCTTTGCTTTAATTTGTTTATAGACTCTCGTTGAAAAACCTAATTGCTCCCATTCACGCACATCACCATATTCGCTCCAATGTTCGTTATAATATGCCATTTCCTCCTCAGAATAATGTTCTACATCTGGGAATCGAAGTTCGTAAACATCATCATTCTCAACAGCTTCCATGAATTCATCTGTAATACAAACAGAAATATTGGCACCTGTTAAAAATTCTGGATTATGGACACTATATGTGCCACCATCTCGTAATTTTTGCTCTGCTTCACGAATGTTTTCTTCTGTAAAACCGCCTAATCCTTCAATGTGCTTATAATTAGCAATACCTTGATATAGCTGTAACTCTGAATTCGATAATGGCGTAAAATTCAATTTATCTTTAGCCAATTGTTGGATCGTTTCATCTTCTATATTCTCTATTAAATACCTTAAGATTCGTGGGTTTTGCATTTTAGAAATAATAAATTCAATAATATCAGGGTGCCAATCATTTAACATAATCATTTGAGCACCACGTCTTGAACCACCTTGCTCGACTAAATGTGTAAGCTTTGCAATATCATCTAACCACGAGACAGAACCAGAAGATTTACCATTAACACCACGGGCTAACGCATTACGAGGTCTTAATGTTGATCCATTTGTACCTACACCACCGCCACGAGACATAATTTCCATTACTTGCTTACGGTGATCACTAATTCCTTCTCGGGAATCTTTAACAAATGGCATAACATAACAATTAAAATAAGTAACATCAGTATTCGACCCTGCACCATACAAAACACGACCTGCTGGTACAAACTTCAATGCTGATAATTCTCGATAAAACTTCTCGAACCACTCTTGGCGCTTTTCTTCGGTTTGTTCAACTTCAGCTAAACCAGTCGCATTACGTAGTGCGATTTGTTCGTAATAAATTTCTAGAGGTTTATCTATTACACTAAGTGGTCTTTCTATTAAACCGGTCTTTTGTGACTCTTCAGATTCTAGTACATGAACGTACTCATCTTCCACTTTTACAACCGCCTGAGTACCGTTTAGTTCAACAATATATCCAGTCCCTCGAGCTGGGAATTTCGGGTCTTCTTTAATCGTTAAAACGACAAAGTCACCCTCTTTAATTGTTTTCTTTTCCGTATCTTTAAACGCATAACGATCTAACATGACTAACCGAGAAACACCTTGATGTGTCGTATGCATATCAGGTGTAATAGGGTGCACGTGAGGAAATTCTTTGATGTCTTCGTTCAATTGTGCAATGTCCAAATTAATTTGTTTATCTTTTATATCTTGCATTACGTTACCTCCTTCACGTAAGATAGAATCGTTATGTTTTTATATCATAACGATTCTATCTAATCTATAATTACAGTATCAAAACAGAATCAATAAATCAATATATTGTATTGTTATTTTTATAAAACATCCATATGTAGTGTTTTACTCATAATCTAACTAAAAAGTCAACAGCTCACTAATAAGAATTCCTTACTTTTTTGTTAAGCATTTTAAACAATTAGAATAACACGATTAACTCGTTAATAGAATAACTTAGAAAAAATCTTTGAAACAAACACAAAACACTCTTATAATAAATATGGGACTGAACAAGAAGAAAGAGGGGAAGCATAATGGAAGCATTATTAATTATACTTGTTGCGATTGCTGTTTTAATATTATTTGCTGTATTTAGAAACATGCGTATGCAAAAGCATTTAAGAACCTTAACAGAGGAACAGTTTAAAGAAGGCTATAGAAAGGCTCAGTTAATTGATGTTCGTGAACCAAAGGAATTTGAAAGAGGTCATGTTTTAGGCGCACGTAATATTCCACTTTCCCAATTAAAGCAAAGAATGGGCGAAGTAAGAAAAGACCAACCTGTTTACCTATACTGTCAACGTGGTTCAAGGTCGATGAAAGCAGCTAACAAACTACGTAAAAATGGCTATGAAGGACTTCACCAATTAAAAGGTGGCTTTAGTAAGTGGACAGGTAAAATCAAAGTGAAGAAAAAAGCATATTAAAGCAAGATGAGTTAAAATTTGAGAGACTGGGACGAAAGAATTTAATTAAGAATCCGAATTACTTGAAGTTTGATTGGATTATACCTGCTAAGGAAATATATAGTTAAAATACAAAAAGCAGTTCAGTTTAGAGTGACATGCACTCTAAACTGAACTGCTTTAATTTTAATGTTTATTCTTCACGATAAAAGCGTAAGACTGGTTTTCTTGCCGCTGTTGTTTCATCCATACGATCTACAACCGTAGTGTGTGGTGCTTCTTGCACTTTCTCTGGGTCTTCTTTTGCCTCATTTGAAATTTGAATCATGGCATCGATGAACTCATCTAAAGTTTCTTTCGCTTCTGTTTCAGTCGGTTCAACCATTAACGCCTCTTCAACATTTAATGGGAAGTAGATTGTTGGTGGGTGGTAACCAAAATCCAATAGACGTTTTGCCATATCAAGTGTTCTTACACCCATCTTCTTCTGGTTCTTACCTGACAATACAAATTCGTGTTTACAATGCTGATTAAATGGTAGTTCAAATTCTTCTTCTAATCGGCGCATCATATAATTCGCATTTAAGACCGCATTTTCACTAACTTGCTTTAAGCCATCTGGTCCCATTGAACGGATATACGTATACGCACGAACATTAATGCCAAAGTTTCCATAATAAGGCTTAATTCTTCCAATGGATTGTGGACGGTCATACTCAAAGAAGTATTCACCTGAATCACGCTTAGAAACTAATGGCTTCGGTAGATAAGGTGCAAGTTCTTTAGTTACACCGACCGGTCCAGAACCAGGACCACCACCGCCGTGAGGACCAGTGAAAGTTTTGTGTAAGTTTAAGTGTACAACATCAAAGCCCATGTCACCTGGACGTGTATAACCCATAATGGCATTTAAGTTAGCACCATCATAGTATAGACGCCCTCCTGCATCGTGTAGAATTTTAGCCATTTCTAAGATGTGCTCTTCAAATAAACCTAGCGTATTTGGGTTCGTTAACATTAAAGCAGCAGTATTTTCATCGACTACTCGCTTTAGGTCTTCTAGGTCGACTAATCCATTTTCATTTGACTTAACAGTAACCGCTTCAAGACCTGCTACTGTAACTGATGCTGGGTTTGTTCCGTGAGCTGAGTCAGGGACGATAACCTTTGTACGGTGATCATCACCATTTGCCTCATGAAAAGCACGGATCATCATTAGACCAGTCCATTCACCTTGTGCGCCCGCTGCAGATTGTAATGTAACAGAATCCATTCCCGTAATTTCACTTAAAGATTCTTGTAAATCATACATTAACGCTAATGCACCTTGAACAGAAGTTTCCTCTTGATATGGATGAACCATACTAAACCCTGGAATTCGTGCAATATCTTCATTAATTTTTGGGTTATACTTCATCGTACATGAACCTAAAGGATAAAAACCAGAATCAACTCCATGATTACGTGTTGATAACGCTGTATAATGACGCATAATTTGCAGCTCGCTTACCTCTGGTAGATCTGGGGCATCTTTACGTATATATTCATTAGAAAACTCTTCATCAAGATTAAGGTCCTCTACATCTAAGTCAGGTAAATGATAACCTTTACGACCTTCTTTGCTTAATTCAAAAATCACTGAAAAATCTTGCTCATTAGCCATTAGCTTCACCCACTTCCTTAACAAATTGATTGATTTCTTCCTTCGATCGAACCTCTGTAACAGCTACTAACATATGGTTTTCAAGACTTGAATTGTTTCGACCTAAGTCATAACCACCAATGAAGCCTTTTTGTAGCAACATTTCATTCACTTCTGATACAGGCTTATTTAATTTAACGATAAATTCATTAAAGAATGCTCCATCATGCAACGTCTCAAAACCTGCTTTTTCAAATGACTTCTTTGCATAGCGTGCTTTCTTCATGTTTAGTTCAGCCATTTCACGGACACCTTCTTTACCAAGAGCTGTCATAGCTACTGATGATGCTAATGCATTTAAAGCCTGATTTGAACAAATGTTTGAAGTCGCTTTATCACGACGAATGTGCTGTTCACGAGCTTGTAAAGTTAAAACAAAGCCACGACGTCCTTCCTCATCGACCGTCTGACCGACTAAACGCCCGGGCACTTTACGCATTAATTTCTTTGTCGTTGCAAAATAACCACAATGAGGCCCACCAAACTGTGTTGGAATACCGAATACTTGTGTATCACCAACAACAATGTCAGCACCAAATTCACCTGGTGGTGTTAAATACCCTAATGCTAGTGGGTTACTTGAAACAATCATCATTGTTTTCTTTTGGTCTTCTAACATGGCTTCGACTTCTTTTAATGGTTCTACTTGACCGAAGAAGTTTGGATATTGAATAACGACACTTGCTGTTTCATCATCTAATTCGGACTTTAATTGATCTAAGTCAGTTAAGCCATTTTGGTGATCAATTTCAACAATTTCTAAATTAAAACCTTTAGCATAAGTATAAATGACATCCATAGATTCAGGATGGATGGCTTTAGAAACTAATACTTTTTTCTTTTTTGTTTGACCAGCACTTAAGTTTACAGCCTCTGCAAGTGCTGTCCCACCGTCATACATTGAAGAGTTAGCGACTTCCATTCCCGTCATTTCACAAACCATCGTTTGGAATTCAAAGATTGCCTGCAATTCACCTTGTGAAATTTCAGGCTGATATGGCGTGTAAGCCGTATAAAATTCAGAACGAGAAATGACATGATCTACAATGGATGGGATGTAGTGTTGATATACACCTGCACCTAAAAAGGATGTATGAGAATTCGAGTGACTATTCTTTTCAGCTAGTTCAGTTAATTCTTTCGTTAACTCATACTCAGATTTTGCAGGCTTAATATTTAATTCACCTTCAAAGCGCACTTCTTTTGGGATATCTTGAAAAAGCTCTTCAGTTGATGAGACACCAATGGTATCTAACATTTCTTTTCGATCTTGATCTGTCATAGGAATATAACGATGTTGCATATACTTTCACCTCTTACTTTCTTTTATAAAATGGCGTTGGAACAATTTTAGCTGTCAATGTTCTTTTTCTTACCTTGACATCTAGCTTTTCACCTTCATTTGCATACTGGACATCAATTAACGCTAAGCCAACATTTTTACCTAATGTAGGTGATTGTGTCCCAGATGTAACAAAGCCAATTACTTCTTCATTTTTCAACACTTCATAGCCATTACGAGGAATGCCTTTATCAATCATTTCAATGCCCACTAACTTACGAGTAGGGCCATTTTCCTTTTGTTCTTTTAATACTTCTTTACCAATGAAATCTACTTCTTTATTCACTTTAACCGCAAAGCCAATGCCCGCTTCAACAGGTGTTATATCTTTTGTTAGCTCTTGAGAATATAAAGCTAGGTTCGCTTCAAACCTTAACGTATCACGAGCACCTAGTCCAATTGCTTGTAAGCCTAAAGGTTCACCTGCTTCTAAAATAACTTGCCATAGCTTTGGCCCAGATGCATCATTAATGTAAATTTCGAACCCATCTTCTCCTGTATAACCTGTACGCGATACTAATGCGCCATGTTCTACACCTTTAATTTGAACATCATTTTTAAAGCGGAAAAATTTAATCTCACTTAAATCTTCATCTGTAAGTTTTTGTAGAATCGCTTCTGCTTTTGGCCCTTGTAAAGCCAGTTGTGCAAAATCATTAGAAATATTTTCAATTTGAACATTACCTTCTTTATTTTCAATAAGCCAATCGAAGTCTTTCTCTGTATTTGCTGCATTCACAACTAATAGATAATCATCTTCATCACGTTTGTAAATAATAAAGTCATCAACCGTACCACCATTTGGATAGCACATAGCTGTATATTGTGCTTGGTTAACCTTTAATTTACTAACATTGTTTGTTACGACTTTTTGAAGGAATGCTTCACTATCTACTCCTGTTACAGCAATCTCACCCATATGAGAAACATCAAACAAGCCAGCATTTTCCCTTGTTGCATGGTGCTCTTCTTTAATACTAGAAAATTGTACAGGTAAATCCCAGCCACCAAAATCAATTGTTTTAGCACCTAACTTTTCATATTCAGGAAAAATTGGTGTTCTCTTTAATTCTCCCATTTCATTTACCCCCTACATTTAAGATTTGCTCTACTATCACCGTTAGATTTTCAACAATTATTCATGCATTTGTTAAAAACAGTCCAAAATAATAATTAGAGCTTCAGTAAAATAGTGTCTACAAACCGAAAAAGAGAATGCCAAATAAGCTTTGGCATTCTCTCTGTCCTGACACCTGAAAGTTTCACATCGCAAGTTCAATGCTTACATCTTTGGTGGTTTATCGCGTCTTATGACGACAAACTCTCTCCAGAGGTGCGTCATACAAGAGTCATTTTGCCTGAGAGATTCATACTTTCGTATTTGCTCCGTCGGCGTCACTTGGCTGTGAGCTCTCCCCTTGTAATCATTCGCTGATAATTTTCATTTTTTTGAGCATAATAAAACAATGAAATGCTTTAAACACTCCTAAATTGTACAAAAAGTATGAATTAAATTCTAAATGACATTATACCACAATCTTAAATGATGTGTAAGCGTCATCATAAAGTTTATTTTAGTTAGGAGATTTTATATGAAGCCTATAATTAATGTTGATAACTTATACAATGTCCTTGAAGAAGTTCAAGATCAAACTAACAGTGATTGGGACACATTTACAAAAGCATATCAACTTAGTCAATTATCAATGACTGATAAAAATGAATTAACTTCCTTAAAATACTTACCAAACCTTGAACTACTTCCCCACCAACGTGAGGCTGTAGATAAGGTTTTATTTCATATGCATGGACGAGCAATTCTTGCAGATGAAGTAGGGTTAGGTAAAACGATAGAAGCTGGTGTCATTCTAAAAGAGATGATGATTAAAGGACTAGTTAAAAAAGTATTAATCTTAGTCCCATCCTCTTTAATTCGACAATGGGAGTATGAAATGAATCAAACGTTTTTCATTCCTGCAAGAGCTAAACACCGTTCATATCCGTGGGAAGCTTATGATATTGTAATATCTTCTATTGATCTGGCTAAAAAAGAGCCACATGCCTCCCACTTAATTGAACAAGACTATGATTTACTGATCGTCGATGAAGCACACCGATTAAAAAATGCACAAACAAAAAACTATCAATTTGTTAAGCAACTTAAATCGACTTATTGTTTACTACTAACTGCAACACCTATACAAAATAAGATTGATGAAATCTATCACTTAATGAAGATTGTTCGCCCTGGATTATTAGGTGATAAACGAATTTTTAAAGAAAAAGTTAAGAAGAGTCACTATGAATCAGTCCAAACACTTATTAAACAATCCATGGTCCGCTCACGTAAAAGTGACGTTCAAGACAATTGGGCTAGCCGGGATATTCAAACGATACATGTTGATTTTACTGAAGAAGAACAACAAATTTACAATGATTTACAATCCCTTGAAACATCGCATACATTAACCAATATCACCTTATCTAGAGAGTTTTGCTCTAGTAGGGAAGCTTGTTATTTATCAATGAAGAAACAAGAAGGATTGAAAGATTCACACATAGTTGACTCAATCGAACAACTACCGAATCACTCTAAAGCATTAAGAACCATTGAGCTGATTAAAGAATTAGATGATAAAGTTATTATCTTCACTGAATATAAATCATCACAACTTTATCTACAGTGGTTATGTCAACAAAATGGGATCAGTGCAGTACCTTATAATGGCAGCTTTCGAAAAAGTAAAAAGCAATGGATGTTACAGTTGTTCGAAAATAATGCCGATGTATTAATTGCAACTGATGCCGGAGCAGAGGGGTTGAATTTACAGTTTTGCAAAAATATGATTCACTATGATTTACCTTGGAATCCAATGCGGTTAGAACAGCGAATCGGTCGTATTCACCGCTTCGGACAAAAAGATGAAGTTAATATCTACTACATTGTTTTAAACAACACGATTGATGAAGAAATTCTAAACCTACTTTATGACAAATTATCACTATTCGAAGGTGTTATTGGAGAAATTGATCAAATTTTAAGTAGCTTTGGTGCTAGTAGTTTTGAAGAAGAAGTTGCTGAAATAATGAACGAATCACAATCAACTAAAGAAGCCGAAATCAAAATCGATAATTTAATTTCAGTTATCCAAAGTGAACAAGATCAAGGAGAGTTAAAAGATGAGACAAGCTGAAATACACGGGTTTCTATATAAGTTTTTTTTAAAAAGGCAAGCGTCGATCATAAATAGTGAAGAAGGGCTATTAACGGTAAAGTTAACCAAAGACCTAGACCAACAATTAATGAACCGTCCATTTTACTGGCAATATGTCAACACAATGGGATGGAGTGGAGAGCCAATGACGGTATCCTTTAAATCCAAAGAAGATATCGATTCAGATGGTGAATGGATTCACTTTGGTTCTCCAAGACTTCAACAAATTTTTAATGTCATTAAACAAGAAGGTCAATACACCACTTTATATGAAAAAGTTAATAACGAATTGAACCGAACCCCCTTATACCCTTGGTTTGTCTGTAATTTACAAATTAAATATCAAGGCTGGCATACTCATGATGAAATAGTAAGTGTTGGCATCTTATTAACCAATGGAACGATGAGGTTTGATTGGATGGAGGAAAATATAGAAGAAAGCTTCACACAACATGTCCCTGATTATGCTTACAAAATTCCATATATCATTTCACCTAAACGATCAATAGAACACATTTCAAATGAGTTAAAAAAGCGTATTGAACAAGAAACAATTGAGTTCACTCAAAAGTCTATTGATTTATATAACAAAGAATTAAACATGTTAGAGGAATTAACTGATTTACAAAATGAAGAAGACCATCAATTTTTCGAACAATCAAAAGAACAAATTTATGAAAGGCTTTATCCAAAAGTTGAAATGAATTGGATCAATGGAGGTCTTTTTTACTTATCTAATGAAAGCACAAAAAAGCTAATTTCTCATTAAATTTCGAGATTTTTTTAAGTCGAATATAAGCAAGTAAGTAGAGGTTTTGGTTATAAAAATAACTAAAACCTCTACTTATCTTTGTTTAGCCAAAACTTAAAGCTTTTTGTCATATTGACTCGAATTATAAAACCGTGTATAAAAATATATATAGCGCAGGATCAAATCGGTAGTTTCTTTAATTTCAAGATCATTCACATCAATCACCTTATTCGATGACCTTTCATACAATAGTTGTCTCCTATTGAATAAATCCATTTTTTTATCACGATCTTGACTCCATAGTGGTCGTGCCTTGTCACCTATTAGGCGGTTAGAAATCGTATTAAAGTCTGCTTTTAGCCAGAAAGTTAAATACTTGCTTTTTAAAATTTGCTGATTATCCTCAGACTCTACTATTCCACCCCCTGTTGCTACAATACAATTATTAACTTGTAGGGAACTTAACACATCACTTTCAACCTCACGAAAATATGACTCACCATACTTACTGAAAATGTCACGTATTTCCATACCTACTTTATTAATCACTTCTTGATCAAGGTCATAAAAAGGCTTTTTTAACTGTCTGGCTAACATCTTTCCAACCGTGGATTTTCCAGAACCCATAAAACCAATTAATGCAATTGAAGTCAATTTTCACACCTGCCTATTTAAAGAGTCCGATTCACTGCTACCCCTACTTGGTAAAAGTCTAGATTTTCACATCTGAAATTTTAAAGTTAAACTATCGTAAATTAAATTAAAGGAGGAGTCACTAAGTGAAACCGGAAAGTCTGTCTGAGCACATCATACATGACGCTATAAAACACGGAGCAACAGATATTCATTTTTCACCTGAGGAAGTAGAAGTACCCACATACTTCCGAATAAATGGCTATCGCTGGTTTTACAAACGTCTTATCTTAAAAGAATATCAAACATTATTAAGTTACTACAAATTTTCTTCTGGTATGGATATAGCTGAAAACCGAATTCCACAAGACGGTACACTTACCTTTTCAAATCAGAGAGATTCCTATCACTTAAGGTTATCAACTTTACCGCTTTCCTTAACAGAAAGTTTGGCTATAAGAGTGTTACCAAATTATCAAACCCCTAATTTAAAAGACTTATTTTTATTTCCGAATCAATCTGAAACACTTTTGAAATGGATTACCAATCAATCTGGAATACTTCTATTCACTGGACCAACAGGAAGTGGTAAGTCTTCTACCATGTTTGCCTTAATGAAAGAAGCGATCAAACGTTATGGGTATCAAACAATATCTTTAGAAGACCCAATCGAACGTTCAGTTGATCAAATATTACAAGTCCAAGTTAACGAAAAAGCTGGCTTTAGTTATGATATAGGGCTAAAAGCTGCTTTAAGACATGACCCTGACATTATTACAGTTGGAGAAATTCGTGATGAGTCTACAGCACACTTTGCATTTCGAGCAGCACTTACAGGTCATTTAGTCTTAACAACCATCCATGCAAAAAATGCCCATGGGACAATTGAAAGGCTATTAGAAATGGGGTTAACACAAACCGAATTACATCAAGTATTATTAGGTATTGCTTCACAAGAGTTAGTTCCACTCACGAAAACAATCCAAAGAAAAAACGGACAAGGTAGAGCAGCCATTGCTGAGTTGCTAGAAGGTCAAGACTTAACAAGAGCTATAAACGGGTTCCCTCCTGAAAACAGTCACCGTTTTATTACTTTCCAACATTTAAGGAGAAAAGCTTATGCTTATGGGTATACAATTAATCCAGAAAAAACAACCATCAATACCATTGATTGAACAAGTTGATTTTTTAGACCGACTTTCAAAGTTATTATCTAACCATTTCACATTAAGACGTTCATTAGAATTTATGTTATATGACCCTAAACATAGTGACTTGGCGAAGCAATTTGTTCATCTCTTACAAACTGGAGAAAGTATTGAAAATTGTTTTCGAAAACTTTCTTTCCACCCGTTTGTTATCGCCTTTTTGTATTTTTCGAAAGAAACAGGTCAAATGACAGAACAAATTATAAACTGCCATAACATGTTAAAAATGAGGTTAGATTTCAGAAAAAAACTGAAAGAAATTATGCGATACCCCCTAATTTTATTGACTTTTTCAATGGTGATTTTCTTTTGTATGAGTACCTTCCTTTTACCGATGTTTAACCAAGTTATTGACAGTTTTGGCAACGACAGCTCCAATTTTTGGCTCAATATCGTGATTTCTTTATTTCAAACCTTCATATTTGTTGGCGCTTCATTGCTTACTGTCTTGAGCATCTCTTTTTACTTATATAACAAACGAGCTGATTTAAGAAATAAATTGGAGGTGATTGAACGGATTCCTATTCTAAAACCATATATAAAACTATCCACTACTGCACAACTTTCCTATCACTTATCTTCAATTATGAATAACGGAAAAACATTAAAAGAGGCACTAATCATCATCAGTAAACAAAATGACTTACCCATTCTAAAGTATTACTCAAACCAAATTATTGATCAACTAAAAGAAGGTGCAACTTTATCCAAAGCGATTAATGACTTAAGTCTTCTTGAACCCGATTTCAAGATTTTAATTTTAAGAAGCGCTGAACAGGGGACCTTGATGGAAGATTTAAAAGCTTATTCATCACTCGCACTAGCCTCATTAGAAGATAAAACAAAACGGCTCATCTTCACCATCCAACCGATCTTATATGGAGTGTTAGGCACTATGATTATCCTTATTTACATTTTAACTTTAATACCCATGTTTCAAATTATGAATTATATGTAGAGGTGAATATTTATGCTAAAAAATGAAAAAGGATTTACACTAATTGAAATGTTAATTGTACTACTGATAATTTCTGTTCTTCTATTACTAACAATTCCGAATGTGATTCAACATAATACTTTTGTAGATGAAAAAGGGTGTGAAGCTTATATAGACCTTGTCCAATCACAAGTTCAATTATATAAGCTTGATGAAGGTGAATACCCATCAGATATTAGCGTGTTAAAACAGGAAGGTTATATAGATGAATCAACTTGTCCAGACAGTCGACCATTAACTATTAATAGTGATGGTAGTGTCACCATTAATGATTAAAAATAATTTCAATAACCAAGGTTTTACGTTGATTGAAATATTATTAGTTCTAAGCATTGTTCTATTAATTACCCACTTTTCATGGAATGCGATTAAGCTAATTGATCAAAACAGAGCTGAAAATCAATTCTTTGAAACATTTGAGCAAGATGTGTTTTACATTCAACAGTACACTCTTCTTCATCAACGCCGTTTAACATTGTTGTTTAACTCGTCAAATAGCGGTTATATAATTTATGAAAATCCTTTCAATCCTCCTTTAGTTGAAAGGAAATTTGATGAAAACATTCGCCTCAATACTTCTGCTATAAATAACCGAATTGTCTTCAACACAACAGGCTCTATTACTCGCCCAGGTAGCTTCAGACTAATAATAGATGAAAATGAATTTCTGATTACGTTCCCATTTGGTAAAGGAAGATATTATGTTACTAAAACATGAAGATGGCTTTGTTTTACAAGATGCTCTCCTCTCACTCTCTTGTTTCATCATCATGATGAGCGTGCTTTTTCCATTTATTGTTCACTTATATGAATATAAAACAGACATAGAGTTACGTCAAAACGCTTATCACTTATTACATCAACAAACGGAACAAGTTGTAACTGAGAAGATCAGTAATTCAAAAGAAAGCGACCACTATAATGATTATAATATCGAAATAGAAGAGAAAAACAAACAAATCGTCGTTTGTATAAGTTGGGTGAACACAAATGAGACTGAAGAAAAGTTATGTAGACATATCCCAAGTCGTTAAAAATAATAATGGATTTACGTTATTAACCTCTTTAATTGCTTTATCTATTCTAATCACGATTTTGCCTATAATGTTTTACTTCACAAAACCACTAGCCGACCTATCTCATTTGTACGACTCTAATCAATTAGAAATAAGGCAAATGGATTTTTTGATCTCCTTTGAACTTAACCGAAGTGTTGAAATTAGATTAACTAATAACCAATTACACTTTGTTCGAGCAAATGGAAATATTGTTACATTTGAACAATACAATGATTTAATTCGAAGGCGCTCAAATCATCAAGGCCATGAGGTTATCATGTTCGACGTTGATCATTACTCTATTGAAGATTTAAATGATACAGCATTTAAAGTCCATTATATAAGAGAGGGGGAGCAGGTTGAGAAAGTTTATACCCACCATAATATTAAATCATACTAAGAACGATCATGGTTTAATTTTTCCAACTCTTGTCTTTTATTTATTGACATTCTCTATGTCTTTAGTAATATTATTTTCACAAGCTCATTATCAACAAGAGCAGCTAAATTGGAGTGATGAACAACTCACGATCCAAAACTTGATTAATAATGCTATTTTTGATTTTGGGCATAGCAATGTAATTTCAACAAACAACGAAGAAAATATGGTTTTTGAGTATGAGACAGGTGAAGTCAGCATCGTTTACGAAGTATTGAATAATCAAGAAGTTGAATTAAGAATGGTGGTTAATACAAATAATGATTATACTTATGAACATTTTACAACTATGATGTATAATAACTAAGCAATTGTTCTATAATAACAACTGTGATTGGGCCATAGCCAAGCGGTAAGGCAACGGGTTTTGGTCTCGTGATTCCCAGGTTCGAATCCTGGTGGCCCAGTTTTATCGCTTCATAAAATGTTCATTTACATTATTTAATACATCGTATATAATATGTCTGATGAGTTCCTGTACAAAGGAGGAAAAGACATGGATCGTATGTTTCGTGTTCTAGCATTTTGGACTGGTATCTTTACTGTTCTTTTTTATGCAGGAGATTATATTGGAATGTCCGTATTATTTCTAGCACAGACGATCTTCTTTTTAGGAGTTGGTTACTTAAACCTATCGGAACGCCTTTATATGTATATTTTTGGTGCATACTTAACTGTTTTTATGGTAGGTTTTACTTATTACGTAACATTCCTATTAGAGCCAGGTTTTGCTCACTAAAGAAAACTTGCGTGTGGCAAGAAAAATTTTAGAAAAAAACATAGGCTTACTTGTACTTAGGTGCAGTAGGATTTTCCTAACTGCAAAAAGCTCAACCCTTTTTAAGGGGTTGAGCTTTTTTCATGTCATACATTAACCATTACAAGAATGGATTCTTTACTTTTTCAGTACTAACTTTTGTCAAAGGGCCATGGCCTGGTAATACTTCAGTATCATCAGGTAAAACTAAGACTTTTTGGCGGATCGCGTTAATCAATGTTTCATGGTCACCGAACGGTAAATCCGTGCGACCAATGCCCATTTGAAACAACGTATCACCGGCAATTAATTTTTGATCAGATTCAAACCAGAAAGATAAACTACCAGGGGAGTGGCCGGGTGTATGTAACACTTCAAAATCAAAGCCACCTATATTGTAGTGACCTTCTTCCAAGAAATGTTCCGCTTCATTATTTGAGCTTATACGACCAACTTGAAACCTTGATGACCCATTTAAATCTGGATTTGTTAACCATTCTCTTTCTAGTTCATGCATATAAACATCAATTTTATAGTATGTTCTTAACTCCTCTACTCCGCCAATATGGTCAAAGTGGGCATGAGTTAATAAAATCGCTTCTGGGATGATGTCATGTTCTTGAAAATATTCAATTAACTGATCCGTATCACCACCAGGGTCTACAACTAAAGCTCTACCTTCTTTTTCAATTACATAACAATTTGTACCTAATAATCCAAGTGAGAAAATATAATAGTTCACAAAACGTTCCACCTTTTTCGCTTATTTTTATTGAAATCACTCGACATGCCACTACTTTTTATATAAAATATAAGGGAGAAATCTTACGGATAATTTCTTAGTTTCAATGTAATCATAACAAAGAGCAAGTTTTTCATTCAAGGAGGAACAGACATGCAAGTAGGAGAATTCGTATTTGGAGTTATGATGCTAGTTGTAGCAATCTTAAGTGCATTTGCAGTTATACGTGAATTAAAGACTCGTAACTTCTTCGCTGTAGCTTTTGCAACTGCATCACTTTTTCTTTTTGGTTGGTATTCAGTAATGACAATTTATAGTCAATTGTTTACCTCATAGTTTTACTTAAGCGGCGTAACAATCAGTTTGTTAGCCGCTCTTTTTTATGTCTTGTAACTTAAGTAATTGCATTTGTTTATTAAAAAAGAAACGATACATGACCATAGAAATAAAAATAGCACTCAAAGAGACAGATGAGAAAATACTAATTGAGATGACCAGTTGATATTTAATCGCTACAATCGGCGCTACTCCACCTAAAATTAATCCTGTCATCATCCCTGGTAATTGTACTAATCCGATAGTTTTTAATTGATCTATATTAGGAATTAATGCAGCGTTTAATGTTTTTTTAACCGTCATATGAGCAGCATACTTGGGTGTTGCTCCTAAAGATAGAGCAGCCAATAACTTTCCGCGGTTCTGCTCAAACTCTGACTTTAGACGTTCTAACGCTAATCCCATAGCAACCATGCTATTTCCAATCACCATACCACTCATAGGAATGACTTCTTCAGGTGTAAATGAAATCATATCAAAACCTAACCACATAGCTAGGACAATTAGCTCTACTGAAATTAAACCAATTAAAATAGTAATGAATATATACGGCAATTCTTTTCCTTTTTTGCGAGCATGAAACGTTGCAACGATAATAATCACAGTTAACATAATTGGAATACCTACTAGAGGTGGCAAGTCGAATAAATAAGTTAATATGAGACCGATCAGAAACAGCTGCAATGTCCCTCGAATCGTAGACCAAATAATATCTTTTTTTAACCCTAATTGATAAAAGTAAGCAATGGTGAATGGAATCATAACAAAAACAGTTAGTAATAAAAGTGAATATGTTGGAATATCTCGCTCCATGATGGCCTCCTAAAGAATTTATGATTTGTGTAAAAAGTTCTTTAGTTCCTCCGTTTTGGGTGTTTCTAATAATTGAGCAATATCACCAAATTCTATAACTTGTCCTTCATCAATGAATAAACCCTTTGTCCCTATTCGTTTAGCTTGATCCATACTATGTGTCACCATAACAACTGTTAAACTGTGTTGTTCAATTAAGTTAATGAGATCTTCTTCGATTGCTTCAATATTCCGGTCGTCTAAAGCACTTGTTGGTTCATCTAATAATAATACATCTGGTTTATTAGCTAAAGTACGAGCTAAAGAAACCCTTTGTTGTTCACCACCTGATAGTTCTTCTACAGGTTTAGTTAAGTACTCTTTTGGCAAATTAACATAATTCAACAGCTGATAAGCCCTCTCTTCTTCCCATTCATCAAACATACTTGGACCAAACTTTAAATTATCTAATACCGTTTCTGGAAATAAATGGGGTTGTTGTAAAACAAGCCCCACTTTCTTTCTTAATTGAGGAATATCATAATCATTAATCAATTGTTGTTGAAAATATATTTCACCTTGATCTGGATCATCCATACGATTAAACAGATGTAACAATGTCGATTTCCCTGACCCTGATGGGCCAAATATGATTAAACGTTCCCCTTCATTAACCTTAAAATTCACATCTTTTAAGATTAAACGATTCACTTGATTAAATTGAAATATATGATTAGTCATTCAGTTCACCTACTAAAAGCTACTTATAAACATAACAATACTAAAAAAAACTGACCCACTCAAATAATAGAGTGGGTCAATTTTATATTATGATTCATTTTCATCAGCAATTTCGCCTTGCTCAAAGTCATAAAACCTAAAAAGATCTCCATAAATGATCTCATCTGAATAATTCAACTCTTGTTCAGCCTGTTCGCGCATTGTGTCACAATGAGCTTCTTCAATAATTTCACCTGAAGAGTTTTCATAACAGTTGCCAGAAGCGTAAATGTAATCTTCGCCTACAATACGACCATCTCTAAATGCAATGAAATCTTTACGATCTTGTGAGAAAAGATCATTACCAAACATGATATCGTTTTGGTTTTCTATTCCTAACATATTTAACATTGTTGGCTTATAATCAATTTGGCCAGAAAGTGTTGAGATGGTACCTGTGTCTTCATGACCTGGTATATGAACAATCATCGGTACACGTTGTAACTTCACTTCATCATAAGGTGTAATCTCATCTTCACCTAAAAACTGAGCCATTGCATCATTATGATAAGAGCTAATACCGTAATGGTCACCCATCATAATAATTATTGAATCTTCATAAATACCTTCTTCTTTTAACTGGTCGATAAACTGCTCAAGTGCTTCATCAGTATATCTTGCTGTTTGAAAATATTGATTAAGTGTAACAGAGTCTGAATCAAATTGGTCAATTGTTGCTTCTTCCTCAGGCATTTCAAATGGAAAATGGTGAGTTAAAGTGATCATTTTTGAATAAAATGGTTCATCCAAATCCTTTATCAAATCAACCGTTTGATCTACAAAATCTTTATCATTAAGTCCCCAACCAATTTCATCACTTTCATCAAACTCATAAGACTCGACATCAAAAAACTCTTCATATCCCAATGAGTCATACATAACGTTTCTGTTCCAAAAACTCTCGTTATTCGCATGGAAAACATACGAATTATAATCTAGCTCTTCTTTAATTATTTTTGGTAATGAGTTATATTCATTTTGTGCATGAGTAAAAAATGCTGCACTATTTGGCAAGGGATACAAACTATTGTCTAAAAGAAATTCATGGTCCGATGTTTTACCTAATCCTGTCTGGTGATAAAAATTATCAAAGTAATAACTATCTTCTTTAAATTCATTTATAAATGGTATGATTTCTTCACCATGAAGTGTTTCGTCTACTAAGAATGTTTGCATTGATTCTACAGCGATGTAAATAATGTTTCGATCTTCTGCAATACCTGTTAAATCTACAGGGGCTTCCTTTTCTCTAACATTCTCATTAACATATTCATCGATTTCATCAATTCCAGACCCATCAGCAAATAGACGCTTGGACTGAGTCGAGGTGGTCATCACAATATCATAACCATGAAATACTGGTAAACCAACATTCTTAACTAAATACTCTCGATCAAAACCTCTTTGGAATAACATTGGCCTTTCAATTTCTGCAAGTATTAAGTTAATGACAACAGCCGTCATAGCGACTGAGATAATTCGTCTTCTAAACACACTAGAGAATTGTTCTAGCTTAAATGTGTTTAATTTCATGAACGTCATAATTAAAGCAACGTCCAAAAATAGCAATAGATCCGAAAAATATACTAATGAAACAACGCTTGTTCCTAAATCTCCAGCATTATTAACTTGGAATAAAGTTGGAACCGTTACAAAATCAGTGAAATTTCGATAGTACATTAAGTTAGCCATAATAATGACTGATAAAACGATCGATGTCGTTATAATAAAGCGTTTTTGACTTTTAGGTTTTAACCATACAGCAATAGAGAAAATAAACATACTAATAGCAAAAGCATTTACAACTAGTATAATTTCCTGAAAAGCTGACTCAATCGATAAGTCAAAATAAAATCTATATACAATGTAAGTTTTTATTCCTACTAAGATCGCCGCAATAATAAACAACGGAATCTGTTTTACGCGATGCATAAGTGTCCCTCCACTTCCCCTAAAAAACTCTCCCCTAAATTAGACGTAATTATAAAGAGAATCGTTTCAAAAAACTTATTAATTCCAATACCCTTTTTACCACCATTTCAAACATCTTACAACTACATTTTTATTACGATTTCTTTTCAGTTCGCAAAATTAAAAGAGCTTTTTGAAATTCATCTGTTGAGATTAAATTATTTTTGTATAATTCTTTAACCTCTTCTTCCATTAATAGTATATCAGAATCTCTGTCTCCTAAGTATACAAAAACACCAAAGCTTTTAAGAAGTTTTTGTACATCTATGAAGCTGTTCATTTGCTTCTCCTTTCTAAAAATCCGTTAGTTCATTGTAAAAGTCAATATATTGTTCTTGATTAGAACTTAATTCCATTGCACGTTCAACATACTCAAGCGCTTGGTTTCTTTCTCCTCTTTGTTCGTATAAGACACCTAGATTATAGTAGGCTTCAGAAAATCTTTCATTCAAGGTAATGGCTTGATGTAGATCTTTTTCAGCCTTAGACAATTCACCCATCTCAATGTAGGCTACTGAACGATAAAAATATAAGTATTCATGCTCGCTACCATCATCTAAGGAAGAAGACAATTGATTTATCACCCGTTCATATTCACCATCATTTATATGCTTTTGTGCAATGAGCGCTAATGCCTGTGGATCATCAGATGTTTCAGCATGATTAACACCATAAACGCTCATCGTTAAAGTTAACAATACAAACAATATAGTGGCTATTAATGGTTTAACTCTTCCTTTTTTATGAGGAAGCTGAACAATTTGTGCAGCAAGAAAACCTCCAATTAAACCACCTAAGTGAGCCCCATTATCAATCTGGGGAACTGTAAATCCAAATACAATATTTATTCCAACTATGATTAATAAGCTGGTTCCCATTGTTTTAAAGAACAACTCTCGATAATTTAACCCGAAAAATAATAAGGCACCAAACAAACCGAAAATAGCACCTGATGCACCAGCTGCAACGGCATCATTGGTAGCAAAGCTTGCTAACCCTCCAAAAATGCCTGCTAAAAGGTAAATAAACAAAAAACGTTTCGTACCGTAAATCTTCTCAGCCACTTCACCTAAAAAATATAAAGCTAACATGTTCATAAATAAATGCAATCCACCAATATGTAAAAACATCGAGGATAAAATACGCCACCATTCACCGTCTTTTATAGCAGGGTTAAATTTAGCTCCCCAATCTATAAGGTGAAATGTATCTGTACTGCTTCCATTTAATTCAATTAAGGCAAATACTAATAAATTTATCATGATCAGAAAGTATGTCAATTTTGTTTTTCCGAAAAAGAATACTTCCTTGAACTCTCTTTCCTTTGCTTTATGATAACCAACAATCTTCTGCTCCAAATAGATTGTTTGGCGATCTAATTCTTCAGAGTAAGGCTGTAATTCAAGGTTCTGATGAAATGTAGCTTCTTGCTCTGTGTTTTTCTTAAGCCGCTCTAATTCATCATTTTTATCACCCTGATTAAAATAATATACTGTTAAATGCTTATTTTTACGATCTTTTACTTGGTTCGTTGTTCTTACTTCTTCCCAATAATCTACGGGGGGTAAGTCCGCAAAATAAGTGATATGATAATGAACTTTACGACCACGTAGCATTCTTACTTTCTTAAATAAAAAATCGACCTTGTTATTTATATCTCTTTTTAAGTGATTAGCCCAATCAAATTGCTTTTGGTTTAATAAAATGACATGACTTGTTTGATTTTCATATTTCTCTAAAATGTATAAATCTCGGTCATTAGAAATATAACGAACTTCAAATTTTTGATTAATCAAATGATCAATCACTTTCAACATGGTATATTTCTCACTTATATACAAACCACTCCCCCCTTTCTCTTTTAATTGGTAATCGTAATAGCTATTTGTTGATCACTCATGGCTGATGTAACAACATATTGTCCGACTTGTATTTGACGACTATAATCATTTTCTGTTAAAAACTCTACAAATTCTGTAGCATCTTCAATAATATTTTCTTCTTTTAGTAAGTCTGCAATATTTCGAGTGCTCATCCCACTTTCTATTTCAAGTGTAAAAATATCATGACCTATTTGACCTTCTTGATTTTCTAATTCATCCTCATATTGTTTGATCTGTTCTTTTAAACTTATATTTTCTTGTTCATAATCTTTATATTGGTTCAATTCCTCTTCAGTTACCATAACTTTCTCAGAGCTTTCGATTAATTCCCTTGCTTGTTCCTCAGTGAACTCAAGATGCTCTGTATCGACTTCAAAAGAAGAGTGCTGCTCATGACTTTCAAAAAAATAAGTAACACCGACAATAAGTGTTGTTAATAAAATCCCTAATGAAAATGACATGACGATGGGTCTCATATTTCACAAACCGTTCCTTTCTTCTACATAGCTTAAGCAAATGCCTCGTTGTTAGTCTTTTGTTGGATAATCACCTTAATATCGTTTTGACTTAGTCCAGTTTGTGATTCTATTTCTTGATCGCTATAACCTTGTTCATATAGTTCCTTAACCTTTACAACAACAGCTGGCTCTTTTCGATTGCCTTTATACTGAGTTGGATGAGTATCAGTATGACCTGGGGTTGATAAATCACTACTTACACTTAAGTCTAAAGTATCCGTTAGAAGCTCTTCTTCTAGCACTTTTAATTTATTTTTAATCACATATTGTTCTTGTATTTGTGACATTGATAATTGCTCGATTTCCTGTTCAAGTTCATTAAAGCGATTACTCATAAAAAAAGAAATAACGAGCAAAACTATACTTGTAACTAATAATGTTAATAATACATAAATCATAATCTTCACCCTTACTTTTTCATTTCATAGCTATATTTTATCATTTTATTTAAAAGAAGAGAAATTAGTTTATTGTAAATCCGCTTTTATAGAAGGTTGAAAGTTTGTGTCAATTTTGGTATGATAATTAAGTCAAATTGAAAGATATGTAGAAACGGAGGGAATTAGCATGCGTGTACAAATCACACTAGCTTGCACTGAGACTGGTGATCGTAATTATATCTCAACTAAAAATAAACGTACGAACCCTGACCGTTTAGAGTTGAAAAAATACTCTTCAAGATTAGGTCGTCATACGTTACACCGTGAAACGAAGTAAAACAGTAGGGACTCCCTGCTGTTTTTCTTTATATTTGGTTATGTTAATGTCTGTTGTTGATATTGTGAATCTCTTTTTAGCTTTTACTTTTTTAAGTAATAGAAGCTGCCAACTTCAATCATCACAATACTACTAAAACCCAAGTTTTAATAGACAAACTCTTTACTGGAACAACACCCTATTTTAACGGCTTAATATTTTTTCACCATACTGATAAGTTATACCACAGGTAAAATGACCCTTAATTATAATTGTTCAATAAATCATTCTTTTAGGAGATTTTATATGTACAAACATTCGTTTAGGACTTTAAGTAAACGCTTATTGAATCACATAAGTATAGAGCATAAAGAACAAGCAGCTAAAGCGATCAGTAGCACTTTGTTTAAGACAGATTTTTGGAACAAGTCTCAAACAATTGCCATAACAATTTCTAGACAAATCGAACTTGATACTCACCCAATTATTAAACAAGCATGGAAAGAAGGAAAAGAAGTCGTCATTCCGAAGTGTTACCCTCATGAAGGTCATCTCATGAAGTTTTTTAAGTTCACAAACGATTTAGAACTAGAAAATGTGTATCTTGACTTATATGAACCAAAAGAAAGAGATGATTATTTGGTTGAACCCTCTCAAATTAACTTAATGATCGTTCCTGGTTTGTTATTTGACCATAGTGGGTTTCGTATTGGGTATGGTGGTGGTTATTATGATCGTTACTTAACAAACTATCCGAACACTAAACTATCCATTGCTATGGAAGAACAAATTGTTAGGTCAATTCCTTACGATGACTATGATATCCCTGTTGATTATATTATTTCGGATAAACAAATATACCAATGTTTTTAGTTTGGCTACGATCATGTTTTTTAGAGCCTAAATAAAACCAGTCGAGGCTTAAAATCAACCCCGACTGGTTTACATATATTATTCATTTACAGTGTCTTAATTCTCCTCTTGTTCCTCTTCACCATCTTCAATTTGATCTTCTAATTCTTCCTCAGCAGTCCCTTGTCGTTCTTCTTGAAGCTCAAAATAAGCATCTAATGCACGCTCTCCAATTCTTAAGTTTGTTGAATGATTCGAATTCTTACCCGTATGTGGAACGACAACTGCAAACGCGACTTCTGGGTTATCAAAAGGGGCATACCCGACTAGATTAATATTGTTAACCTCTGCAATCTTTTCTCCATCTTCAAATAAATCCGTTTCAGCAGTACCTGTTTTTCCTGCAGGGTCATAATCTTTATCACCAAAGTAGCTTCTTCCAGTACCGCCACTAGACTGAAACGCTTGCCTAAATCCTTCTTGTACACGCTCTAAATAACGATCTTCCATATTAATTCGATTTAAAACTTTCGGTTCAGTAGATGAGTACAATGGCCCTAACCCACTCGTATCACCAGAGCTATGGAGTTGCCGGACAATAGAAGGAGCAATTCGATATCCACCATTAGCAATCGTTGATACGTATTGGCCTAACTGTAATGTTGTATATGAGTGGAACTGTCCAATCGCATATTGCATTTGTAAACCTGGACTTGGGCTATCATTCGGCCCTTCATATCCGCTCGATTCATAAGGTAAATCAATTCCCGTTTCAACGCCTAAACCGAATTGTTTGTAGTAGTTTTGTAAATCTCGATAAGCTTGTTGACTTTGGACCATCGTTGTACCTCTAAAATCATACTGATGCCTTGTTTCGCCATTCATTCGTAACGCAATAAAGCCCATATAAACGTTCGATGATTCACGTAGTGCACCGATATCATCCATACTCCCTAACGTATTATGTGAACTAAACGTAGAATCACCTTGTTCTGTTCTCGGTAATTGGATCGTTCTATCTTGAATTACCTCACCTGGTGAAATAACACCAGCATCAAAACCAGCTAACACAGTTGCGCCCTTGATGACTGATCCAGGCATGTGAGCGTCATAAATAGCTCGATATGACTCATCAATTAATCGTTCACTTTCATCATCTGCATCACGATCATAAGTTTGACCAGACATCGCTAATATTTCTCCAGTATTCGGATCCATTAAAACTGCTAATGCCTCATTCATATATTGATTTTCATATGGCTGTTCTTCGATTGCTTCTGCTAATTCTTCCCCTACGATTTCATCTAAACGTTGCTGTAACTCCATATCAACAGTAAGAACCAGATCTTTTCCTCGCTCACCTTCACGAATTACCTCGCTACTAATAACGTTTCCACTTGAATCTGTAATGTGCTCGCGAACTTCCTTTTGACCAGATAAATACAGCTCATATTCATCTTCTAAGCCATTACGTCCAACGCGGTCATTACGGCTATAATTACGAGTCATGAAGTAGTCCAGCTCATCACTTGGAATCCCTTGAGTGGCAGTGGTAATCCCACCTAAAAAGTTTCTAAATGTATTATTAAACAAATAGCTCCGATCCCAATCAGTCGTTACATTAATCCCTGGAAATTTATTTAGATTCTCAGCAATAATCGCATACTCTTCATTTGATACTTCTTCTCGTTTTATAATATGTGGTGTTAATTCACTCGCCTGGTTAAGCTCGCTAAAGATGGCAATGACATCAACTTCTTCATCTGTAATTTCATCTAAATCATCATCTGTAATATGGTCTAAAACAGCATAATACTGCTCTGTATCATTTAATTCATTTTCATCAGGAGTTAGGCGTTCATATGCCTCATCAAAGTTTTTCAAAATCCAATAGTCTTCCATATTTCTTTGTGTAACTGAACCTGAGTCTAAGTCTATATAATCCACCAATTTTTCTGCAGTTTCTAAATTATCTTCAGGTTGTACATGCTTAGGTGGTGTGTAAGTAATAGCTAATACAGGTTCATTATCAACAATTAACTCACCAGTTCTATCAAACATCCTCCCTCTAGGAACAGGTGTTTGAGATGTGTCTTGTTCTGTTCGGTCAATTTCCTCTTGAGCATCTTGTCCGTATAATATTTGAACGACACCAAGTTGTAAAATTAGCATCGAAAACAATAAAAAGATCAAGAAAAATAATAAATTTAAGCGAAGAGGTAAATGTGATTTATTTTTATTTTTATTCAAAAGATTAGCTCCTCCCCTTAAATGCTATTCATATTATAGCATTTTTTTTAAAAGCAGATAAGGGAAGATTGGTACAGTTTTGTGATCAGACGTATAAAGGATTAATCTTAATCTCTCTCTTGATCTAAGCTTCACTTTTCCTTAAGAGTCCGAACTATAACGGACAATTTTGGCAAGATATAAATTAACAATCAAATACCCAACACCAAATATAACAAGTCCGTATTGGATCCAAGTTGATTGTTCTATAAACAGCAAGCCAACTATAAACAATAATAATGACGTACCTCTTCCAAAACTTAGAGCTATTTCTCTTAAAATAATATACTCAATCCGATAATCTCTCGCTTGATTAGCTTGACCGATCACATCATAAGAAATTGACATATAAGGAGCAAAAAATAGTGGAAATGCAATCCCTATAACTGCTCCATAAATATAAAATTCATACGGTACATCCGATATTAACAACCAAAAAACAGATAAATATGAACTGATGACACCGACTGTAATAAATTTGATTCGATTAGATGGTGTCACCACTCTTGCAACTAGCTGATAAGCTAATAATGACGTAACAGCATAAGTAAAGTTATATATACCGACTGTCATTTCACTCGTTGTACCCATATAAACTAATAAACCAACTAAAAATAAAAAGACTCCTTCTCTCGTCCCTTGAAAAAAGTGAGCATTTAAAAGCATTTTCCAATTCGGATTTTTATTTCGTTCATTTATAGCTACACGTAATGAATAATTCCCTTCCACTTGTCTTCTTTCAATAAAAAAGCTACAAACAACAGCTAGAATAAATAAAATAAATGATATAAAAAATATCGTTAAATATCCTGTATAACCTTCGAGAACTGTGATAATAAAACCAGCTGAAATCGGTCCAACCATCCCGCTTGCTGACTGTAACATTCCTAAAGTGCTATTAAAGAAATCACGCGTATAAGGTTCAGTCACTTCAAAAGTCAGAACATTAAATGCTAACCAAAAAAAACCATACCCAGCACCTAGTAAAGAACCAAGTAAATAATTAAACTGAGCCGCATTCTCACCGAACGCTAAGACTGATATAAAAAATATAGAAATTAAAATAATTCCAGCTCGTAATATTAAAATCCGGTCAATCTTCTTTGCCCATTTTCCAAAAACAATATAAATAATCATTTGGGATAAAGCTATAAATAAGTTGTACCAAGCGACGACTTGAATGTCCTCTGATTGTTTCCAAAGAAAGATATTGACAAATATATTAGATAGGAAAATACCTAATGTATATAACAAACCAATAGTTAATAACAAATATAAATTTTTTCGTTCATGATCACTAACATCTTGTCCTAGGCGGTTTAACAACATACAACTCCCTCGTTTCTAAGGGTAGTTTTTGCAATAAGAAAGTGCTTATGCAATTAAAACAAAAAGAAAAAGCTTGCACCTAAAATGGTACAAGCTTCTAAAAACTATATAATAATTACTTAGCTGTTTCGTAACGCTTTTTTACTTCATCCCAATTGACAACATTCCAAAATGCATTAATGTAATCTGGACGACGGTTTTGATACTTTAAGTAGTAAGCATGCTCCCAAACGTCTAAACCAAGAATCGGCGTTACACCTTCCATAACTGGCGTGTCTTGGTTTGGAGTGGATGTAATTTCTAATTGACCGTTTTTAACGACTAACCAAGCCCATCCTGAGCCAAAACGACCTGCGCCTGCTGCTTGAAAATCTTCTTTGAATTGGTCAAAGCTACCGAAAGCTTCTTTAATCTTCTCAGCAAGTTCACCTGTTGGCTCACCGCCACCGTTTGGTGAAAGGACTGTCCAGAAAAGTGTATGGTTAGCATGACCACCGCCATTATTTCTTACAGCAGTTTGAATGTCACTAGGTAAAGAATCTAGGTTTTGAAGTAGTTCGTCTAGGGATTTGTCTTGAAGATCAGAATGCCCCTCTAGTGCAGCATTTAACTTCGTAACATACGTATTATGGTGTTTCGTGTGGTGAATCTTCATAGTTTCTTGGTCGATGTGTGGCTCTAATGCATCATAAGCATAAGGTAATTCTGGTAGTTCAAATTTAGCCATAATTAATTCCTCCTTCAACATAATACGGTGGAAAGTATTTTCTTTATTTCCACTCAGTAAAAGATTATCAACCGAACCGTTTATATGCAAGTTTTTTGCATTAAAAGTGGTGATATATTCCAAATACCCAAAGATTAGATCAATTAAACTCATAATATCTATTGAATTTAATATTCTGAATTATATAAAATAATATTAAGGAGTGATATCTATGAATGATACATATTTAATCACCGGATTCCCCGGCTTCATATCTGCTAATTTAATTCGCTTTATTATCGAAAACAATGACTATGACCATATTTACTTGCTTGTTTTAAACGAGAAGGTAGATGACGCTACACAATTATTAGAGAAAATTTCAATTGAAGAAGAAAAATCAACCCATAAAATAACAATCATTAAAGGTGATATAACTAAATCGAACATCGGCGTGCAAGCCCAAGAATTAGAACTACTTAATCAAAAAGTCACCCACATTTTTCACCTTGCCGCACTATATGACTTAGCAGCGCCTTTTGACCAAGCAGATAAAGTTAATGTTACTGGTACAGCTAATGTTAATTCATTTGCCCAACAATGTAAAAACTTAAAACGATATATTTACTTTAGTACGGCATATGTATCAGGAAAACGAGAAGGAAAAATTTACGAACATGAATTAGATCAAGACCAAACTTTTAAAAATCATTACGAACAAACGAAATTCCAAGCAGAAAAGATGACAGAAGCCATTAAATCCAAAGTGCCAATCACGATTATCAGGCCTGGAATTGTGATTGGCAATTCCGAGCATGGAACAACAAGTAAATTTGATGGACCGTATTTTATATTGAATTATTTAAGGCGTATAAGGGCAGTTCCAGTCATTCCGTATTTAGGTAAAGGAAACGCATTAGCTAACTTTGTTCCAATTGATTATATTATAAAAGGATCGATGCATTTAGCACACAGTGAAACGACAGTAGGTAAGACATTTCATTTAACAGACCCAAATCCATATCACGCTCAGGACGTTTATGAGATGTTTACAAAAAGTTATTTAGGTAAGAAGCCAATTGGGAATGTTCCCTTAACAGCAGGAAGATTATTTTTATCGTTTTCGATATTTAGAAGGTGGTTTCGTGTTGAAAAAGAGGCATTAGATTACTTTTACTGTGACTCTGACTATGATTGTACTGAAGCGATCAATGAACTTAATCAGGCAAATATTCATTGTCCAGATTTAAAAGACTATTTACCGAATATCGTCAACTTTTACAAGCAATTTGAAAACGACTGGACAAAACATATCGAGGTTTCCTAGTCTTTCCTCCCGTAAAAAAGAAAAAACAAGCTTTCATTAAGCTTGATTTATTATGGCGGAGGAGGAGGGATTCGAACCCCCGCGGGCTTTGACACCCCTGGCGGTTTTCAAGACCGCTCCCTTCAGCCAGACTTGGGTACTCCTCCGAATATTAAATTATATGGTGGACCCTGCAGGACTCGAACCTGCGACCGATCGGTTATGAGCCGATAGCTCTAACCAGCTGAGCTAAGGGTCCACTTTATATGGGGCGATCGGTGGGAATCGAACCCACGAGTGCCGGAGCCACAATCCGGTGCGTTAACCCCTTCGCCACGACCGCCATATATTTGTATGTATAATAATAAGTAGCGGCGGAGGGGATCGAACCCCCGACCTCACGGGTATGAACCGTACGCTCTCGCCAGCTGAGCTACACCGCCATGGCTCCAGCGGCAGGATTCGAACCTGCGACCAATTGGTTAACAGCCAACTGCTCTACCACTGAGCTACGCTGGAAAAATAAAAATTATCGACCGTTTTAATCATTCTCTATTAACAGCGACGAGATATAATTTACCACGATACTAAACCCTTGTCAACATTGTTGAATATTTTTTACGAAATAATTTAATTTTAGTCTATATTTTAACGGTGCCTATAAAAAAACTAAGGGAAATCTGAATCCCTTAGTTTTTCATGTTTATTGTTTTTCATTAACTTTTTGAGCAATGTTTAATGCGTGGTCCCCAATACGTTCAAGGTTACTAATAATATCGACAAAGATAATACCAGCTGTTCCTGAACACTCACCTTCATTGAGTCGCATAATGTGCTTTTTACGATAAACGCGTTCCATTTCATCAATCTTATCCTCTTTTTCCATAGCTTTTTTAGCTAATTCAACATCACCTTTCTCAAACGATTCAATCGCTTGTGAGACTGTTTCAACTGTTAAATCAAGCATCTCATTTAAATCTTCCATAGCTCGTTCAGTTAAAAGAACTTTATTTGTAATTTTATATTCATTCAGTTCAACAATATTCTCAAAATGATCCCCAATTCTCTCCATGTCACGAACAACATCTACAACCGTTGAATGTGTATCACTATCCGCTTCAGTAATATCAGCACTTGATACTTGCACTAAATAATTCGTAATTTTCTTATCTAAGTTATTAATTCCATCCTCAAGAGATAATGCAATCTCTGAATACTTCGGTTGATTAGTGTTTAAATATTCTCTAGTATTCTCTAATCCAGCTATAGCTAACTCACCCATTCGAATCGATTCTGCTTTCGCTTGAGAAATAGCCATCGAAGGAGATTGCTCTAAAAAGATCGGATCTAGATGTTTTGGTTTAGAATCAATTGCCGTGTCTTCACCTGGAACTAATTTAGTTACTATTAATGCAAGCAACGCAATAAACGGGAATTGAATAACAGTATTCGAAACATTAAATATTCCATGTGCAAAAGCAATGGTCATTCTAGGCTCTAGCACTAATATGTCTCTAAACCATTCAACTACCGCTGTAAAAGGAATGAGTAATAATAAAAATGCAATCGTTCCAATTAAGTTAAAGATAACGTGAGAAGCAGCAGCACGTTTAGCGGCTACACTTGCTCCCATTGCTGCTAACACTGCTGTAATAGTCGTACCAATATTATCGCCAAATAGTACAGGTATTGCAGCTTGTAATTCAATTGCTCCTTCTGCATGCAATGACTGTAACACACCAATAGCTGCAGTTGAACTTTGAACACTAACTGTAAATATTGTACCAATTGCCACTCCCAGTAATGGTATATCACTCATGGTTACAGTTAAATCTTGGAATGCTTGAAAATCACGTAATGGTCTCAAACCATCACTCATTAACTCTAAGCCATAGAAAATCGCACCAAAACCGAAAACAGTCTGTCCAAAGTAAACGACTTTTTTATTTTTAAAGAAGAAAAGTAAAAATGTTCCAACTGCAAGGATCGGCAAGGCATAGGCAGATATATCAATACCAATAATAAATGCGGTTACTGTTGTACCTATGTTCGCTCCCATGATCACTCCGATTGCTTGTCTTAATGTCATGAAGCCTGCATTGACTAATCCGATCGTTAACACTGTCGTACCAGTACTTGTTTGAAGTAATACCGTAACAACAATACCAGCTAATACACCCATAAATGGATTAGTCGTAAATCGATCAAGTATGTCTCTTAACTTATCTCCAGCGGAACGTTGCAAACCATCCCCCATGTACTTAATTCCAAATAGGAAAAGACCTAATCCCCCAACAAATAAAAAAATCATTTGTTGAACTGAAATATCTTCCACATTCCTCACCTCAGATCAAAAATATGTTTGTTTATGTCGATTTCAACAAGTCCATTATGTTTCTTATCGCACGCTAAAGTAAACCTCTTTTCGACATTCTTTACAAAAACTTTACAATAGCTAATTTCAATATAATTTTAGAGATAAAGTTATTGTTTGCAACGTGCTTCTTAGTTATTATTAAGACAGTTGTATGGGAGGAATTGTATGAATGTGAATATATTTAAACGATTTATATGGAGCTTATATGAATTTAAGAACATCGCGACTTTTCGTTTCGAAAAAATAAGGAAATCAATATTGTATTTGTTCACCTTAATGTTAATCTTAGCTATTCCATATGCAGTTATTATGGCAGTTGATTCACAACATGCCGTTAATCAACTTAATAACTCAGAATATGTCGAATCGCTGAACTTTAATTATGAGGGTGATAGTTTAACTTTTAATGATCATGAAGAGTTATATGAAGATGATGATATATCAATAGCAATTACTCAAGAAGGCTTTGAAAATGCGAGTAATAGTATCATCTTGTATTTACAAGAAAACGAGGCAACATTAATAACTGAAAGAAACCATTATTCATTCTTATATGACGATGTTTTGACAAACGGCGACTTCAATTTACTTGAACTCGTCCAAGGTTTGGATCAGTTTATATTAACATTAATTTTTGTTTCTTCATTCATTTATCTAATCCTTTCAATTGTCATTAAACTGGCTGAGGTTTCCTTATTGGCATTAGCTGGTTTGGTCGGAATTAAATCAATAAATCGTCAAGCAACGTATAGCGAAGTCTGGAAATTATCAGTATACGTAGTTACTTTACCTACTTTGATTGTTAGTCTTATTCAATGGACTGGCTTCCAACAAGACATATCTGGCATCATCTTTTGGTTAGGTAGTTTTATTATTCTATACATGGTATTAAAAAACATCCCTCAACAAAAAGAACAGTGAAGAGATACACCTTCACTGTTCTTCTAATTTTTCAACTAAGATCTTAGTTCCATCTACATTAACAACTTTGATTTGCTCGCCACTTTCAATCCATTGTCCATTTGACACACCACTAAGCCTCTCATCATTAACCTTAATTGTGCCAATAGGTCTTAATACCGTTTCTGTAACTCCTGTCTTGCCAATCAGTTCTTTATATGACTCATTCATTGTATTATAACCTTTTTCACTCGTTAATTGGTCTTTTAACGCCATCTTTTTCCACATCGTACGTTTAGGCAACGCATTAACTTTTAGTAAAACAAGACTACTTAATGCTCCTAAAATGACCCCTGCAATACTATATGTCGCATATAATCCATTTGGGGCTGCAAATGCAACTGAAAAGATCACAACTAAAAAGCCAATAACCCCCATAATTCCATCACCAATAAACTTTCCATCAACAATGATTAACACAAGTCCTAAAGCAAAACCTAAACCAACTAAAATCATGTCAGTCGTTGACAGATAAGTTGAAAAGTACAATCCTATTGTGATGACACCAATTAATGCACCCAATCCCCTCATACGAATTAAGATCTCACCAAAAAAGAAAAACATGGCAATAAGCGTTAATAAAAATACGCCTAGTACACTTTCTAACATAATACTCTCTCCCTTCTGTTATATATTTTAATTCATTTTTCTGACATATAAAACACTATATATTTATTATAGCAGTTAACAGAGTTAGCATGTTAAACTAAAGATATGTTATTATCATTTATGGAGAGGTTTATAATATTTTCCATTGTTTATAAAAGGAGAGTTGTATGATGTCTACGATTATACATCGTAAAGATACAAGGCCCGTACGTGTTGGTAATGTTATGATTGGTGGTAAAGATGAAGTTGTCATTCAATCAATGACGACAACTAAAACACACGATGTAGAAGCAACTGTTAAAGAAATACATCGTCTAGAAGAAGCAGGATGCCAAGTGGTTCGAGTAGCTTGTCCTGATGAGAGAGCAGCAGATGCAATTCCTGAAATAAAAAAACAAATCAATATCCCATTAGTAGTAGATATTCACTTCGATTACCGCTTAGCTTTAAAAGCCATTGAAGGCGGTGCAGACAAAATTCGTATTAATCCAGGGAATATTGGTAAGCGCGAACGTATAGAAGCAGTTGTAAACGCTGCTAAAGCAAAAGGAATTCCCATTAGAATTGGTGTTAATGCTGGTTCATTAGAGCGTCATTTATTAGAGAAGTATGGTTACCCAACAGCAGATGCGATGGTTGAAAGTGCACTTCACCATATTAAAATTTTAGAAGACCTTGATTTCCATAATATCGTTGTATCTCTAAAAGCGTCTGATGTTCATTTAGCAGTTGAAGCTTATGAGAAAGCTGCTCAAGAAATTTCTTACCCAATCCACTTAGGAATCACTGAATCAGGTACATTGTTTGCTGGAACAGTAAAAAGTGCTGCTGGTTTAGGGGCCATTTTAAGCAAAGGAATTGGAAGTACATTAAGAATTTCCTTAAGTGCAGACCCCGTTGAAGAAGTAAAAGTAGCTAAGGAATTATTGAAATCATTTGGTCTAGCATCAAATGCCGCAACATTGATTTCATGCCCAACTTGTGGACGTATTGAGATCGATTTAATTTCGATTGCAAATGAGGTTGAAGAATATATCCAGAACATTAAAGCACCTATTAAAGTGGCAGTCCTAGGTTGTGCAGTAAATGGTCCTGGTGAAGCAAGAGAAGCTGACATTGGAATTGCCGGTGCACGTGGCGAAGGTTTATTATTTAGACATGGCGAAATTATCCGAAAAGTGCCTGAGGAAATTATGGTTGATGAGTTAAAGAAAGAAGTCGATAAATTGGCTGAAGAGCATTATCAAAAACAAAAAGAAGAACAAGAAGCATAATATTTAGAAGGTCTACCAATATGGTAGGCCTTCTTTTATGGCTTTAAACTATTTGTTTGAATAGCGGCACAATTTTACGTTTAATCACTTTTGTCTAATTGTGGATCTATCCCAACAATTTTATAAATAAAAATTACGGGTCTGCTTTTAAAGCAGACCCTTGATCTATATTACTGGAAATAAAAACATTCGGATTGCTACTGCTGCAATGGCTAAACCAATTGCAATGTTACCAAGTGTATTAGCACCACGACGTTTAGCATAAATACCCATCACTACACCAACTACGGCAAATAGTAATGTCCATACGAAAAAAGAAAGTAACGATACTGCCAGGGCAATCCAACCCCAACCAGCATCAACATGTTCCTCATAATGGGACTCTTTATCTTCTTTCTTCATCTTTTCTTCATCTAATTCATCTGGATTAAATGTTGCTGCATCACTTGAGAATTCTACGTCGTCACTACGATTATTTATTTCAGCTTCTGCGTTATGAACGCCAGTGATGGGATCATTAGTTGGATTGAAGTTATTATTGTTTTGATCAAAATAATTGTCATCTTCACTGTAACTTCTAGGATGTCGATCATCGTTGCTCATTTTTCTTCCCTCACTTTCCTAAGAGTACACTTAGTGTGTGAGGTAGTCATTAAATTATACTCAGAGCGCCATTGAATTAATTAGCAAAGACAAGACTCCGATTATTCTCAGCTTTCTGTTGAATCTCAATGGCATACCAACTTTTAGCATGCCCATTTTGTTCTTGGTATTGCTTTAATCCACCAATTCCACGATGATATGCTGTTAAAGCTTCATCCCAATTTTCATATTCACTATATAAGAAATCTAGGTATACAACTGCTAACTGAATACTGTAAGTCGGTTCAAACAGTAACTCTTTTTCATAAGGTAAATCCGCCATATCAGCAATCCAAGGCGCAGTATTTTCCATAAATTGTGATAAACCATAAGCATGTCCATACTCAGTTGGAGGCCCAACTAACTCAGGATCAAACGTTTCGCCTGTTTCTATTTTTATGAGTTCATAAACAATGAATGGATCCAAATCATTAGCGTTCGCTTTTTGAATTAAGAACATCGCCCAAGATTTCTCAAATAACCCTTCGCTATCCTCAACCATTATATTAGCCTGCATTTCAATGTCATTCCAATTACGATAAGAAACATCAGAATCCCATTTCAGATTGACTGTTTGAAAATACTCATTTTGACTTTGAATTGACTCTTGTTGTGTCTTTAGATGCTCATATCTTCTTTCAATTCGTCTATTTTGCCTTCATAATAGTTATTGTTCACAACAAATACCAATATAGTCACCATCATAAATAATATTGTATAATGCCTTAATTTCACAAAAACACCCTTTCCTTTCTGGCCAACAAGTCATTGGTAACTTTTGGACCAAAGGAGATACACTAACGAAATTTCGATGAAGAATCAAACAAAACAGTTATAGAAACACACCTTTCCCTACATCGCATATACATAAACATCACTGGAAATATAAAGGGTGTTTTTAAATGCTTAAACAATTAATTACGACTAAGCTATATCATGCTAGTCCACAAGAAGTGGTTAAGTATAGTCGTGAATATGGTATTCCTATACATGTTCAAGATGCAACGTCTATTTTAGACTTCATAAAAAAAGAAAAAATCGACCCTTTCAAAGAGAAGGATCGATTAATAACATTTAAATTTATTGAGAAAAATATTGGTAAAAAAGAAGCAGACCAAGCATATCAACTACTATACCGGCTAGCTAAGGAATATCAATTGGATAACTGGTTATAAGTTATTGTTCCATAATTTTATCTTTCAATTCGCCATCAAAGCTATCACCTTTTAGCATATCAATTTCAAATTTATATGGCGGCTTCTTATTCTTTTTGTCTGTACCAACAAAAGGTGTTTCTAAAATTTTCGGTAAGTGCATTAATTCATCATGATGAATAATGTCATGCAGTGCCTCGAAGCCGATGTGACCAAATCCGATATTTTCATGTCGGTCTTTTCGGGCACCACGTTCATTTTTACTATCGTTAATGTGTAAAACTTTTAGACGATCAAGACCAATAATATCATCAAATTCTTTAAGAACACCATCAAAATCATTAACGATATCATATCCAGCATCATGTACGTGGCAAGTGTCCAAGCATACAGACAAACGTTCATTATGCGTGACTCCATCAATAATTTGAGCTAATTCATCAAAACTACGCCCTACCTCAGATCCTTTACCTGCCATTGTTTCAAGTGCTATTTGAACATCTCTTTTTTCACCAAATACTTCATTTAGACCTTCAATAATTTTATTTATTCCTTTATCAACACCTTCTTTAACATGTGAACCTGGGTGTAAAACAATTTGTTTAGCACCAATGGCTTCAGTTCTCTCAATCTCTGAGCGGAGGAAGTCAACACCTAAGCTGAAGGTCTCTGGTTTAGTTGTATTCCCAATATTGATAATATACGGTGCGTGAATAACGATTTCTTCAATGCCATTTTCAGCCATATGTTGATTTCCAGCTGCAATATTTAATTCTTCAATTGCTTTACGACGCGTATTTTGTGGAGCTCCTGTATAAATCATAAAAGTATTAGCACCGTATGAGATCGCATCTTCACTCGAACCAAGTAACATATTCTTCCCACTCATTGATACGTGTGATCCTAACTTCATTTGAATATCCCCTCTCTATCTACGTTTTCCCTTTTTATATTGATCTTTTTTTAATTGTTTTTTGATTTGTTCTTTCTCATTTTTCATTTTCTTCTTGTAACCTGGTTTAACTTTTTTACGTTTTTTAACTTTTTTCCATGCTTCAGATTCTAATTCATTCTCTTTTTTCTGTCTTTGTTTACGCTCATTCCACTTTTTAACTTCGACCCATTCACCTTTTTTAATATCATAATTCAGAAATTCTATACCACGATCTTCTAATGATTCGATAAGATCTAAGTCTTCTTCCTGATAAAAACTTACAGCAGTACCTTCTAAACCTGCTCGAGCTGTACGCCCCACCCGGTGGATATAAGTATCAACATCAAACGGCATCTCTGCGTTAAACACGTGGCTAACTCCAGGTATATCTAGCCCTCTTGCAGCTAGGTCAGTCGCTACAATATATTGATACCTTAACGATCTTAATTCCTTTAAAACTCGTTTACGTTCACGCGGTTTTAAACCACCATGTATAACGCCGACTTCAATTCCACGATCAAGTAATTGTTTGGCTAATTCATCAGCGTGTTCTTTTTTATTCACAAAAACTAAGGCTATATAAGGGTTTATTAACTTTGAAGCCTCTACAATAATTTCAGCAGGTGCTCTATGCCTTAATGGTATTAAGCGGTGCTCTAACTGCTCAGGACTTAACACATTCTCATCAATTTGAATGTGTTCAGGAGCTGTTAAATATTTTTTCAAGAAAGGTTGTAATCCTTTTGGAATCGTTGCTGAGTATATCATCGTCTGAACATCCTCATGCATTCGATACAACACTTGGTCAACTTCATCAATTAGACCTAGGTCAATTAATAAATCAGCCTCATCAATGACTACACTATTTACTGTAGAAGGATTAATAGCTCCTTCCTCTATAAAATCTAAAACCCTCCCTGGAGTTCCAACAATGATATGTGGCGGATTTTGAAGTTTTTGTTTTAATCTTTGTTTATCTGTACCACCAATGACAAGCTTAGCTGTCCATTGCTCATTAGAAAGATCACTCACCTTCTTTACTTCTTCAAATATTTGCATCGCCAATTCTCTTGTTGGTGCAATGATTAATTTTTGTACATCATTTAGTTCAAAGTCAATTTGGTTAAACATAGGTATTAAATAAGCATGTGTTTTTCCTGTCCCAGTTTGGGATTGTCCGATCATATTTTTCTTTTTTAACGCTTGAGGGATCACTCTGTGTTGTATTTCAGTTGGATGTTTGAAGCCTAACTGTTCAATGACCTCAAGCGTGTTTGGTTTTAAATCATACGATTGAAAGTATCTTTTCATATTCACTCAGAACTCCTTTGCTATCAAATTACATTATAAATGACACAAATTATAAATGCTACTCATAGAAAGATTTTGTCAAAGTAGTCTATAACCATTATAATAACGAATAGAGATGAATTATATGAGGAGGCTATGATTTCATGGAAGTCATTAAAATTGCTCCAAGGGGATATTGTTATGGTGTGGTTGATGCTATGGTCATTGCGAGTAATGCTGCAAAAGATCCTAATTTACCACGACCAATATATATACTAGGTATGATTGTACACAACAGTCATGTCACACAAGCGTTTGAAGACGAAGGTGTGATTACTTTAGATGGTAAAGACCGCACTCGTGATCAACTCCTTCAAGACGTAAATGAAGGAACCGTTATTTTTACAGCTCATGGTGTGTCACCAGAAGTTAAAAAAGTCGCTGAAGATAAAGGACTCACTGTCTTAGATGCAACTTGTCCTGATGTAACACGTACACATGATCTTATCCGCGAAAAAGTCGGTGAAGGATATGAGGTAATCTATATAGGTAAGAAGGGACACCCGGAACCTGAGGGCGCTGTTGGGGTAGCTCCTGATCATGTACATTTAATCCAAACTGAAGAAGAAGTACATGATTTAGATTTACCGAAAGATTCAAAAATTGTTGTGACTAACCAAACGACAATGAGTCAATGGGATGTTTACGACATTATGTTAGAAGTACAGGAAAAGTATCCACAAACTGAGATGATTCAAGAGATTTGTATGGCGACTCAAGTTCGCCAGGAAGCTGTGGCAGAACAGGCGGTAGAAGCTGATTTAACTTTAGTAGTAGGTGACCCGAAAAGCAATAACTCCAATCGCTTAGCACAAGTGTCTAAAGAAAAAGCTAATACAGAAGCGTACAGAATCGCTGATGTATCTGAAATTAAACGTGAATGGTTAGAAGGTTGTGAAACAGTTGCTATTACTGCGGGCGCTTCTACACCTACTCCAATAACTAAAGAGGTTATTAAATTTATTGAACAATACAATCCACAAGACGATTTAACTTGGGACCAAAATAGTAAGATTACAAATAATAAAATTTTACCTAAAGTCAAGCCTAAAAAACGCGTATAACTAAACTTAAAATAATGGAGTGAGCAAACTAGGCTCACTCCATTATTTCTCTAATCAATTATCCACTATTCCCACTCAATAGTAGCTGGTGGTTTGCTTGTAATATCATACACGACTCTGTTCACACCGCTCACCTCATTCGTAATACGATTTGAGATTTTCTCAAGAACATCCCAAGGTAAACGAGCCCAATCAGAAGTCATTCCATCAACTGATGTAACAGCGCGAATTCCTACTGTATGATTATATGTTCTTTCATCTCCTTGAACACCAACACTTTGGATCCCAGGCAATACAGTAAAATATTGCCACACATCTTTCTCTAAATCATTTAACTTAATTTCTTCACGTAAAATAGCATCCGATTCACGAACAATCTCAAGCTTCTCGTCTGTTACTTCACCTAAAGTACGGATGGCTAAACCTGGCCCTGGGAAAGGCTGACGCCAAACGATGTGCTCTGGGATTCCTAATTCTTCCCCTAGTCTTCGAACCTCGTCTTTAAATAACGTTTTTAATGGTTCAATTAATTTGAAATCCATATGCTCCGGTAACCCACCAACATTATGGTGTGATTTGATCGTTTGGGCTGTATCTGTTCCACTTTCTATAATATCAGTATATAACGTTCCTTGTGCTAAATAGTCCATTTCTTTAAGTTTCTCTGCTTCATCATCGAAAACATAAATAAACTCATTGCCGATTATTTTGCGTTTTTCCTCAGGGTCACTTACACCTTGTAACTTCGATAAAAAGCGATCTTTAGCATCAACTTTAATAACATTAATATTAAATCCTTCTTCAAACATCTTCATGACATCTTCTGCTTCATTTTTTCTTAATAACCCATGATCAACAAAAATACATGTTAATTGATCACCAATCGCTTCATGTAACAGAACAGCTACAACTGATGAATCAACACCTCCACTTAAAGCACATAACACTTTACGGTCTTTTACTTCTTCACGAATTTTTTCAACTTGAAGTTCAATGAAATTTTCCATCGTCCATTCGCCATCACAGTCACAAACATTAAAAACGAAATTCTTTAATAAATCATTCCCGTGTTCTGAGTGTTTTACTTCTGGGTGGAATTGTACACCGTATAAATGTTTCGCTTCATGACTAAACGATGCGACCGGGCATGAAGGGTTTGTAGCATCTACTGTAAAATCACTTGGCGCTCCTGTTACAAGGTCACCATGACTCATCCAAACAACTTGTTCATCAGGTAAGGCTTGAAATAAGCTAGATGAATGTTCGACTTTAAGTGTTGCTTTTCCATATTCACGATGACTTGCTTTTTCAACTTTGCCACCTAATTGTTTAGCCATTAACTGCATTCCGTAACAAATACCTAAAACCGGAATCCCTAAATCAAAAATCGCTTCATCAATCTGTTTAGAGTTGTCATCATAAACACTTCCTGGCCCTCCGGATAAAACAATGCCTTGAGGGTTCATTTCTTTAATTTCTTCTGCGGTTAGTTGATTAGAGTATAGTTCACTATAAACTCCAAGTTCTCTAATCCTTCTTGTAATAAGTTGATTATATTGACTACCAAAGTCTAAAACAATAATTTTCTCATCAATTGAATTCATGCTAGTTCCACCTTTTGTTTTTTCTTAGAACTAGATTAACCATAAAAAAATACAATTCTACTTCCTAAAAGGGGGAAGAAGGCAGAATTGTAATAAGAAATACTGCCTTCATAGTCAGGTTGTTATTGGTAACCCGGTAGAGACTCTCACTCCCTATTAGTGAGGATATATGAAGCCATACTATATTAAAGCTATATGGTTAATCGTATGTGTTTTTATTGAATTATACAGAGTAATTAGGAGCTTCTTTTGTAATTTGAACATCATGTGGATGACTTTCTTTTAAGCCTGCTCCAGTAATTTTCACAAATTGGGCTTTTTCTCTTAAGTCTTGTAAAGTATCTGTTCCACAATATCCCATTCCTGAACGAATGCCACCAATCATTTGGAATAGTGTTTCAGCCACTGGACCTTTGTAATCCACTCTTCCTTCTATTCCTTCTGGGACAAATTTATTAGAATCTTCTTGGAAGTAACGATCTTTACTTCCTTTTTCCATAGACGCAACTGAACCCATTCCTCGATATACTTTAAAACGACGACCTTGATAGATCTCGATATCTCCTGGGCTTTCAGTCGTACCAGCTAACATACTTCCAAGCATAACTGCATGTCCACCTGCTGCAAGGGCTTTAATAATATCGCCTGAGTATTTAATACCACCATCAGCAATTATTGGAACACCATGCTTTCTTGCTTCTGTAGCACAGTCATAAACTGCTGTAATCTGAGGTACACCAACACCAGCGACTACCCGTGTTGTACAAATAGAACCAGGTCCTATCCCAACCTTAATGACATCTGCACCAGCATCAATTAAGGCTTTTGTGCCTTCAGCTGTGGCAACATTACCTGCGATGATATTTACATTAGGATATTTCTGACGGATTTGACTAATTGTCTCTAAAACGCCTTGAGAATGTCCATGTGCAGTGTCGATCACTAAAGCATCAACACCTGAGCGAACTAATTTCTCAACTCGAACATCCGTATCTCCTGAAACTCCAACAGCAGCAGCTACAAGTAGCCTTCCGTGCGAATCGACAGCAGAATTAGGGAACTCTACATCCTTCTCAATATCTTTGATCGTAATTAATCCTTTTAACACACCTTCATCATCGATTAACGGTAGTTTTTCAATTCGATGTTTTTGTAAAACATGCCCCGCTTCTTCTAAAGAAGTGTTAACTGGTGCTGTTATAAGGTTATCCTTAGTCATTACTTTTGAAATAGTAATTGAATAATCGTTAATAAAACGTAGATCACGATTAGTAATGATTCCTACAAGCTTTTGATCTTGCTTATTGTTAACAATTGGAACACCAGAGATTCTGTATTTTCCCATTAAATGTTCTGCATCAAATACTTGATGATCGGGTGTTAAGTAAAATGGATTTGTAATCACACCTCGTTCAGAACGTTTTACTTTGTCAATTTGATCCGCTTGCTCCTCAATTGACATATTTTTATGAACGACACCTAATCCCCCATTACGAGCCATTGCAATCGCCATTTTTGCTTCTGTAACAGTATCCATACCTGCACTAATCATTGGTAGTTTTAAGTTTAGAGTGTTTGTAAGACTTGTTGTTACATCAACATTTCGTGGCACGACATTTGATTTTGCAGGTAATAATAATACATCATCAAATGTTAAACCTTCTTTAGCAAATTTCTTTTCCCACACGATTAACCATTCTCCTCTCCTCCTAAATATTATTAGTAGGTTATCAATCGGTCGCCTTACTGTCAATAAAACATAAATAAGTAAAAAGATTTTAAATATTCAATGTTATTAGTTATTATAAAAACTGAAAAGGTTCAGTTACTTGGCCTGATGAGGTGAACTCAAGGTCAAATTGATGATCATTCGCTTTCTCTTCAAGAATATTCATTAGTCCTTGCTTCATCACTTGTTCGACATGGTGTCCTGGGTCAATCATCGCTAAACCAATCCCTAGAGCATCATGAGCAGTATGGTAATATACATCACCTGTTATTAACACATCTGCTCCTTTAAGTTTAGCCTGATTTATAAATTTATTACCATCTCCACCAATAACTGCTACTTTTTTAACTTTTTTACTAGGGTCCCCAACAAACCTTAACTGTGGAACGTTAAAAGAATGCTTAACGTCTTGAGCGAACTCCTCTAATGTCTTAGGACTTTCTAATCGTCCTATTCTACCTAGTCCCTTATCCTCACCTTGTAATTGAAGTGGGTAAAGGTCATATGCCATTTCTTCATATGGGTGAGCTTCGTTAGCCAATTGAATACTTTGGCCCAGTAGTGACTCTGGTACGATCGTTTCCATCCTTAATTCATTCACCTTTTCTAACTGATTAGTTGAACCAATAAAAGGATCTGTCCCTTCCTGTGGCTTAAACGTTCCAAAGCCTTCACTATTAAAAGTACAATGGCTATAGTTCCCAATATGACCCGCACCAGCTTCAGCTAAAGCATCTCTTAGTTCAGTTTCATGAGTAGTCGGCACGAAGATGACTAGCTTATAAAGTCGTTCTTTCTCAGTCGACACAACAACACCTTCACTTTCAATTCCTAACTGATTCATTAACATGTCATTGACGCCACCGCTTGTGATATCTAAGTTTGTATGAGCAGCATAAACAGTAATATCATGTTTAATAAGCTTCTTGATTATCCTGCCTTTTTCACTATTTATGTCAATAGATTTTAACGGTTTAAAAATAAAGGGGTGATGCGCAATGATTAAGTCGATTTCTTTAACAATAGCTTCATCAACTACATTTTCTAACACATCTAATGCAACCATGACACGCTTTACTTTTCCATTAAAATCACCTACTTGTAAACCTATTGGATCACCTTCAAAAGCCAAATGCTTAGGAGCCATTTCTTCAACTATTTTAATGACGTCTTTCACTTTTGCCTCGTGCATATTAATTAAAAACCTCCTCTTCAATCCACTGTATTTGTTGTTTGAACTCTTTAATTTTTAGTTCATTAGGCTGTTTTGCTTGTTTCATCTGTTCGATGATCGATTTCTTTTTGTAATAGACTTGCTTCCATTTTTGATAAAATGCCTTATTTTTTGATTGTAACATAACAGGTCCTAAATATATTTGTTTTCCAGTATAATCGACTGAGGTGTCACTAGGTGTTAAGACGACTAATTCATAAATATAGCCATCTTCTAAAATGACATCTTCATTAATGATTTCATACTGGTAATCAATTGCGAATTGCCGAATAGAACTAGCATCAATGTTTGGTTGTAATACTAACGTTTTAACACCTTCTAATACGTGCATGCCTTGTTTTAATATATTTGTAATCAATGAGCCACCCATACCAGCAATTGTGATACAATCAACTTCTCTGTTCTCAAGAATTTGGAGCCCATCACCTAATCTTACATCAATTCTTTCCGTTAGTTGTGCTGATTCAACTTGGTGTACTGCCGCATGATATGGCCCTTCATTTACTTCACCTGCAATCGCAAATACATTTGGACGTTCTAGACATACTTGGCACGGCAAATAAGCATGATCTGAGCCAATATCTGCGAAAGTTTGAACCTCATGAGGAATCATATCCTTAACTTTGTTGAGCCTTTTAGATAAACCAATCTCCTGCATAATTATTCTCCTGTAATTTAATATTAAATTTTTCTAAAAATAAAAGTCCAGAAACGGTCGTCTGCAAGGTCGTCTTACAAACATGCTCCTGGACTTCTTTATTTAAGATGTTACTGTTCCATTATCCACTCAGCTAATATCTCTGCTTCTTCAGTGGTCGCATAGTCTCCAGTCATGATTGAACTTCCCTCAACACCATTATCAATAATGTCTTCTAGTTCTTCAATTGAGAAACGGTCACCAGCACCTTGTAGCTCTGGACCACTTGCACCTTCTAAATCGCCACCGTGACAGGACATGCAGTTTTGTTCATAAATCGCTTCTGGATTTTCTGCTGTTTCTTCTGTCTCTTCAGTTGCATCCTCAGCATGGCGCAATTGATCTAAGCCAATACCACCCATAACAATCATTGCAACAATACCTAATATTGCAATTGTTACATATGGTATAATTGGATTTCTGCTCATGTGTTTTCTTCCTCCTTATGTCACCTAATATGTATCCCAAAACTATATATATTTTACTCGAAAAAGCGTTCAACGGAAAGGGTTAAAATGTGAAATTTATTATAAAAATATGAAAATCATAAATAATATAACCCCAATAAAACCAGAAGCAATCAAATAATGGTACCTAAAAACAAAGCCTGTTACAATCCATAGTAAACAGTGAAAGATTACTGCTGTATTTAAAACAAAGCCTTGTCCATACAATGAATGAATAATTGAAATAGTACTAATTAATAAGACTAAAAAAAATAGCATAATTGGTATATGAATCAATGATTTTGACTTACGTTTGTACCAATAAATATGAAATGAAATTACAAGCAATATCACCGTGTAGATTAAAATGTCTAATGCCATTCCAAATTGATACACGATCATCAAAATTAATGATAGAGGTAGAAGGAGTAGTAAAAGAACGATATCAATGTAAAAGAAGACATGGTGTGATCTTCTTTGTTTTGGTTCTGTACTTTCTTCTACCCCTTCTCCATACGTATATAAAGCTAATAAAAAATCACAATACTCTGCTGGCAATAATTTAGATTGCTTCCAATGTTTGATCTCATCAATAATAACTTGCTTGTGATCACCATTTCCCATTTTGCACCTCCGAAGATAAGGAGAGGTTATTCTAAAAAGTCTTTTAGACGTTTACTTCGGCTAGGGTGCCTTAACTTCCTTAATGCTTTAGCCTCAATTTGGCGAATACGCTCTCTTGTAACACCAAACACTTTACCTACTTCTTCTAATGTACGTGTTCTTCCATCATCTAAACCGAAACGCAATCTTAACACATTTTCTTCTCGGTCTGTTAATGTATCTAACACATCCTCAAGCTGTTCTTTAAGAAGCTCATAAGCTGCATGATCTGAGGGTGAAGTCGCTTCTTGGTCTTCAATGAAATCACCCAAGTGTGAATCATCTTCTTCACCAATTGGTGTTTCTAATGAGACTGGTTCTTGAGCAATCTTTAAAATCTCACGTACTTTGTCAGGCGTTAAGTCCATCTCTTCAGCAATTTCTTCTGGTACTGGTTCGCGTCCTAAGTCTTGTAGTAATTGTCGCTGAACACGAATTAATTTATTAATTGTTTCGACCATATGAACAGGAATACGAATTGTTCTCGCTTGGTCAGCAATAGCTCTTGTAATAGCTTGCCTAATCCACCAAGTCGCATACGTACTGAACTTGAAGCCTTTTCGGTAATCGAACTTCTCAACGGCCTTAATCAGACCCATATTACCTTCTTGGATTAAGTCCAAAAACAACATTCCTCGACCTACATAACGCTTTGCAATACTTACTACTAGTCTTAAGTTAGCTTCAGAAAGACGTCGTTTTGCTTCTTCATCACCTTGTTCGATTCGATTGGCTAATTCAATTTCTTCATCAGCTGAAAGTAAATCAACCCGACCAATTTCTTTAAGGTACATACGAACAGGGTCGTTAATTTTCACACCTGGAGGTACACTTAGATCAGTTAAATCAAATTCTTCTTCTTTAGCGATTTTTTGTATATTTGGATCATCATTTTCGCCAATAATATCGATCCCTTGGTCAGCTAATTGCTCATAAAATTCATCCATTTGTTCAGAGTCAAGGTCGAAGTGACCTAATTTATCAGCAATTTCCTCGTAAACGAGCACACCTCGTTTTTTACCCATTTCAAGTAACTGTTCTTTTGCTTGATCAACAGTTAAATCCTGCTCTTGAGTTTGATCTTGTCCAACTTCTTTTGATTCTATTGGCTTCTCAGCCATGATACCCCTCCTTCCAAACCGACTGCTACAGCTTGGATTTATTACTTTTTTTCCTCAATTCTAGAATTTTCATACCTATTCTCGCAGCAGATTTAGGATCACTTTCTTTTTCTGCATTTTTTAACATTTTTTCTAAAGACCGTATTTCTTGGTCAATATCTGCCTCTTTCAAAATGGCAAACAAATAATCATCTAATTCTTCTCTCTCTAATGATTCATTTATAGATAAAACAGCTAATTCAGCAACCAACTGCTTTAACGACTCATCTGGCAACTTCTCCATCAATCGACTGGCATTAGGCTCATTTCCTTCCTCATAATATGCATATAAGTAAGTAACTAATACTTGATGTTCTTGCATATTAAATTTAGAGCCTATTCGATCTTGCACTTGAGTTGCAATATAGTCATTTTGAAGCATATGAGCTATTAAATGACGTTCTGCGTTTTGATATGCTGGATAAATTTTTTCGCGTTTTCTAGTATGTTTTTCCCTATTTTCATCATACTTAACACGATTATCTTGTTCATTCTGGTGGTTATTTATTCTTCTGCGCTCTATAATTTCGTTTTCTAAGGTTTCACGATATAAGTCAAAAGTCTCTTCTAATTCTTTAAGATATACATCACGTTCAACTGCATGATCAACGGTTGCTACTAAATCGAGCGCCTTTTCAATGTAAGCTAATTGATCATGTTTCGCTTGTAAATTATAGTCTTTTTTTAAGTAGTTTAACGCAAACGCAATATATGATTCAGCTGAACCTAAAACTTGGTTTTGGAATTTCTCAGGTCCATAAGTATCAATGAAATCATCAGGGTCCATTTGGTATGGAACATTGGCAACTAACACATCTAATCCAACTTCTTTAAGTTGCTCAGCTGTTTTGTAACTCGCATCCTTACCAGCTTGATCACCATCAAAGCAAATAACAACACGATCAACATAGCGCTTTAAAAGGTTAGATTGATACTTAGTCAAACTCGTTCCTAAAGTGGCCACAGCATGATAAACATTAGCTTGGTAGGCTTTTATAACATCAGCATATCCTTCAAATAACACAACTTCCTTCTGCTTTTGAAAATGTTTCCTAGCTTCATAAAAGTTGTATAAAAGTTTCCCCTTTTGGAAAAGCTTAGAATCAGGGCTGTTTAAGTATTTTGGTTCAATTCCATCTTCAATGGCTCGTCCACCAAAACCGACAACTTTACCTTGATGGTTTTGGATTGGGAATATAACTCGACCTTTAAAACGGTCAAAAAAGGTATTCCCATCTCGGCTACTCAATAAACCTACCTCTAACAAGTTTTCGAGTTTAAAACCTTTATTCTGTAGGAATGTTGATAAGAATTGATCCTTGTTTGGCGAGTATCCTAATTGAAACTGTTCGATATCGCTTTGTTCAAATCCTCTTTTTTGTAAATAATTGTGCCCTTCTTTTCCGTCTGAAGTATATTTTAAGACATGATGGAAAAGTTTAGTCGACCATTCATACCCTTCTAATGCTGTTTTCAAAGCATCAGATAAAAAAGGCTCATTGGAACCTTGGACATATTGTTCAGGCAGTGGTTCACCCGTTTTGTCAGCTAGGTTTTGAACCGCTTCAATAAATGAAATCGAATCTAATTCCATGGTAAACTTAATGACATTCCCACCTTTACCACACCCGAAGCAATGAAAAATTTGCTTATCGGGGGATACTGAGAATGAAGGTGTGTTCTCACCATGGAATGGACACAGACCGAAGTAATTCCGACCTTTCCTTGTCAGTTGGATATGCTCACCAATCACATCTACAATATCATTTTTAGATACGATTTGATCAATGAGTTCATCTGGGATTTTATGTTGCATATAGATCACCATATAGTTATTTATTCGATAAAAGAACTTAAATCCCTTCAAGAATCGACATTTTTTAAGAAATAATCTCTTTTAATAGCGTTTGCGTTTTTAATCACTTTAAGTCATGCCATTTTTTCGTTTAAATCATCACAAATATGAATTATAACTCAAAATATTGTTTAACGCTAATAGTTTAACTAAAAAATGTCGTCGTTTGACACAATGAAACGAACCTGAGAAGAAAACGTATTTGAAAACACCCAATTTAAAATGAGATTAAAACTAATTGGAACAATAGAAAATCCGAACGATTCATTAGATCTGAACTCGTTCGGATTTTTGCGATTCTCTAACATTCTTAAAAAAACCTGAATGTTGATTAATTGAGGTGACACCTTTTACCTTGTTCCCAGACTTAATTTATTTTTTCACAGTACTTAATATAGCATTAGCTGTTTCTTCAACGGCCTTTGTTGATACATCAATTGTTTTACAACCAATCTTCTCAACTACTTTGTTAAAATGACTTATTTCTTCTTGAATCCGGTTATATTGTGCGTAGTTAGCATTCCCATCCAAACCTAAAGACTTAAGTCGTTCTGTTCTTATATGGTTTAGTTTGTCTGCACTAATATTTAAACCAATACACTTACTGGGATGGACTTGAAATAACTCTTCTGGTGGCTCAACTTCTGGGACAATTGGCACATTAGCCACTTTCAACTTTTTATGCGCTAAAAATTGTGATAATGGTGTCTTAGAAGTTCGGGAAACTCCAATCAGAACTAGATCTGCCTTAAGAATCCCTTTAGCATCACGTCCATCATCATACTTTACTGCAAACTCAATTGCTTCAATTCGTTTATAATAATCTTCATCTAGTTTATGGACTAACCCCGGTTTTAATACAGGTTGTTGTCCTAAATGATTTTCTAAGTTTTCAATTAATGGTCCTAATAAATCAAGTGTCACAAGGTCTAACTCTTCTGCTAGATTTTCAATTCTTTGTCGGTACTCTGGTTTAACTAATGTATACGCGATTAGACTACCGTTGTCTTTTGCTGTATATACCGCTTCTTCTAAAGTTTCGAAGTCGTCTACATATGGGATTCTTTGAATTTGCATATTGGCATCGGTAAATTGACTTATAGCCGCTTTTGCCATTAACTCTGCTGTTTCTCCAACTGAATCAGAAATTATGTAGAAAGTTTTTGGGTGCATTGCTTTTCCCCCCTTTAAACGTCTTCATTTTTTACAAGCTCTACAAAAGCTTTTGTAATATTTGTTTTCGTTAATCTTCCAATGACTTCTAAACCTTTTCCTTTTTCTTGAACAACTGGTAAAGCATCGATTTGGTTTTCAATCAACTTAATTCCAGCATCTATTAATAAGTCATCTTTCTGACACACTTTAATTTTCGGTAATCGTGTCATAATGATATGTACAGGAACCTCAGTTAAGTCTTGTTGTCCTATACTTGTCCTTAACAAATCTTTTCTAGATAACACACCAACTAACATCCCATGATGATCTACTACGAATAGAGTCCCTACATCCTCTAAAAACATTGTTGTAATTGCATCATATGCGTTTGCTTGATCATTAACAACAACAGGGATGGAATGATAATCTCTTACAGATAACTTTTTAATTTTATCTGTTAATAATTCACTACCTGTTTTACCTGTATAAAAGTATCCCACTCTTGGCCTAGCATCTAAAAAGCCAGCCATAGTTAATATGGCTAAATCTGGTCTTAATGTTGCACGGGTTAAGTTTAGTTCATCTGCAATATTTTCACCTGTAATCGGACCATGTTTTTTAACGATTTCTAATATTTGCTCTTGACGGTGAGTCAAGTCCATCGCCTTTCACCACCTTTAATGATGTCATACTTCCGCATATATTATATACTATTTTGGCGATTTTTTAAATAATGAGTGATATTTTTAAAATTTGTCATACTATTTCTTTTAAATTACGCTCTGTTAAAGTCCGTTGTTGTTATTGTGATTCGCTTTCGGTGGACGCTTTCACCAAAAGGGCACAAGTGCAACATCTGCTCAAACTTCCCTACGGTCATTTGTCGCAGTGTTTTCTTTGCCGCAGCACAAATCAGAGCCAAACAGCTTCATCGATTAAACATCTTAGTGTTTTGCACTAGAGGAAGCCTACTTCGGAGCGTTACTAGCCAGACTAAAGGTGCATCTCTCGGCCCAAAAGCGTGGCCTTTAGAGGTCTTAGAGACTCGTGCTATTCCTGTGACGAGAGCGGTTAAAAGAGATGAATTTGATCTAAGAAACGTTTTGACTTAATGGTCATTCCACCATAATAGTCATAATATTGTTCTAGAATGGTTTTGATTAAGTTAAGCGAGTCTTCCTTGATTGATATGTCTTTAATATTTGCTAAGCTGCGACTGCTCATCAATCTTAACACATGATAAACATGCGGTGAAAGCACAAACAAATCGGAAACACGGTATTTACATTGCTGACAAACTACACCACCTTCTTTTACAGAGAAACCGGCAATAGGTTCATTCTCATGCCCATTCACACATTGGTGTAATACGGGCGCAAAGCCTCCAATGTGATATAATTTCAATTCATACATTAATGAAATTGCTAATGGCGGTACATCTTCTTCCATCCTTTCAAAACTAATTAACAACTCATTAAAAAGTGGTCTGTTTGGTTCTCTTTCATTAACAAGCTTTGTTGTTAATTCTCCCATATATGTAGCATAGGCTGTTTTAACAATATCTTCTCTAATATGCCTCATACTATGTAATATTTCACCTTGGTGAACAGTGCCTAACCCCTTACTTAAATAAACTAAGTATTGTCCATATATAAATGGCTGCGTCACCGCAGCCATTCGACTTTTTGACTTTTTAGCACCTCTTGCAACAGCGCTAATCATCCCATATTCTTCAGTTAAAAATGTTATAATTTTGTTCGTTTCGCCGTAATCTTGTGTTCTTAAAATAATACCATTAACTTGTTCCAATTCCCCTCACCACTCTCTTTTCATTATGTTTTGGGGTTTAATGTCGACAAATCCTTAGAATGACTGTCTTTTGGTGTGTGTGATTTTAAGTCCTCTACCTGTTTCATCAATAAATATGCTTCAACATTCCCTGTCTTCTCAAAAACCTTCCATGGTATGTCAAACATCATATTCTCCACCTTTCAGCTTGAATTTAACTGAAAAACCTTAATCCTATTTTCACCTGAATGAAACAGTTCATAAGTAAAAATTATTACCAGTTATAATTTGTAAAGTGGTTGTTTAATAATCATCTTCTTTATAGCCATAATCACGCAGATGAAATACACGATTACGCCAATCTTTTTGAACTTTAACCCATAATTCCAAGAACACACCTGAACCTAATAAAGCTTCAATATCCTTTCTTGCCTCAGTACCAATCTGCTTTAACATTTTCCCTTGTTTCCCTATTATAATGCCTTTTTGTGATTTTCGTTCCACAATAATAGTAGCCTGTACATCGATTATATCTTTTTCTTCTCTTGATTTAATTGAATCAATAACAACAGCAATAGAATGTGGAATTTCTTCATGCGTATGGTGTAATACTTTCTCCCTGACTAATTCACTAATGATAAAGCGCTCGGGATGGTCTGTTATTTGATCTTCTGGATAATATTGCGGTCCTTCTGGTAGCTTTTTAGTTAATACATCTAACAGGTGGTCTGTATTGTTACCCTCTAGTGCCGAGATGGGTACTATTTCATCAAAATCAAGCTTTTCCCTATAAGTATCAATGATTGGTAGTAATTGATCTGGGTGAACTTGATCAATTTTATTAATGACTAATACAACTGGGTTACTTACTTGTTTAAGCTTTTCGATAATAAATTCGTCACCTTTTCCGTACCCTTCATCGGCATTCACCATAAACATAATGACATCTACTTCATTTAATGTATCAATGGCTGATTTCACCATAAAATCTCCTAAGCGATGTTTAGGTTTATGGATACCTGGTGTATCTATAAATACGAATTGTGCTTCGTCTGTAGTTACTACACCTTGGATTTTGTTACGCGTCGTTTGGGGTTTGTCACTCATAATCGCGATTTTCTCCCCGATCACACGGTTCATAAACGTCGATTTACCTACATTCGGTCGTCCAATAATTGCAATAAAACCTGAGTGAAATTGTTCTGTCATATAAATGCTCTCCTATTCAATGCTGTTAAGTTTAGTGTACTATAAAAATAATTCAAATTCACATAATCGACAAATGTTTTGCGAATAAAATAAAACCCGCAATTTAGCGAGTTATTGAAACGAACCGATTATGATTTAAAATAATCCTAAAATCTTAGGTAAGAAAATAATAATTCCTACTAAAGCTGCAAAAGTAGCCGCTACTAGTACAGCAGCAGCGCTTATATCTTTAATCAACTTGGCTTTTTCGTGTTTATCCTCAAATAATACATCTGTAATAAGCTCTATAACGGTATTGACTAATTCTAGTGCTAAAACTAAGCCAATCGCTAATAAAACAAATAACCACTCCAAACGCGAAAGTCCAAATAAAAGACCCGCAAAAAGTGTGATAAACATGATTACAAAATGGACTTTAATATTATGCTCTGTTTTTAAAGCAGAATAAAAACCCGATATAGCATACTTAAGTCCGACCCGATTATGTTTCATAACGCTTTAACCCAAACTTTTGTAAAATGGTTTCTTGTTTCTCAAACATCTTTTTCTCGTCTTCCTCAGAATCATGATCAAAACCTAATAGGTGCAAAAAGCCATGGACTGCTAAGAAAGCAAATTCCCTGTCTAATGAATGCCCGTATTCATGAGCTTGTTCCTTCGCACGGTCTATTGAAATGATAATATCACCTAAATGGATAGGAAGGTCATCTCCAACTACCTCTAATTCCCCTTCACCTTGCTCTTCTAAAGCAAAAGAAATGACATCTGTTGCATAGTCTTTATCACGGTAGTCACGGTTAATTTGTCTAATGTCTTCATCCTTAACAAACGTGACAGACACTTCAGCTTCTTCTTCTACTGACTCTTGTTGAGCTGTGAACTCTAACACTTCATTAATTAATTTCAATTGATCATTTTTAATTTCATTTGTTTCATCGACTAGATCTATATTCATGATGATGAGCCCTCCTTAACGTCCTCGTTGTCATCAAACTCTGGATACTCTATACGTGAATGGAATATACCATTTAGCATGTCACATATCGATTCTTCTATTACTCTTAAGTCTTTCAAGGTTAACTGACTATCGTCTAATTGTCCATCAATTAGACGATCATGAATGATAGCACGAACAATTTGCCTAATTTCATCGACGGTAGGATTAGTCTTGGAACGTACAGCTGCTTCTACAGAATCACAGATATTAATGACAGCAGATTCTTTAGACTGTGGTGTTGGACCAATATAACGGAACTTCTCTTCTAATACATCTTCACCTTGCTCTTTAGCTTGATAGTAAAAGTATTTTAACAACGTTGTTCCGTGATGCTGTTCAGTAATATCAATAATTTCTTCTGGAATTCCATACTCACGGAGAACCGCTGCACCTTCAAAGGGGTGTTTTAAGATGATTTCTGCGCTCACTATTGGACTTAAATCATCATGTGGGTTGGTTATATTATGTTGGTTCTCTATAAAGTATTTAGGTTGAAATGACTTACCAATATCATGATAATAAGCTGCAACACGAGCCAACAATCCATTAGCGCCAATTGCTTCACAAGCTGATTCACTTAAATTTGCCACCATAACACTATGATGATATGTGCCGGGAGCTTTCACTAAAATTTGTTTTAATAACGGGTGATTAGGGTTCGCTAGTGTTAAGAGTTTGGACTCTGTTAGTAAGTTAAGACTCGCTTCAAATAACGGAAATAACCCTAAGATTAATACAGCTGAAACAAATATCGATAATACAGCAAATATAAAAGCCGTTACTGTTTCTACTGATAATAAGCCTTCAATAGATCGAACTTGAAATGCAGCCACAATACCAATATGTAAAATAATAACGGGAATCGATGTTTTAAACAACGATAGCCGGTCTGTTATAAAATCGTATAGAAAAATCGCAAACCATTGTGATAATAAAAAGTAGATTAAAACATATAAAAACTGATTTAGATCACCTTGTAATGTAAAAATCAAACTTCCCATAATTGCGATTAAAACTGATGATACAATTGCAAAGCGTTCATGGACTAAATAAGTCGTTAATACGGCGTATGCTGCAATTGGAACAATGTAAAAGAGCGATTCTACATTAGGGCCAAATGTTTGAATCGCACTAATTAAAAGAAGCATACCACCACTTAACAAGGTGTTGGCCAATGACATATTTTTCGTCCACTCTTTATAATAATTAACTTCTAATGACAAAATTAACGTAAACAAAACAGCTACTAAACCCGTAAGAATTAACTCATGTTCACCCACATAGCCTTGAAAGTAATACGCAGACATAATAAGCACAAAAATAATCGGTGCTGTAATTGCTGTAGTAACAACACTAAGGTTTCCACCTCTTGCCTTACTGTGTTTTCTCCACTTCCGCTTCCCCATATCCATTCCCCAGTACTAAAAATAATTTACTCTTCATACGCATCAATAATTCGTTGCACTAACGGGTGTCTAACTACATCAGAACCTTTTAGGTAATTAAAAGAGATTCCTTTAACACTAGATAATTTATTTTCTACAACTTTCAATCCTGATGTCACACCTTTTGGTAGGTCGATTTGTGTAATATCACCCGTAACGACCATTTTGGAGCCAAAACCTAATCGTGTTAAAAACATCTTTATTTGTTCAGGTGTTGTGTTTTGTGCTTCATCCAATATGACAAATGCATCGTCTAAGGTTCTACCACGCATATACGCTAAAGGAGCGATTTCAATCGTACCTCTTTCCATGAGCCTTGCTGTATGTTCAGTACCAATTACATCGTGTAAGGCATCATATAATGGACGTAAGTATGGATCAACCTTCTCCTTTAAGTCCCCTGGTAAAAAACCCAAACTTTCTCCTGCCTCAACAGCGGGACGAGTCAGAATTAACCGTTTAACTTCTCCATTCCGTAAAGCTTTAGCTGCCATAACTACAGCCAAATAAGTCTTACCTGTACCAGCAGGACCTACACCAAATACTAAGTCGTTCGCCTTCATTGCAGAAACGTAATCACGCTGACCTAGTGTTTTCACCCTTATTGGTTTTCCGTTTTGATTTTTAGTAATTTCATCTTCAAATAAAGTTTCGAATTGCTCTAGCTTATCTGTTCTAGCTAGCTCTATTCCATAAATGATATCTCTTTCTGTTACGGTTATCCCCTTTTTAATAACTTTAAGGACTTTTTGTAACAGTTCATGAACCATTTCGATATCTTCTTGATTGCCTTCAATCTTTATTTGACCGCCCCGCGTTATAATTTTAACTGGTAAATATTCTTCTATTTGCTTAATGTGACGATCGTTTGTGCCAAATAAATTTAACGTGTCATTATGGTCTTCAAGATGTAAATTAATCGTTTGTTTTCTTGCTTGCATACATCAATCTCCTTGGTCGATTATTTGTTCTTCGGTAATATCTTCTAGAACTTTAACAAACATTTCTAATTTTACTTTATCACTGTCCCTCTCCTCGTGCAAAACTTTTTGGTAAATGATATCAACCGATTGTCCTAGCTTACGTTTTAACTGATCTTCTACAATTTCTTGAACATGATGGTCGACTTCAGTCTCAGTTATTTCTTCATCTTCTCCATAAAAGTAATGCTCATGAAAAGATATCGGTAATTCCCAATTCAAAAAATAAATCGGCCGATCATTGGTTAATAGCAACCTTTTATCACCTGAACTACGAGGCATCCATTCTAAACTTTCAAACAGTGATATTGAGTAACGTTTTTGGGGATCTGAGCTTAAGGAGAGTAAATACTGTGATAAATCAACGGTTACATCGATTTCATACCAAACTTCTGCAATAACTTCTCCCTCAGCATATGTTAATACTTCGCCATCTTCATCCAATTCTCCTGTAACTAACACATCACCTTTTTCAACGAAATCACTAATTTCAACTAATGGTCGTCCATTAATAACAAACATAGAATCAACAGTACCTGCTTTACTTGCCACAAGATTAGCTGGGTCTTGTTCAACATTTGGTTCCATTGTTTCAGATTCTTCGATTAAAATATTATAGGAACTTCCACTTTTACTTATACCTACGTAGGAAACCTCATCAATATTATTCATGATTTCTCTTTCAATTGTACTGATATCCTCCATATTTTGAACCCAATTCCCTTGTTTTAATCCTAATGTATCTAACAATTCATTTACTTCATAACGTGTCTCTGGACTACCACCATCAACTGCAACATTCCAAACAACATTTGATAGAACAAGAATAAATAAAAATGATAAGACAACTCCAACTAGTGGTGGAATCCACTTTTTGCGCTTACTATAAAAAAAAGGCATTCCATATCTGTTTTTAAACTTTAGTTTACAATTGTACTTCTTCCGTTTCGCTTTCATAGTTGATATAGCTAAATAATTTACCTGAACCATTACGGTATTCTCATCAATACGTGAAACATTTTCAATTTGGATACCTTCAACACTAAGACTAGTTAAAAATTGTTCAACTTGTCCACCTTTAACTACAACTTCAACCATTCCCCGATAAGACAACTTCTTTCTAATGAAAGCTCCTCCTTTCAAATTATGTATTAGAACTCTCCCAACCAACTGAATCAATAACTCCTTCAATGACAATTTCTTCAGCTAATAAATTTTTTATAACCAGCTGCTTTCCCTTAATTCTAATTGTACCTTGGTCTTGTTTAATAATAATTTCATGTTCATTGAAGTTTAGTAAGCCTTTATGATTTTCAATATATAAATGGATGTTTCCAATCATCGTAACGCGCGGATAATCATAGATGACATCTTTAGGTAACATTCCATAATTTGTAAAAAGTCGATTAAGTTTACCTGGGATGTATTTCATTCTGTTACCCCCTATCATCATCAATGTATGAAAAAAACACAGGATGTATACTACATCCTGTGTTTCAAAACAAAAATTATATGGTACGTTGTTTTTTAGACTTTGGTTTACCAAGTACTTCAGCCATAATCACACTTTCTACAATTCTTTTTCTCGTAATATTATGGTAGACTGAAACCCTTGAAATTGTTGGTCGGTCTTCATCGGCTAGTGATCCGCTTTTGATTGCATCCATTCCACCAATCGCTTCACTTTGTATAGAATCTAAAGCTTGAGTTTCAACTTCTTCTAAGCGCTCTTTAGAATCTTGCATAGCCTCATACCAACTAGATGTTTGACTAGATATTTCATCGAGTTTCTCTTGGTTTTTCTGTTGAACAGTTTCCATCGCTTGCTCAGCCTGATCCCGGTTAGGGGTTTTTGGTATGTTTTCTCCAAAAACTGGAGGACGATCTTGCCTTTCTCCACCCTTTTGCTCTCTTTGGAACAAACTTAACAAACCAACTAATACCGCGATGATTATAAATATATTGCCAACGATCACTTCAAATAAACCACCCATAATTATCGACTCTCCTTAATATGGAGGTTACTTATTCTCATCATGTTCATCATTTTCATGCTTGCTTAACTTACCAATCATTTCACGCATATCAGTATCAGCAAGAACATTCTTATAGTTGACATAGTCCATAACACCCATATTACCATTACGTAGGGCCTCTGCTAATGCTTGTGGTACTAACGCCTCTGCTTCAACAACTTTAGCTTGCATTTCTTGTACTTTAGCAATGTTTTCTTGCTCACGTGCTACGGCCATGGCACGACGTTCTTCTGCTTTCGCTTGTGCAATGTTTTTATCCGCTTCTGCCTGGTCTGTTTGTAAGATTGCACCAATGTTCTTACCAATATCAATATCTGCAATATCGATTGATAGGATTTCGAATGCTGTACCCGCATCTAAACCTTTTGATAGTACATTTTGAGAAATAATGTCAGGGTTTTCTAGCACTTTATTATGGCTTTCAGAAGAACCAATTGTACTAACAATACCTTCACCTACACGGGCAATTACAGTATCTTCACCCGCACCACCTACTAAGCGGTCAATATTAGCTCGAACTGTAATACGTGATTTAGCTTTAATTTCGATACCATCCATTGCAACACCAGCGATAAATGGCGTTTCAATTACTTTTGGATTTACACTCATTTGTACTGCTTCTAATACGTCACGACCCGCTAAGTCAATAGCAGCACAACGTTCGAAGCTTAATTCAATATTAGCGCGTTGAGCAGCAATTAATGCATTAACAACACGATCAACGTTACCTCCAGCTAAGTAGTGGCTTTCAAGCTGGTTCGTATTAACTGCCAAGCCAGCTTTATGTGCTTTAATTAATGGATTAATCACCATCTTAGGTACAACTCGACGTAAACGCATACCTACTAGTGTAAAGATACTAATACGCACACCAGCTGCTAATGCGCTAATCCATAGCATGACTGGTACAAAAGTGAATAGAATTGCTATACCAATAACTAATACGGCAACAATAATGAGTGGAAATAAATCTGCTAATTCCATGTTTAACTCCTCCTAAAAAATATTATTCTTCTTTATTTAATTCTCGAACGACAATTCGAGAACCTTCCACCTTAACAATTTTGACCGGTTTATTCCTGTCAATAAAAGCACCTTCAGTTACAACATCTAATCTTTCATCACCAAATAAAGCTGCACCTGATGGCCTTAAGAATGTTAGAGCATACCCTTCCATTCCAATAAGATCACGCCTTGTTTCATTGGACACATAACCTAATTCATTACTGGTTTGATCTTTTAAAACTAAGTATTTAAACAACCCTCTATTAGTATCAAGTTTTTTAAATAAAATGAATGCTAGAACAAGGGCCAATAATAATGAAATACCAATACTCATTGCCATATGGCCCATATCAGCACCGGATACAAGCATAGCTCCTAAGATAGCTCCCCCACCAATAATACCAAATACACCACTAGGGAAGAATATTTCGAGTATAATTAATATTAAACCTGAGAGCAGTAAAATCATTGCCTCATGCCCAGCAAAACCAGCAATTAAGTGACCATAGAAGAATAAAAGTAGTGATGATACTCCCATGATACCAGGTATACCAAAACCTGGCGAGTATAATTCGACGATTAAACCAATACTTGCAACTGATAACAATATCGGAATCACGATCGGACTTGTTACAAACCTTGCAATATTCTCAGATATAGTTGGTGATGTTTCAACGATTTGAGGATTTTCAATATCTAAGCTTGCTAACACTTCCTCTCGATCACTCACAACACCCTCAGCATAACCAACCTCATAAGCTTGTGATGGTGATAACGTTAAGAAATCACCTTGGCCTGCTCCATATTCACTCATATCAATTGAGTCATCAGCCATGGCTCGCGCAAAAATGGGATCGCGATCATTTCTTTCAGCTGCTGCTTCCATAGCTGAAACCCAAGCTGATTGTGCTTTTGAATCCGCAGCTGACCCATCTCCTGTTACAACCCCTGAAGCACCCATAGTTGCCCCTTCATTCATATAAATATCAGCTGCCATTAGTGATATGTATGAGCCTGCTGATAAGGCTTGACTTTTAATATAGGCGGTTGTTGGAATATTTACTGCTGAGAGTAACCCTGCAATCTCATTAGCTGAATCAACACGCCCGCCAGGTGTATCAATTTCAAAAATAATATGATCAGCGAAGTTCTCTTCAGCTTCTTGAATACTTCGGTCCATAAAAGCGACTAATCCACGTTCGACTTCCTCTTCAACAGGAACAACATATACAAGCGGCCTTGAAGGATCATCTTCTGCTTCCACAAGCCCTTGATATAGCCCTATAAATGACAAAGCAAAGATTACAACAAGATACATTGTTTTCCTCATCTTATGTATCCCTCCCTCCACTTTCAAATAGTTATACTATTCTCACATTAATTATAATTAAAAAATAAGTGCTAACTAAATCAATGTCATCTGTATATTATAACATTCATACACGATGTTTACATTGAAATGCTAGCACCTATCTTCCTTTACCTTACCTGCAATTGTTGCATAACTAACTGGTTCACTTTAGAGCCATCTGTTTTACCTTTTACTTTAGGCATAACAGCACTCATAACTTGACCTATATCTTGCTTTGAAGTTACACCAATTTCTTGAATAGTCTCTTCAATAACTTGACGTAAATCTTCATCAGACAACTGTTCAGGTAAATATGTCTCAATAAGAGCTAATTCTTGCTCCGTTTTGTCAACTAAATCTTCACGACTAGCTTCCTTGAACTCTTGGAGGGAGTCTTTTCTTTGCTTTACTTCACGAGTTAGGACTTGAAGCTCCTCTTCTTCAGTGAGCTCTTCATCTTTTTTCTTGATTGCTTCATTTTGCAATGAAGATTTAATTCCACGAATGACCGTAAGCTTATCTTTTTCCTTGTTTTTCATAGCTTGTTTCATATCTTCGTTTAAACGATCAAGCAAAGCCATTAAAAATTACACCCTCTTTTTACTTTTTACGCTTTCTTGCAGCTTCTGACTTCTTCTTACGACGTTCGCTCGGTTTTTCATAGAATTCACGCTTACGATACTCAGATAGCGTGCCGTTCTTAGAAACCGAACGTCTAAAGCGTCGAAGAGCATCCTCAATAGACTCATTCTTTCTAACGCGAGTTGAATTTGACATGCTCTACCCTCCCTCCAAATAAAACGCATAAATCAAAATGTGCCCTTAGCACATCTTTGCTTATTATATTAAAGATTTGCCAATTGGTCAATCTTTTACGCATGACTTGTCCTATTCTACCATAAAATGAATCGAGGTGTTGATTATGTATTCATTAACTTTATTGGTTTTTGTTTTTATCGCAATATTTATTTTTGGAATTGTTTTAATGCGCATTGGTTTTCAAACTTTAACCTATACCCACATTAAACAATTCACACCAAATCTATCCCCACTAAACGGATTGTTAGCTGGGTTAATTTTAACCGCTTTACTTCAAAGTAGTTCTGCATCTATAGCTATCCTGATTACCTTTATGGCTTCAATGCGCAGGTCATTAAAGTTTGCTATTTGTTATATTATTGGCGCTAACATCGGAACAACTTTTACTGCTCAACTATTTGTTTGGAATAATTTAGATTTAATGTGGTTCTGTTTATTAGTTGGGCTCTTTTTAATTATGATCCCACTACAACATTATTTATGGTTTTCTACTGGTGTAATCCTTTTTGGTTTAGGTGTGATTTTTACAGCTTTATATGGACTTGATAATCTAGCAAGTGTCATACCATCATCTAGGATCGAGGAATTAGTTGGCGCCGAACAACAATCTACATTGCACCTACTCTTTTTAGGGTTTACAATGACGACAATTATTCAATCTTCCACAACAGTAACCGGAATATTAATGAGTTTTTCACAGGATGGTTTAATTCCGTTAGCTCATACTTACTATTTGCTATTAGGTGCTAATATCGGGACTTGTATTACAATTTTAATTGTCTCAATTAGTCAGCCCTTTTATGCTAAAATTACGGCGTATGCTCATATATGGATTAATGTTTTAGGGGCGATTATCGCATTCCCAAGTATATTCAGAGAGCCGTTAATCCAGTTATCTATTTGGCTTACATCTAACCCAGAACAACAAATTGTTTTTATTTCAATATTATATAACGTTGCTACAGGTATTATATTTTTGTTGTTTCTAAGACCATTTAGTAAGTTTATAACGTCTATTCATAAAGAAAAAAGAGAGGTACGAGCTTAAGTCGCGCGTACCTCTCTTTTTAAATTTAAACAAACTATTAATAATCTGTTGTAGATGTTTCACCATTGACAATTTGAACACCTGAAGATGCTCCGATGCGTGTAGCACCTGCATCAATCAGCGCATTAGCATCATCAAGTCCCTTTACACCACCAGATGCTTTTACACCCATTTCAGGACCCACTGTTAAACGCATTAAACGGATATCTTCTACTGTTGCACCGCCTCCGGAGAAGCCTGTTGATGTTTTAACAAAGTCAGCGCCGGCGCGTTTAGAAATTTCACATGCTTTAACTTTTTCGTCTTTCGTTAATAATGATGTTTCAATAATAACTTTAACTAAAGCTTGTTTTTCCGCTTCAGTAACCACTGCTTTAATATCTCTTTCGACCTCTTCATATTGGCCATCTTTTAGTGAACCAATATTAATAACCATATCGATTTCTGTTGCTCCGTTTTCAATAGCCTGTTTTGTTTCAAAAGCTTTTGCTTCTGGTGTCGTTGCTCCTAAAGGGAACCCAATAACTGTACAAACTTTTACATCTGTATCCTTAAGTAGTTCATAACAGTGTGCTACCCATGTTGGGTTAACACAAACAGATACAAAACTATTCTCTTTTGCTTCTTGGCAGATTTGATTAATTTTTTCAGTTTGGGTTTCTGGTTTTAACTGTGTGTGATCGATCATGCTTGCTAATGTTTGTCCCATTGTAATCTCTCCTTAATTATTAAATCCAAATAAAAGTTAAAATACGTTTAAGAAATATTCAGAGCTTCGTTATGACTCTCATCAGTCATCGCACGAACAAACTGTCCCTCATTATAAGGATAGCCAGCTTTAGTTATCTTAACTCTTACAATTTGTCCGACTAATTCTTTAGGGCATTCAAAAACCACTTTTAAGTAGTTGTCTGAATAACCCTCATATAAGCCACTATTTGAATCTTTCTTATAAGGTTCTTCAGGAATAACCTCTAGTATTTCGCCTTCATATTGAGAGGCATATTCTTTTGCTTGTTGGTCGGATAACTCAATAAGACGGTGAACGCGGTCAACTTTCGTATCGTCATCAATTTGATCTTTCATACGAGCAGCAGGCGTACCGCTTCTCATAGAATATGGGAAAACGTGTAATTCAGAAAACCCGATTTCTTGAATAGAGTGATAAGTTTCCATGAATTCCTCTTCAGTCTCACCAGGAAATCCAACGATAACATCAGACGTAATAGCTAGGCCTGGTAATGCCTGCTTAACTTTCTCTAGGCGACTATGATAGAAGTCCATTGTATATTTACGACGCATACGCTTAAGTACTGTATCAGAACCAGCTTGAAGCGGAATGTGTAAATGTCTAACAATTTTATCAGACTGATCTAATATATCAATGACCTCATCTGTTATTTGACTTGCTTCAATCGAAGAGATCCTAATACGCTTTAAGCCTGTTACTTTTTCATCTAAGTCTTTTAATAACGCAGCCAAATTGCAATCCTTTAAATCTTCACCATAGCCACCAGTATGAATACCTGTTAAGACAATTTCTTTATACCCTGCATCTACTAATTGTTGTGCTTGATTAACTACATCTTCTGGTGGCCTAGAGCGCATTAAACCTCTCGCCCAAGGAATGATGCAAAAAGTACAGAAATTGTTACAACCTTCCTGGATTTTAAGAGATGCTCTAGTACGGTCAGTAAAGAAAGGGACATCCATTTCTTCAAAGGTACGTGTTTTCATAATGTTGTTTACACCATTAATTGGTTGACGTTCCTTCTTGTAACGCTCTATGTACTCGAGCATGTTACGACGCTCTTGTGTACCTACAACAATATCAACACCTGGTATCTCCATAATTTCATCTGGAGATGTTTGAGCATAGCATCCTGTTACACAAATTACAGCATCTGGATTCTTTCTAATAGCGCGACGAATAATTTGTCTACTTTTTTTATCTCCAGTGTTTGTTACCGTGCAAGTATTAATAACATAGACATCTGAAATTTGGTTAAAGTCAACACGTTCATAGTCCTGTTCTTTAAAGAATTGCCAAATCGCTTCTGTTTCATAATGGTTTACTTTACAACCTAATGTGTGAAATGCAACTGTTGTCACATTATTCACCTCCATTCTTCAAGATAAAAAGAAAGAGCAGATAAAATGTATAGTGGGGCCGTTTCACTTCTTAAGATTCTTGGTCCCAGTCTAATTGGTGTCACGTCTTCTTCTTGGCACAGCTGTAATTCAGCTTCAGAAATACCACCTTCTGGGCCAACTATGACTAACACATCATCACCTTCATTAAAATGTTCAATCGTATGAGCGAACGAATTATCCTTATTCTCTAAACTTTTAGCTTCATATTCACTGGCTACCATAATTTGATCAAAGGTTCGATCTTGTAAAAGCGACCTTAAATTTTGAAGGCTTCCAATTGATGGAACAGTTTGCCTATGAGACTGTTCACCAGCTTCCTTCGCGATTTTTTGTAATCTTTGAATTTTTTTGTCGGCTTTTTTCTCATCCCACTTTACAACTGAACGGTCCATCTTTAAAGGAATTAATTCACGCATGCCAAGTTCAGTACCTTTTTGGACAACTAAGTCTAGCTTATCACCTTTAGGTAAACCATAAGCTATCGTAACATTTACCGGTAATTCATTTTGTTCATCTAGTGGTTTAACAATCTCACCATGAATTGTTTTATCACTGTCAACAATTTCTACTATTTTAACAAGATAGCTTTGTTCACTAGGATCGCAACAAATGAACTCATCATCTATTTGCATTCTCATGACGTTTACAATGTGATGATAATCGTCATTTTTAATAATTAAACGATCATTAGGCAATTGCCATTGATTCTCTGGGATAAAATATCGTTGCATGTAAATTCCTCATTATTCTGGCTTCTTAGCGATGATTGAGATCCAATCTTCCATTTGGTTTACTTCTAGTATGTTAAACCCTTGCTGTTCTAAATCAGATTTCACTAATTCTTTTTTACCTTTAATGATACCAGATGTAATAAAATAACCACCCGGTTTAATTAAGTCGAATGCCTCTTTAGTTGTTTGCACGATTATTTCAGCTAAAATATTTGAAACAATGACATCTGCTTTGGTTTCAATGTTTTTTAATAAATCATTCTGTTTTGATTCAACATATTCATGGACACGGTTTAATTTAGTGTTAATGGTTGTGCTTTTAACAGCTACATCATCTAAATCAAACGCTTTAACATTAATAGAACCAAGTAAAGCTGATGCAATTGATAAGACACCAGAACCTGAGCCAACATCTATCACGGTATCTCCTTTGTTAATATAGCGCTCAAGTGCTTGTAAACTTAGTACCGTTGTCGGATGTGTTCCCGTTCCAAAAGCCATCCCAGGGTCTAATTCAATAATAATTTCGTCACTACTTACCGGCTCATACTCTTCCCAAGTTGGTATAATGGTAATTTTTTCTGAGATTTTGACAGGCTTATAGTATTTCTTCCAAGCTGTTGCCCATTCCTCTTCGTTAATCTCAGAAATTGTAACATTATTCTTTCCGATATCAATATCAAACTTAACAAGGTTGTTAATAGCCTGTTTAACTTCTTCTACAGTCTCACCTAAAAAGCTATTAACAGGTAAATAAGCTTTAATATAAACGCCTTCCTCAGGATAATTACTTGGGTCTAAATCATAGATTGTGCCATAAAGTGTAGACCTTTCTTGAAACAAATCTTGACGATCTTCAATAACCACGCCACTCGCACCAGATTCATGAAGAATATTCGAAATTGGTTCAATTGCTTCATTAGTGGTATGAATCTTTATTTCAGACCATTTCACGTACCATCAACTCGCTTTAATATTTTATTAACCTTTAAAAGCCCTTTTAAAACGCTTGAATAGACTATCTTGTTGTTCATCTAAAGAATCTTCACCACTTAATTCATGGAATTCACGCAGCAATTCTTTTTGACGATCATTTATGCTTTTAGGAACCATAACCTTTACAAGAATATGTTGATCACCTTGACCATAGCCATGGACATTAGGTGCTCCTTTACCTTTCAAGCGGAAATGAGTACCTGTTTGAGTACCGGCTGGGATTTTTAATTTAACCCGCCCATGTACAGTCGGCACTTCAAGCTCATCACCTAATGTTGCTTGTGTGAACGTAATTGGGATTTCGCATAAGATATCATCGCCATCACGCTCAAAAAATTCATGTCGTTTCACGCGTACAACAACAAATAAATCTCCAGGAGGGCCACCATTCACTCCAGGTCCACCCTGAGCAGATACTCTTATTTGCTGTCCATCTTCAATACCACCAGGGATGTTAATATCAATTTTCTTACGCTTTTTAACATTCCCTGCACCACCACAAGTCGAACATTTTTCTTCAACAAATTGTCCTGTTCCTGAACAGTGATTACATACTCTTCTATTAACAACACGACCAAATGGTGTATTTTGTTCAACATTCATTTGGCCCGCTCCATTACAGTGCGAACAAGTTGATACTGTAGCACCAGGTTTAGCACCCGATCCATCACACGTTTCACATTTTTCTTCTTTAGGAAGGTGAATGGTCGTTTCTTTACCAAATACAGCTTCCTCAAACTCTATTTCCATAGTATATTGAAGATCTTGACCTTGTCTTGGGGCATTCGGGTCTCTTCTACCTCCACCACCAAAGAACATGTCGAAAATATCACCGAAATCGCCAAAGCCTTCTGCTCCACCAAACCCTTGACCTTGCTGAGCACCAGCATGGCCGAAGCGGTCATATTGCTGGCGTTTTTGTTCATTACTTAATGTTTCATAAGCTTCTTTAGCTTCTTTAAATTTGTCTGCAGCATTTGCTTCTTCGCTTACATCAGGGTGATATTGCCTTGCTAGTTTTCTATATGCTTTTTTAATTTCATCTTTTGATGCGTCCTTTGACACACCTAATACATCATAATAATCTCGTTTACTCAATTGAAGACCACACTCCCGTATCTTCTCGCATAAAGTTTATAATAACATTCTAATTGCGTTTCCTGCAATTATCCATAAGTGACCGTCCACTTATAGCAATCATAAATAAAGTCAAAGCCAAGTAATACTTGTTCTTGACTTTGACTTTTGAACATTGACTTCAATTACTTCTTGTCATCTTCATTAACTTCTTCATACTCAGCATCTACAACGTTGTCATCTGATTGACCTTCGCTTTCTTGTGCTTGCTCGGCTTGTTGTTGTGCTTGTTCATACATTTTCACAGATAAGTTTTGAACCTCTTGCTCTAAGGCTTCTTTCTTCTCTTTAATAGCTTCCATATCTTCGCCTTCTAGTGCATTTTGAAGCTCTTCTTTTGCTGATTCAGCTTTTTGCTTTTCTTCTTCTGTGACGTTTTCACCAAGATCAGTAATCGTTTTATCTGTTGTGAAAACTAATTGATCTGCTTCATTACGAAGTTCAACTTCTTCACGACGTTTTTTATCTTCTTCTGCATTCTCTTCTGCCTGTTTCACCATGTCTTCAACTTCTTCATCAGACAGACCTGAAGATGACTTAATGGTAATTGATTGTTCTTTATTCGTACCTAAATCTTTTGCACTTACGTTTACAATACCATTAGCATCGATATCGAACTTAACTTCGATTTGTGGTACACCACGTGGTGCTGGTGGAATATCACTTAATTGGAAACGACCTAATGTTTTGTTATCAGCTGCCATTTCACGCTCACCTTGTAGGACATGAATATCTACAGAAGGCTGGTTATCTGCAGCTGTAGAGAATACTTGTGATTCACTTGTTGGGATTGTTGTATTACGTTCGATTAACTTTGTAAATACGCCACCCATTGTTTCAATACCTAATGAAAGTGGAGTAACGTCTAATAATACAACATCTTTAACATCACCCTGTAAAACTCCACCTTGTATAGCTGCTCCTAGTGCAACAACTTCATCTGGGTTAACACCTTTAGATGGTTCTTTTCCGATTTCTTTTTGAATTGCTTCTTGTACTGCTGGGATACGAGTAGAGCCGCCAACAAGAATCGCTTGATGAATTTCTGAAGGAGACATATCTGCATCTTTTAGTGCACGGCGAGTCGGTCCCATTGTACGCTCAACTAGCTCTGAAGCAATTTCTTCAAATTTAGCGCGTGTTAAGTTCATTTCTAAGTGTAATGGTCCTGCATCACCAGCCGTAATGAATGGTAATGAAATTTGAGTTTGTGCAACACCTGATAAATCTTTCTTCGCTTTTTCAGCAGCTTCTTTTAAGCGTTGTAGTGCCATTTTATCTTGAGATAGGTCAATGCCATTCTCTTTTCTAAATTCAGCTACCATATGATCAATAATTACTTGGTCAAAGTCATCACCACCAAGTTTATTGTCACCTGCTGTTGCTACTACTTCAAATGTACCATCACCAATATCTAGAATAGATACGTCAAACGTACCACCACCAAGATCATAGACAAGTACTGTTTGATCTTGATCCTGATCAATTCCATAAGCTAAAGCAGCTGCAGTCGGTTCGTTAATAATACGTTCAACTTCTAATCCAGCAATTTTACCGGAATCTTTAGTCGCCTGACGCTCTGCATCGTTGAAATATGCTGGAACCGTAATAACTGCCTTAGATACTTCTTCACCTAAGTAATCTTCTGCGTATGATTTAATATGTTGTAAAATAATAGCCGAAACTTCTTGAGGCGTGTATTCCTTACCTTCAATTTCAACTTTATAGTCAGTACCCATATGACGCTTAACTGATTGAATTGTATTAGGGTTCGTAATTGCTTGTCGTTTAGCTACTTCACCTACTTGACGTTCACCATTTTTAAATGCAACGACTGAAGGTGTCGTACGATTACCTTCTGGGTTTGGAATAACCTTTGATTCCCCACCTTCCATTACCGATACACATGAGTTTGTTGTACCTAAATCAATACCGATTATTTTACTCATAAGTAAAACATCCTCCTTTATATTAAGAAATCCTTTTGTTTTTTTATTCGTTTACTTTAACCATTGCTGGTCGAATAACTCTGTCTTTTAGTTGATATCCTTTTTGAAGTACTTCAATAATTTGGTTAGATTCATAACCTTCCTCACTTACTTGCATCACTGCTTGGTGTTTTTGTGGGTCAAACTGGGCACCCTCTGCTTCAACTTCTTCTATCCCATTTTGCTCTAAAGCTTGCTTCAATTGGTTATAAACCATTTTTATACCATCAGCAAATGATTGTGTACTATCATCGTTTACTTCAACTTGAAGCGCACGCTCGAAATTGTCGACAACAGGAATCAAGTCATTAGCTATATCTTGTGCTTTATACTTTAGGTCTGACTCTTTATCTTTCTTCGTACGACGACGGAAGTTATCAAAGTCAGCTTGCAGTCTAGCGAGTTTCTCTTGAAGAGCTTCTTTTTCCTGATTTAATTGTTCAACTTCTGAACCTTCACTAATTTCATCAGTATGCTCTTGTTGACCCTCAGCTACTTGTCCTTCTTCAGTTACCTCAGAATCTGAATCTTGAGCTTCATTTGGTCTCTCTTCAGTTACTTCATCAGTTTTCACTTCTTCTTGATTATTAACTCGTTCATCCATTACAGTCACCCCCTATTAGATCATTGCTTTTTCCAATTGTTAAATATACCACTTCATGAGTTAAAACAAAACCTAAACGTTAAGAAACTTGACGAATTTTATACATTCGCCAAGTGAATATAGTCAACTTAGACATAATCCATTTTTCCCGCAATATTAGTCTTTAAACCAATTATGCAGTGATTGACTCATGTTGTTTGACCATAAATCCAATAAAGATACAGCTTTTGCATATTCCATACGTATTGGCCCTAGTAAGGCAATCGTACCTATTTGATTCTCACCAATTGAGTAAGTCGCTGTAATTAAAGTGCAGTTATTCATAGCTTCAATTTCATTTTCTTGACCTATTGAGATATGCATTCCTTCTTCGCTTGCTTTTAATAATGGAGTGATTGTTTCCTCACTTTCCATAATATTAAATAAAGAACGTGCCTTCTCAATATCATTGAATTCTGGTTGCATTAAAATATTCGACTTACCACTCACGTATAAACTGGATGTCTGATGATTAAATAAGGCTTGCTGGATTAAATCATAAGACTTTTGAAAATTGGATGTGTATCGATTTAAAAGGTCGATGACTTCACTTTCAATCATACGATCTAAATAAATAATCGGTACGCCAACCAACTTTTCATTTAAAATATTGACGACCTTCTCTAAATCAGAATGGTCAATGGTTGATGGAACAGCGAAAGAACGATGCTCCACATGCCCTGTATCCGTTACTAGAATTGCGATTGCTGATTGTTTGTTAATCGGAACAATTTGTAATTGCTTAAGTTTCGTCTCATAAACTTCTGGCCCTAAAACCAAAGTGGTGTATTGAGTAAGATCAGACAAAATGTGGGCGGAGTTTTGCATAACTTTCTCCATCTCAATCATTCTTTCATCGAATTGAGATTGAATCAGGCGCACTTCATCACTAGACAGATTAAATGGTGACATAATATGGTCAACATAAAATCGATAACCCTTTTCAGAGGGGACTCGTCCTGATGAGCTATGCGTCTTCGTTAAAAATCCTTCTTCTTCCAAATCGGCCATATCATTACGAATAGTAGCTGGGCTGTAAGAAATGTGTTCTTTCTTCGCAATGTTCCTTGACCCTATTGGTTGGGCTGTTTCGATAAACTCATCAATAATGACTTGTAATATTAATGCCTGACGTTCTGTAAGCATGTGCATCACCCCTGTTAGCACTCACCACTCTTGAGTGCTAATACTAATATTAAATTATCAAAATCAAGATAGACTGTCAATTGGAAACTTCTTATTCCAAACATCATCATCAATTAAAAATGAAGCAAAGACATCATTACCAAATAACATACCTTCTCGAGTCAACGAGATTGTTTGGTCGAACTGATTGATCCAACCTTGTTGCTGTAAATAATCAATCTCTTTATTATAAAGGTCAAACATTGAAAAACCGTACTTTTCCTTAAATAAATGGTCTGACACACCACTTTGTCTTCTCAACCCTAAAAACATTTCTTCTTCCACTTGTTCTTTTAATGGTACTTCCTCAGAATGAAGCACAGGCTTCACTCCTTGTTTAATTTGATCTTCATAATGGTTAACAGGTCGTAAATTAACGTATCGTTCTCCATTTAGATAACCATGAGCACCTGCACCAAAAGCATAATAAGGCACATTATCCCAATATGTTAAATTATGTTTACTTTCATAACCTGGCTTTGAGAAATTGCTAATTTCATAATGGTTTAGGCCATGAGCTGCCATTAAGTCAATTAACGCATGAAACATCTTAGCCTCTTCTTCCTCTTTAGGCTTTGATAATTTCCCTTTTTGATAACGCATGTAAAATACCGTTTTTGGCTCAATTTGCAAGGCGTATGAAGAATAATGAGGTAAGTCATAGGATAAAGCTTGTTTTAATGTACTTTGGAAATGCTCTAGTGATTGATTGGGTAAAGCGTAAATAAAATCCATGCTAATATTATTCAACCCATAACTCTGTAACATTGAGACAGAACGATCGACATCTTCTACAGAGTGAATTCTGTTAAGCTCAGTTAAATAATCGTTATCTAATACTTGAACTCCTAAAGAAACTCGGTTCACACCATATTGAGCCATAAGCTGTACATGGCCTTCTTGGAATTCCCCTGGGTTCGCTTCAATCGTATATTCTTCTATCTCGTTGATATTAAAGTAAGAAGATATAATTTGAAATAACCTCTCTAATTGCTTCTCGTTTAAACTAGTTGGTGTACCACCACCAATATAAATAGTACGTACGATCGCTCGTGTATTTTTAATATACATCCCTATTTCTTTGTCTAAAGACTCTAAATATGAATCTGCGATTTCCTCATGATAATACATTTTGGCAAAATCACAGTAATGGCAAATTTCATGACAAAATGGAATGTGTATATAAACAGCTTGTGCATTCATATAATCCCTACTCTCATATAAAATATTTTTCACTGCCAATTACGATAAACATAATAAAGGCCAGACCAAAAGCGGCCGGCCTTTTTTAGCATTATTTATTTTTGTTTTGATCATCGTCCATTTCTAAAACTGACATAAAGGCTTCTTGTGGCACTTCGACTTTTCCTACCATCTTCATACGTTGTTTACCTTCTTTTTGCTTTTCTAATAACTTACGCTTACGTGAAATGTCACCACCATAACATTTAGATAAAACGTTTTTACGCATCGCTTTAATGGTTGAGCGCGCAACGATTTTATTTCCGATTGCAGCTTGTACTGGAACTTCAAATTGTTGTCTAGGAATTAAATTCTTTAATTTCTCTGCAATTTGTTTACCACGGTGAAATGCGAAGTCACGGTGTACAATAAAGGATAACGCATCGATCGTTTCACTATTTAATAAGATATCCATTTTTACAAGGTCAGACGGCTTATACCCTTTCAATTCATAATCGAATGAAGCATAACCTTTTGTTTGTGATTTAAGCTGGTCAAAAAAATCATAAACGATTTCTGAAAGTGGAATGTCATAAACGATGTTCACGCGGTTTTCATCCATGTATTGCATATCTGCATATTCGCCGCGCTTCTTTTGACAAATTTCCATAACTGGACCAACAAAGTCGTTTGGGACCATGACTGATGCTGTTACAAATGGTTCACGTACTTCTTTAATTTGTTGGGTTTCAGGCATAAGAGATGGATTTTCAATTTCGATAACCTCACCATCATTCATCTCAACCTCATAAATTACACTTGGTGCTGTTGTAATGAGCTCTATATCAAACTCACGTTCAATTCTTTCTTGAATAATCTCCATATGCAATAAACCTAAAAATCCACAACGGAAGCCAAATCCTAATGCTTGTGATGTTTCAGGCTCATACTGTAGTGAAGAGTCGTTTAATTCAAGACGCTCTAACGCATCACGTAAATCATTGTAATCATCAGCACTTACCGGGAATAAACCACAATAAACCATAGGATTTAAGCGTCGATAACCAGGTAAAGGACCATCAGCTGGACGATTGGCAAGTGTAATCGTATCACCAACACGGGTATCTTTTACATTTTTAATTGAAGCCGTTAAGAAGCCAACATCCCCAACTGATAACTCTTTTTTCTTCACTGGGTTTGGTGTAAATACACCTAATTCATTAATTTCAAACTCTTTATCTGTTTGCATCATTTTAATCTTATCGCCAATCTTCAATGATCCTTCTTTAATACACGTATAAGCAATCACTCCACGATAAGAATCGTACAGGGAGTCAAAAATTAACGCTTTCGTTGGGTCTTCTTCTTTACCCTCTGGTGCTGGAATATCTGTTACAATACGTTCCATAATTTCATCAATACCAAGTCCATCTTTAGCAGATGCTAGAATCGCTTCATCTCCATCAATACCAATCACATCTTCAATTTCTTGTTTAACACGATCAACATCGGCACTCGGCAAATCAATCTTGTTTATGACTGGAATGATTTCTAAATCGTTATCTAAAGCTAAATAAACATTCGCTAACGTTTGGGCTTCTATTCCTTGTGCTGCATCAACAACTAAAATAGCACCTTCACATGCTGCTAAACTACGTGAAACTTCATATGTAAAGTCAACATGACCTGGGGTATCAATTAGGTGAAAGATATAATCCTCCCCATCACTTGCAGCATATTCTAGTTGGACTGAGTTCAATTTAATTGTAATGCCTCGTTCGCGTTCTAAGTCCATTGCATCTAAATACTGCTCTTTCATCTCACGGTTTGTTAATGCTTTTGTCTTTTCTAAAATACGATCAGCTAAAGTCGACTTACCATGGTCGATATGAGCTATAATCGAGAAATTTCGAATGTATTGTTGTCTTTTATTAGTCAAAATTCACCACTCCTGTCACGTCCATTCGCTAGCTCGATTATAGCAATACCGAGCATTTTATTCAATTGTCGGTATCTAGTTTTGTCAATCAATACTTATAACTAGAGTCCAAATGTGGCCGCTAGGCGGTGGAAAATGTGAAATAAGAAAGTGAAAATTTGTTTCACATAAGTTTCAATTAACGATGCTACAGAATATAAGCCTGTTTGGTTCTCGCTTAATTCCTCGTTTTGAATCACACGCTCATGCCTTTCTAAAAAGGAGTCCGCTTCTTGTTCTTCTAATTGTTCTTCTTGATGAATGACATCAACCGTTTCCTCTGTTTGACCAAATTCAACACCTAATTGAAAAATGATAAAGATCACAACTGCCCACCCAATTAACCTCATAAGCTCGAACTCCTTTCTTATTCGGACTCTTGACTTTGTTCATTTCGATAATAATCAGCAAATACTTCTGCAAACATTTCAAGACTGCGATTTAACTCATCAAAGTTATTATCAACTCCACCTGCTTCAAGTAATATCTTGTTGTCGGATAAATCTTGGTTAAAGACACCATTTGTACCTGATCCTTGACTTACTTGAACACCTCTACTTAACGTCGGGTAACGCTCTTCAAGCATTTGATGAAGTTCAGCAGCAAACTCTAAATTCGCTTCATAATCATCTTGATCTCCGCCAACTACAAACATTAACTTAGCTACAGATTCACCATCTATTGTTGTGGTTGTAATATGATGTGGTTGTGCATCTCTATGAATATCTATGAAATACTCAATGTCATCATTTTCTTCCATCGTCTCTTTCAATACATTCCTTGCTACATTATAAGATTCTGCATAAGGGAGATCTTCTTGTTGGAGAATTTGGTAATGATCGGTTTGATCTACATGCGATTCAATACTATGTTCATTTAGCAAATCTTGTAAATATAAGCTAAGGTCAACTACATTATCTTTATGATTGAAGGCTTCATTAGCACTCGTGCCTTCTTCCATATAAGGTAAATAGCCTTCACGATTATGAGCGTTATAAATGAAAACGGATTGATTTTCATAATCTTCCTGTTGTCGCTCTTCACTTTCTTCAACTTCTTTTTCAATTTCAAATAACTCCTCAGGAGGTGCAGATTCAATTGAAGTAGTGAAATAATTCGTTCCACTTCCAGCAATAACAATCGTATTATCCATACCTGGAAAGTTTGGTAATTCATGTCCAAACAACATTCTTAAATCTTGATACGGTAAGTCTGTAATAGCTGGTAAAATAACACTTGAAAATGTCAATGGCTCTTCTTGTTCATCCAACACACCTGTCATGATGGGTTGGTCAATCGACATTAGATAAGAAAAAGAAGCACCATCGATTTCATTCACCCAACCTTGAAGAATGTTCGTTGATGCTTCTGAGAAGTTTTTGGAGAATAAAGGGATTAGCATTAAAACACACAAAAAAAGAATGATAAACATAACAAATGGATTACGTTTTAACTGGTTCATACTGTTACGATTGAAATTGACACGATTTTTCATATAACCTTTTCAACCCTTCTATTAAAGTTCTATTAAAACTTTATTCAGCTAGTTGAAAAGGTAGAACTAATTAAGTCAGAAAATCTCTAGCATTTTCTTGTTTAATTTGAGAATGTAACCCTTGGTTCAAACCAGATGCGACTAATTTACTCATGTGATCTATAACATCATCTACTTCTTTAGGGGTTACCATTAAATTATGACCAATTGGACTTAAAACTTCTTTAATGAGCTGTCTTTTTTCTTCTTCTGATAATGAACCCACAACCCCTAAATATTTTTCTTTCGCTTCATCATCAGGTAAATCTTTATCTGTTAACTCTACTCTTGGACCTAAAGTCATCCCTGCAGGAGTTAAAGCTCTACTTGGTTGGTCTCCTTCTCTCATCTCCCTACCAAAGTGCTTTAAAATATAGTCAATAGTATCACTTGTTATTGTCACAGCATCGACAACAGTAGGGATCCCAATCGAAAACACTGGTACGCCTAAAGTTTTTTCGCTTACTTCTTTCCGGTCATTTCCAACTCCAGAACCTGGATGAATCCCTGTATCAGAAAGTTGAACAGTTGTATTAACACGATCAACTGACCTTGCAGCTAGTGCATCAATGACTACAATGAAGTCTGGCTCAGTTTCTTTTACAACACCGAAAATTAAGTCGCTTGTCTCAATACCAGTTAAGCCCATAACACTTGGTGTGAAAGCTGAAACTGGCCTAAAACCTTTATCCACTGTTTCTGGCTGTAGTTTAAATAAATGTTGTGTAATATAAGTCTTTTTTATTGCTTGCGGGCCTAAAGCATCAGGTGTGACATAATCATTTCCTAAGCCAACCATTAAGCAATTTGAGTCTGGGTGGATATCATGTAATTGAATTAATCGTTCGATTTCGGCTCCTAAAATAGTGGCCATTTTCTTTTCGAATTTGTAATCTAAATCACGCAAATATTGTGATTCAATCGTGATATAGTGACCGGGATTTTTCCCTACCCTTTCACTTCCTTCCTCATCAATTTTTACACGAGTTAGCTTAAGATCATCTTCTTCATATTCCTTAATAATAATGCCATCTAATTCTTCTTTCTTATCCGGGTTTCTTTCTATAAACATTTCTCTAGCCTCTACCGCTAGGTCCGTACGTGGTTGAATTGGTTTCTCTGCCATTTTTATACCTCCTATCTAAAAATAGCATTACCAATCTGTTATAATTTAAACGACAAGCACTGCTTCTTGACACCAAACTATTGAAAACTTACCGATGCTTTGATAAAATGACTTTTGTCCAAGATTAAATCGAACTATTGGAACGGACAGATTCATCAGGAGGTGAAAGGAAATGGCAAACAACCCACAAGGTGTTAAACGTATTCGTGTAAACCAAGAAAAGCGTGAGCGTAACCAAGTCGTGCGTTCAGATATGCGTAGTGCAATTAAGAGTGTTGAGGCAGCAGTTAAACAAAATGATGTAACTTCTGCTCAAGACCAACTTAAAACAGCAGTTAGCAAAATTGATAAAGCTGTTCAACGCGGAATCCTTCAGAAAAATAATGGTGATCGTAAGAAGAGCAGCCTAATGACTAAGGTAAATCAAATCGCTAACTAAATGATATGACATAAAAAACGTTCGCTTACCACACGTAAGCGAACGTTTTTTATAGAAAGTTTAATGTTGTCGAAGAAACTATACTTATACTCCTTGATTAACTGTTGTACTCAAATTAGAGGCAATCGATTGTAAATACATCTCTAAAGCTAACCATTTATCCATTTTACCAGTTTTTAAATGCTCATCTGTATTTGCAGCTTCAATAATCATTTGCTTTAATGCTTCCTCAGAAAAGTAACGTTCTTTTTTAAGTGCCATTTTAACTGCATAAGCATGCGCCTTTATTTGCTTTGTCATTTGTTGTTGGTGGTAACCTTTCTTTTTTAACAGCTTGCATTGCAATATTAACCTTAACTGTGAAGCCACCAAAGCTAATAAAGCGATCGGCTCCTCGTTTTGTTTTTTTAGCTCTTTTAATATATTTAAAGCTTTCCCTAAATCATTTTGGACTAAAGCATCAATTAACGTAAATGTACTCGTTTCAGCATATGTACTAATTAATTGCTCAGATTCCTCAATTGTAATGGGCTCTTCACCAAAATATAGAGCTAATTTCTGTAATTCTTTTTGTAAAGCTTCTAGGTGATCGCCAACTCGTTCTGTTAAAATGTCTACCACTTCATTCGGTAATTTTATTTCCATTGAACTCGCCATATTTTTAACCATTTGGTTCATGTCATAAACATTTGGCGAAGAGCAGTCAATTTCTACACTGTTTCCTTTTATCGATTTAACTATTTTTTTTCTTTGATCAAGCTTTTCATAAGGGGCTACAATAATTAATGTTGTAAATTCAACTGGTTGTTCAATATAGTCTTGTAGTGATTCCAAATGATGTTCGATATTTTCATTTTTAGTTTGTCCCGTTAAAAAGCTCGCACGATTCACTACGATCACTTTATGCTCACTAAAAAATGGGAAAGTTTCTGCATCGTGGATAGCTTCTTGAACAACTACAGACTCCATGTCATAACTTTGTAGATCATATTGATTATCTTTTTGTTCATTAACAGCATTCAAAATCCGTTCTTTTACTTTTTGTATAAAATATGGTTCTTCACCAAATAATAAATAAATAGGTGCGACCTTAATTCGTTTTTGTTCTAGAAACTGCTGTGCCTGCATGAATGACCCTCCTTCTTGTTTTATCGTATACTGATTTTATAAAAATCACAAGATGAAAAGGTATTTCATAGCGTTATGGCGTTTAATTGCTTGACAGTACCATATTAAAGAGAGGAGCCATTATGACTCCTCCCAGATATCTATATAAACGCTAAAAACAAATCCCCGGGAAGCTTTGTCTTTAGCGACGTTTGGTGTTATACTTATTGTGTGTATTAACCAATTGTTTATGGCTGTTAAGTCTTTACAATTAAATTGCTCGTGGTTTTCTAAGATTTTTTGACATTCATCAAAAATTATAGATTTTTTTGAATGAATCGCTTATACTGATTAGTGATTTAGGAGGGATGGTTGTGAACGATTTCGAACAGGATGTACAGTCCAAGAATAATGATGTAGTCGATTCCATCAAAGGATTTGGCTTCTCGTTCATTTTCTTCTTTTTAATCTTTGCGATTGGTACGATTTTCACTTTATTCGTTAATTAATTGATTAGGTGTAATGTTCGTGTCATTTGCTAAAAGGGGCTAACTATTTAGTCCCTTTTTGTATTTTATATTATGGGATAAAAGGGGAAATTGTACTTTGTCCATTTCTTATTTTAATGATAATGGCTCCATTTTCATCTGTTCTAAACACTTCAATTCCTTCACTGATCAGACGTTCATAAACATCTGAATCTGGATGGTTATAACGATTATTCCTGCCCACTGAAATGACCGCAGTATTTGGGTCAATAGCTTTTAAAAATTGTTCATGAGTTGATGTCTCGCTTCCGTGGTGCGCTACTTTAAGAAACTCAACCCCACTCAAATCAAACTTTTCAATTAGTTTATGTTCAGCTGATTCATACATATCTCCTGTAAATAGCGCTTGGTATCCTTCAACTTCTAAAATAAACACATTTGACAATTCATTCTCACTATTACTTGATTCCTGTTCGGTACCTTCAGGCGCCAACACATAAAATTGAGCTCCACTCAAATTGAAGGAAACACCTTCATACAAAGGGATAAACTTTTCCATACTTGATTCATCTAAATACGTTTGGTCTTCAATATAAGGATGGGAGAAAATATAAGAAGGCCTGAAATCATTCACCAGTAATTGAGCAGAAGCTACGTGATCATAATCAAAATGGCTAATAAATAAAGCATCCACTTGACTAATACCATTAGACCAAAGATAAGGTTTTATAACGTTATGATAATTTCTGTGATCCTCTTCACCGAATGGATACGATAATTGTTCGCCAACATCAATGACAAATACCGCTTCACGTTTAGGTAGTTCAACTACAAGGGATTCTGCTTGTCCAACATCTAATACTGTCATTTTAAATGTTTGATCGAAATAAGGCGCAAACTGTTCAACAAAAAATACACTAATAGCTAAACATCCACATATCGCCGCTACTTTTAATTTACCTAAATCCCAAGTGCGCATCATTAAAATAAATAGAAAGTAAAAAGCTACAACAGTTATTAAGTGAACATCTCCAACAACCCAAGCTGCAATAAAGGGCTCATCTAATTTAACGACAAAAGAGTGGACTTGTTCTTGAACAATTAAATATGCTGACTCAACCATTTGATTAAAGTACGGTGGGAACCAAATAAAAATTAATAAAACTAAACTAACAGGGATTACGAAAAAGGTATAATATGGAACAAAAATTAAATTAGCTAAAAATGATAAAACATTCGTAAAATAAAAATGGTCAAATTGGAGAGGCAATATAGCGAGTTGACTAATAATACTGACCTTTAATGATATGAGGATCCAATGGTCTTGGAATAATAAATGCTTAGAAAGAATTAAAGATAATGTGACGACAAAAGAAAATTGGAAAGCTAATTGATAAATTAAAAACGGATCAAACCACAAGATTAAAATTAACACAACGGAAATAACATCTGTAGTATCTACCCTTCTTTGAATCATAGAAAATATAAGTATTAAAACCGCCATCAATCCTGCTCTTAAAACAGGTGGGTTTGCTCCAGCAACAAATATATAAATAGGGATAATCACTAAGAGGCACCACTTTATATATTCATTTGGAAGTCTAAAGATAAAATGTAATACCACGTAAACAAAACCGATAAAAAACGCTACATGCAATCCTGAGATCGCTAATAAATGTGAAATGTTCCAAAACTGAAATGCCTCAACAACTTCATCATGGAGTTCAGAGCGATCACCAAAGAGTAAAGCTTTAAGCCAGGCGACAGTTTCTTCTTCATATGTTGCTTCAACGTAATTGATTAACTTTGTGCGTAGGTTGTATAAATAAGATAGGTAAGACTTTGAATGGCAATTTGAGATTTTAGGGTCATTGGTAAGTGCGATCATCCCTTGCTTCTCTAAGAAGTTCGGATAATCAAATTGACCGGGGTTACTCGGTCCGTTTGGAGGTGTTAACTCACCATTGAAATGACATACAGCACCATAATCTAAAGGGAATTCTTGAGTAAAGCGAGCTTGAATTCGCTTGTTATTATTTAATTCGAATACGTATTGGTTGTAATATGATGTTTTTTGAAGGTCAGAGACAACGGTTATCTCTCCTTCATATGGTTCATTATGTTCAATAGTTAGAAGTTCATCAGTTTTTGGAGAATGAAAGGAAGAGATTAAGAAGAACAGGAAAGAAAATGCCAACAGCAATCGACTGTATTTTAAAATGTTAGAGAAAAGGTATAGTAGCACTCCAAATAACACTAAGCTTATTTCTGTTGGCAAATATCCTATGAGGTAAAAGAAAACGAGTATATATAGTTTTCCACGCATGTTCTTAGTCAGCAAACGTAAATAATTGATTAGCTTTAATTCTAAGTTCTCTTAATTCTTCTTCATCTGCTCCATTTGCTTCTAACTTTTCAATTAATGATGTAATAAAATATAGTTTTTCCTTCGTGTTTGTATCGATATGTAGATAATCAATTTCTACCCTTTCGAATTGAACACCTGCTTCTTGTAGCAATTCTATCGCATACGGACTATTTTTATAATCATTAGCATAATAAATTTTCTTAATGCCACTTTGGATGATCGTCTTACAGCAGTTAAGACAAGGGAAGTGAGTCACATACATCTCTGCACCCTCAGTAGCCACACCAAATTTCGCACACTGTAAAATCGCATTAACTTCCGCGTGAATGGTACGAACACAGTGCCCGTCAACTACCTTACACCCATCATCGATACAATGAACACTACCTGAGGGGCTACCATTATAACCACCAGCAATGACACGTTTATCCCTAACAATAGTTGCACCAACAGCTAACCTTTCGCACGTACTTCTAAGTGCAAGCAACTGGCTTTGTGAAATAAAGTATTGATCCCAAGATATTCGTTCCATAATTAATTCCCCCTTTATTATTATTCATTTTATATAACGATTGCTAAAACGTAAATAATTGATTTAAGGAATAACAACATCATCTTTAAAATTCTCTAAAGTCTTCTCACCAATACCACTTATATTCAATAAATCCTCTACATTTGAGAAAGGGCCATGTTCTTCACGGTAATCTATAATCGTTTTCGCTCTTTGTTCCCCAATACCAGGTAATGATGTTAACTCATCAATCGTTGCGCTATTAACTCTTATTTGATTATTAGCTTCTAAATTGGAATGAGGCACACTTTCACCCTCTTTCAGATTTGGTACATATATAACCATTTCGTCATAAACTAATTCTGCTAAATTAACATGATTTGTATCAGCATCTTCAGTAAATCCTCCAGCTAATTCAATAACATCAACTACGCGCTTACCAGCTTCGACACTAATCACACCTGTTTCTTTCACTTCACCTTTTACATCAACAGCCCACACCACTTCTTCTTCCTCTTCTAATTCGAATTCCAACATTTCTAAATTTTGATCTGGTTCCATTAACGCTTCTGATTCTATACCGTTCAAATAATCAGTCACTTTATCTTGTTGATTCGATTGTAATATAACAACCATCACTATCATAAAAATGATAATAACAACTATAATCCACTTTTTTGGAATTAACATGTTTTCGACCTTCTTTCATATAAATGAGGGTAAGTTCGTTTTAAAGGAGGATCCATATGAATTGGGGAATTATCGGAACAGGAAATATGGGTACAGTCATTTTGAACGCATTAATTGAAAGTAATGCAGTAGATGATCGTAATATTTATGTCAATAACCGTACTTTTTTAAAAGCTTATCAACTTAAAGAAGATCACCCTGGATTACACGTTCTTCAAACAGTTGATGCGATGGCTGAGACTTGTGATGTCATATTTTTATGTACAAAGCCAAAAGAAATTATCTCAATTGCCCACCGTTTAAATGGACAATTAAATGATAAACAGTTAGTCATTTCAATCACTAGTTCAATCTCAGTAGATCACTTACAGCAATTACTAGGTTGTCAAACCGCCAGAATGATTCCAAGTATAACGAATCGAGTACTTCATGGAACCACGTTACTGACTTTTAGCTCTTCTATAACTGAAGAGATGAAGCAAATGTTAACACAAACGTGTAAACTATTCTCAGATCCTGTTGAAGTGGATGAACAATACGTTCGTGTTTCATCAGATTTAGTATCTTGTGGCCCTGCATTTATTAGTTATTTATTACAAACTTTAATTAAAGGTGCACAAGAACAGACAGGAGTGGATGAAAAGACGGCAACACAGTTAGTTGAAACTATGATGATTGGATATGGTAAGTTACTCGAAGAAGGAATTTATGATTTAAATTCATTAAAAGAAAAAGTTATGGTTAAAGGTGGTATCACCGGAGAGGGTATGAAAGCATTAGAATTATGTGTACCCGATGGTTTTAATGAAGTTTTTAAAAAAACTCATGAGAAGTTTTACAATGAGCAAAACCATGCAGATGAATTGGTTAACGAGTTAAAGACAAAAAATTAATTCTAATTAATATTTTAATAAAAATAGTCAAAAAAGCAACCAAAAAGGTGAGGACATGTTCACACTTGGTTGCTTTTTTACATATAGTCATGTCTTTTTACATATAAAAAACAATCGGTCAGATTCTTCGGTGTAAGGTTGAAAGGTAAAGTCTTCTGTTATTAAAATATTCGTAAAACCCGCACTCTTCAGTAAATCGTTATAAACATCAACTGTAAAAGCACGTTGTTTATGTCGTTCGTCAAAGCGAGTGTATTGTAGATTTTCATCTTGAACAAAAAAGGTTAAGTCATGTTCCACTTCAAAAGCACGTTCAGTTTGTTCACAAAACCATATATAAGTAATTTCATCTCTAACTTCTGAGAAAATTTCAGATTCAGCTAAGAAGTTTAGATAATGTTGACTGTGCACATCAAAAACAAATAAACCATCATCCAATAAGCTATTGTAAATGTGAGTAAACACGTCAATAAGTTCATTCTCTTCAGTCAAATAATTTAATACATCACAATAACTCACGACAACATCATAATAATCATTAACAGTAAACGCTCTCGCATCACTTTGAAAGAAATGGATATTTTGATCCGCCTTTTTTGCCTTTACCGCTGCAAGGTCAATCATATCTTGAGATTGATCGAAAGCCGTTACCTTTAAGCCGCTTTGTGCTAATCTAACGGATATTTCACCTGTCCCACACCCTACGTCTAATACGTTTAGACTTCGATCATTTCCAAATTGATTTAAAGCACTTATAGTAAAATCAACCCACTTTTCATAAGGAGCGTCTTGCATCAGTTGATCGTAGACTTGAGCCATTCGCGTATACATACGTAATCCTATACTGATAATGAGACTTTTTCAGCATCGCCCCAAAGCTTCTCTAAGTTGTAATAACTTCTTTCCTCTTTATGGAAGATGTGTACAACGACGTCATCTAAATCTACTAAAACCCATCGCGCCCCCTCTTTACCTTCAATCTTTTTCACTTCAACACCTTTTTCCTCTACAGCTTCTTTGATTCCTTTACTAATGGCATCTACTTGACGCTCATTTGAACCATGGCAAATCAGAAAATAATCAGCTATTAAAGAAAGTTCTTTCATATCTAAAGCAACTAATTCTTCTGCACGTTTATCATCACAAGCTTTTGCAGTAAGTTGTAATAATTCAAGACTATTCATGTACTAGTTACCTCCATTATTTTTTAAAACATTTGTTAATTCATTATATGCATGAAATGTATCTGGGTAGATTGGCTGTCTCTTTTCCATTAAAAATAAAATAGACTGTTTTAGAGCATAATGGCAAGCGCGGTTTAGATCGGTTTGAGCTAATTCACGCGCTTCATAAACAGCTTCAAATTGTCGATTAGGCTCGATATAATCTGCTAAAAACACAATCTTTTCAACTAGCCCCATATTTGCTCTTCCAGTAGTATGCCACCGGATTGCATTTAATATATCAGGTTGCTCTAACCTAAACCATTTCTCCACCATCTTAGCTCCAACAGGGCCGTGCCATAGCTCATGATGGTAATTTAATAAATCCTTTGGCAAATCGACCGATGACTCAATCCAATGTTTTAAAAGCCCTCGGTCCATATGTTTAGCATAATCATGTAAAGCAGCGGCTAAGCCAACACCATGTTCATTAGCCTGAAAGTTTTTAGCCAAATCTAACGCTGTATGGGTTACTCTTTCAACATGTTCATACCGCTTGGTTGGGAGAACTTCTTTAGATTTTAGTAAAGCAAAATCAATTTGCATATAAGTCATGCTCCTTTATATACTTAAAAACACGCGTTGGTAGCCCTTGAGGTTTTTCTCCCGCTTTAATTTGATTTCGAATATGGGTAGAAGAAATATTAACTTCTTCCATTTCCACTTTGATGACCGATTCATCACTAAAGTGAGAGCCTGCTCGAGCAACCCCTACAAATTGTATGATTTTTTTCAATTCATTAATGGCGTACCACTTAGGTAAAAAGTCCACCATATCACCACCAATAATAAAATAAAATTCATCTTGTGGAAACTGTTCTTTCAACAGTCTAACGGTGTCAATAGTATAAGATAAGCCTTTTCGTTCACTCTCGATCGTCGAAACTTTAATTTGATTTGCATTGGTTAACCGTTTTAACATGTTTAAGCGATGAGTAAACGTTTCATTTGCTCCTTTTTTATGAGGTGGCTGATAAGTCGGAATTAACCATATTTCATCTAACTTTAAATTATCTAAAACCGTATGGCAAATTGACAAATGCCCGATATGAGGTGGATCAAAGGTTCCTCCAAACAAACCGATTTTTTTCATATGATCATCCTCTACGGCAAGTCAATTTGTTTATCTTCTAATGACTCGCGGTATAAAACAATTATATTACCAATAATTTGAACAATATAAGCATCTGTTCCTTTAGCTATTTGTTCTGCTAAGTCATTTTTATCTTCAAAATTATTTTGTAAAACACTTACCTTAATTAACTCTCTTTTTTCAAGTGTTTCATCAAGTTGATCGAGCATGTTTTTGTTAATTCCACTTTTACCAACTTGAAAAATTGGATTTAAATGATGTGCTTCTTTCCTTAAATAACGTTTTTGTTTACCAGTTAACAAAAGAAGTTCCTCCTAGTTCATAAGATTAAAATTAAGTTGACGGTTTGTCCAAATTTCAAACGAATTCAACGCTTGATAATATAACATAGATTCACCAAAAAGTAATTGGCAGCCTCTATATTTAGCATCTTTTAATAATGCTGTCCACTTAGGCTTATAAACAATATCACTAACAATACAGCTTGGGCCTACTCCTTCTAGTGAAATAATTTGTTCACTTTCACTTGGATACATCCCTACCGTTGTTGTATTTATGATTAAATCAAATTGTCCTTTCATCACACTTATATCTTCAAGTAACATCGGTCTAAATTGAGCAAAATTATGAGATAAAGCTTCTGCCTTATCATAGCTTCTGTTAGTAACCATTAAGTCATGGAATAAGTATTGATTTAATTGATGAGCGATACCTTTCGCTGCTCCACCTGCCCCGATTAGTAAGACACGCTTGTGTTTAGACTGATTAAGAAAGTCAGGGTAGCTTTCTATTAACGAACGTACATAACCTTTCCCATCAGTATTATAACCGACTAATTTGCCATTTTCTATTTTTACGGTATTAACAGAACCCATTAGTTCTGCCGACTCCTCAAGGCTGTCTAATAAATTTAGCACCTTTTCCTTGTAGGGTACCGTAACATTAAAACCTGAAAAACCTTGATTGACTAACTCTTCTACTTTTTCTTGTAACTCATCTTCTTCAACATGGACCAACTCATAAGACCCTTTAAGTCCTGCACGATTTAAAAAGTTATGATGAAGATCAGGTGATTTAGAATGACTGACCGGATTTCCAATTAATCCTAATTGATACATAACTTTTCCCCTTTAAATAATAGCATCACGCACTAATACTCTAACCCCTTTTGGTGCATAAGCTGTAACTGTCGTTTGCCCTTTCGGAACTGTGATCCATCCTAGTCCTGAAAATACAATATCTTGCTTTTGATGACTGTCTAATTGAAAAGTTTGTCCTTCTAGTTCAGAAATCGTTTCAATTGTTTCATCTGTTGGTGGTGATAAGAGCTCACCTAAGTGTTGATCATACAACAAGTCCGCTTTGTCAGTTTTAGTTCGGTGAATATTAATATCATTTGAAAAGTAACAAATAAACCCTTTTTGATAATCCACTTTATCAATGTCTAACCTTGCAAGACCTCCCATAAACAAGGTCTGGTCTTTTTCTAATTGAAAAACTTTAGGCTTAACTTCTTTTTTAGGGGTAACTGTTTTTAAGTCTTTTTTAGACAAATAATGTGCCATTTGATGATCATTAATAATTCCTGGTGTATCAATCATTGATGACTCATCATCTAATGGGATATCAATAAACCCTAACGTAGTCCCTGGAAAATAAGACGTAGTAATCACTTGTTCTTGTTCGATTGAACGGTTGATTAAAAAGTTAATAAATGTTGATTTTCCGACATTCGTACATCCTACAACAAAAACATCCTTACCCTTTCTCAAACGCTCAAGTTCAAAAGCCGTTTCTTCCATATTAGTTCCCTTAACTGAGCTAACAAGATAGACATCTTTTACTTTCAGACCAAACTCTTTAGCCACACGCTTCAACCAATTTTTCACTTTATTTAAATTGATCGATTGCGGTAATAGGTCAACCTTGTTGCCTACTATTACAACTTCATTATTTCCTACTAGACGATTTAAGCCTCTTACAAAACTGCCATGTACATCAAATAAATCAACAATATTGACAACTAACCCGTCTTTATCACCGATCTCATGTAACATACTTAAAAAGTCATCTTCTGTTAAATCGACATCTTGTACTTCATTGTAATTTTTCAAACGAAAACAACGCTTACAAATGACATCTTCTCTTTCTAATGCGGAAGGAGGGGCATACCCTATTTCACTTTCACTATGTGTTTGAATTAAAACCCCACAACCTTGGCAATTAATTTGTTCCATGCTATTCCTCCCAATGTAGCTTTCCTTTTTTCCTAAAATAATTAAATATTCTTCTTTCAATCATTCGATTAAACCGGGTAAAGAACCCATCTGTTTCTACTACTGGTACAACTAATACAGTATGAAACCCTGAGCGGTTCCCTCCTAATACATCAGTTAACAATTGATCGCCGACAACAACAACTTCATCTTCATTTAATCTTAATTCCGACTTAGCTTTCTGAAAGGCTCGTGTTAAAGGTTTTCTAGCTTTAGATATAAACGATATGTCTAGCGGTTCACTAAATTTAGAAACTCGTTCTTCACTATTATTTGACATAATCGTCACTTGAATGCCTTCATCTTCTAAACTTTGAAACCATTGTTTAATTTCAGGAGTAGCCTGAGGCTGATCCCATGCTACTAACGTGTTATCTAAATCCGTAATAACACCTTTAATACCTTTGTCCTTTAACTGTTTAGGAGTTATTTCTTGAACTGTTTGAACGTGCTCATTTGGTAAAAACTTATTTAACAACGACTTCACCTCTAACTTCTTTACTCTCACTAATTTTACATCATATACAAAAACTCGTCACCTTTCAAAGTCATTTAGGATCATATTAAAGTTTTACAAATTTTATAAGTATGTGTCGAGAAGTGTAAATATACCAAAAGAACTTCAGTTTCGTTCGACAAATACTTTCATTTTTCTTGCTTGTGGATAACTTTATACACAATATCCACAGCGATATAACAACTTATACATCCTTTTATTCAACATATATCAACACTTTATTCACAACTTACACACAACTTTGTGGATTTGAGGCTAGATAAAATGAGTGGTATTATGTAATCAATCGAAAGCGAACGCATAGGAGGTGCGAGCCAATACGGCCGATCTATTATGGAAACCTTATCTGACCAATTGCTAATTGATTCTTATTATAAAGCTAAAAAGTTGGATTTAAATCATGACTTCATCCACCTCATAAAAAAAGAATTAAAAAAAAGAAATTTAATTGACCAACTAAAAGAGTCATCTTGACAAGAGTTTCTTCCTATATATAATGATTTGGCACTCAGCTTGAGTGTCTCTTTTTTTTGCTCAATGTTCACAGAGTTTTTCTTTTCAAAAGAGCTAAATTATCGTTATAATGTTACTGTATTTATTGCGGCTTAGATTTTTCGAAAGGATGAAACAGGTATGATCTATGCAGTTTTTGCCCCATTAATATTTGCGGTACTTATCCCTTTCTTAAGTCGATGGAAGGAAAAAGTACATACAGGTTGGCTTATTCTACCTGTACCGTTTGCTATATTCCTTTACTTTTTGCTACACGTGGGTCCTAATTTTGAACCACACATGCAATCAGTAAATTGGATTCCATCGCTTGATATCTCACTGTCGTTTTATCTAGATGGGTTAAGCTTACTTTTCGCATTACTTATTAGCGGTATTGGTACATTAGTTGTTCTATATTCCATTTACTATTTAAATCATAAAGAGCAATTAGGCCATTTTTACACATATCTTTATATTTTCATGACCGCTATGTTAGGTGTTGTTCTTTCAGATAACGTATTTGCGTTATATGCGTTTTGGGAGTTCACATCAATTTCTTCATTTTTATTAATTGGTTATTGGCATTACCGTGAACGTTCACGGTACGGGGCTTTAAAATCAATGTTAATCACCATTTTGGGTGGTTTTAGCTTACTTGCTGGTATATTACTTTTAACTATTGTGACAGGAACAACAAGTATTCGTGAAATGGTTGGACAAGCGGATGTTATTGTAGATAGCCATTATTTCCCATTCATATTAACATTCTTATTACTTGGTGCTTTCACGAAATCAGCTCAATTCCCGTTTCATATTTGGTTACCAGATGCAATGGAAGCACCTACACCAGTTAGTGCTTACCTACACTCAGCAACAATGGTTAAAGCGGGTATTTACCTAATGGCTCGTTTCTCACCGATTTTTGCTGGTGATCCGAACTTTTTCTTCATATTAAGTTTATTTGGTATCGTGACATTAGTATGGGGTTCTTACATGGCTGTAAGACAAACAGACTTAAAAGGTATTTTAGCTTATTCTACAATTAGCCAACTAGGTATGATTATGGCTATGTTAGGGTTTGGAACAGATGTTGCTTTATTTGCCGCAGTCTTTCACATTTTAAACCATGCCACCTTTAAAGGTAGCTTATTTATGGTTGCAGGAATCGTTGACCATGAAACAGGTACAAGGGACATTCGTAAACTCGGTGGCCTTATGACTTTCATGCCAATCTCATTTACTTTAATGATCTTTGGTACATTCTCAATGGCCGGTGTTCCACTACCATTCTTAAACGGTTTCTATAGTAAAGAAATGTTCTTTGATGCAACATTAGTTAATAGTGCGACAAGTCCATTTTTAGAAGCATTTGTGGTTGCTCTTCCAATATTAGCTGTTGTTGGTAGTATCTTTACATTTATTTACTCAATGTACTTATTCTTTGGTACATTTACAGGTAAATATAAAGAAGAAGAACTACCACAGAAGCCACATGAAGCACCAAAGATGATGTTATTACCACCATTCATTTTAGTTCTTGGTGTCATTACAATTGGTTTATTCCCTGAAGTGTTTAACCAATCATTAATCACTCATGCTGCTGATGCAGTATTTGGTGCTGAAAACAATCAAGACATATATTTCTGGCATGGATTAGTCCCAGCATTCTATATGTCTATTGCGGTTGTTGTATTAGGAATTTTATTATACTTAACGAAAAGCAAATGGGAAGGCATTTATTCTGTCTTGCCTGGTCGATTAAGTTTCAATCGCGTATATGATTGGCTTATAGAGATGATTGAGAAGGTTTCAAATAAAATCACAACATCTTATATGACAGGCTCGTTAAGGTTTTATATGGTCCTATTGTTAACAGCAATATTTGCTATTACTTTAGGTGTATTACTAAAGACAAATGGTATAAATTTTGAAGTAACAGATGTTGCTCCGATCACGACACAAGAATTAATCGTAGCTACAATTATGGCTATTGCTGCTATAGCAACAATTTTTGTACACAACCGAATTGCTGTAATTCTAATAGTCGGTGTTGTTGGGTATGGTTTGGCCATTCTGTTCGTGTTTTATCGTGCGCCTGACTTAGCGTTGACACAGTTAATCGTTGAAACAGTTACTGTAGTACTATTTATGCTTTGTTTCTATCACTTACCAAACTTAAAGAAATCGACAACTCCTTTATTTACAAAAGGAATCAATATTATCATTTCAGTCGGTTTTGGCTTACTATTGATGGTGATTGGTGTTAGTGCATATAACAGCAGAGCATTCGATTCTATTTCTGAGTATTTCATTGAAAATGCTGATCCATTAGCTGGTGGATATAACATGGTTAACGTTATTCTAGTTGACTTCCGTGGAATCGATACTTTATTTGAAGTAGCTGTGTTATTCGGTGCAGCTTTAGCGATTATAGCGATGATTAAACTTCGCCGAGATAAGGGGGCGAAATAAATGGAGATTATTATGACCGGCCTAGCATCGATTTTATTCGGTGCTGGCATATATAACTTGTTACAAAAGCAATTACTTAGAATTGTAGTGGGTACAGTATTAGTCTCACATGGGGCACACTTATACTTCCTAACCATGGCTCAACTAAAGCGAGGTGCGCCTCCATTAGTTGTTGATGGTGTTACGGAATATACTGACCCATTACCACAGGCATTAGTACTAACAGCTATTGTTATTGCCTTTGGTGTAACTAGTTTCTTATTAGTCTTAGCATATCGTACTTATACGGTAAATGAGACAGACAATATGGAAGAATTGCGAGGTAGTGATCATGAATAATTTAATATTTTTACCTATTGTCCTACCACTAATTGCAAGTGTTGTCGCTGCGTTCTTTCCTAAAAAATTAAATATATCTCGTAGGTTTGCTCAGATTACTTCTGTCCTCTTAACTATTATGACAGCTGCATTAACGTGGCATGTGTTTATGAATGGTACGATTGTTGTACAGTCAGGTGGCTGGGATGCACCATTTGGAATCTCAATTGTTGGTGATGGGCTATCTATGCTATTAGTGCTAACGACATATATCGTTAGTACTGCAGCTGTCTTCTATGCTCCTTCTGCACTGGATAAACAGCAAGAAAGCTTTTATTTCTATGCTTTTTACTTCTTGCTGATCTCTGGTGTTGCTGGTGCGTTTATGACAGGTGATTTGTTCAACTTATTCGTATTCTTTGAAGTATTATTAATAGCTTCATATGGATTAATTGTGCTTGGAAATGGAAAAATACAGTTAAGAGAATCTATGAAATATGTTCTATTTAACTTGTTCTCTTCTATGCTGTTTGTTGTATCAATTGCCTTTATTTATGCTGTTACAGGTACAGTAAACTTTGCACAATTAGCAGAACGTGTCGAATTTGTAGAACAACAAGGTATTTTATCAACTTTAGCCATAGTCTTATTCTTTGTATTCGCTGTTAAGGCAGCTATTTTCCCACTTTACTATTGGTTACCAAACTCATATGTCGTACCAAATGCTGTTGTTTCAGCACTATTTGGTGCATTATTAACTAAAGTGGGTGTTTATTCAATCTTACGTGTGTTTACGCTTATATTCGTACATGATACAGGCGTTACACACCAGATATTCATTTACCTAGCTATGTTTACCATGTTATTCGGTGTGATTGGTGCATTATCGACCAACAATGTCAAATTAATCATAACGTATAACATTATCCCTGCAGTTGGGTTTATGTTAATGGGTATTGGTCTTTATTCTGAAGAAGCAATTGCTGGTTCTGTCTATTACTTAATGCATGACATGGTAATTAAAGGGGCATTATTCTTCTTAATTGGAGCCTTAATAGTAGCAGCAGGAACAAAAGACTTAAGACAGATGAGCGGTGTCATTCAGAAGTTCCCATTACTAGGTTGGTTATTCTTCATAGCTTCATTAATATTAGCGGGTGTACCACCATTTAGTGGATTTATTGGCAAGATTCTACTGCTTCGTAGCGGTCTAGCACAAGAGGAATTTTTACTTGTCATCGTCGCCCTAATCTCAAGCTTACTAATCTTATTCTCAATGATGCGCATTTTCATCCGAGGATTCTGGGGAGAATTGATGGAGAATATTTCTGATGATCGTAAACGAGTCCGAAACTTAACCATTCCTGGTGTAATATTAGTTAGTATTTCTATATTCTTAGGAGTTGGTGCAGAGGCCGTATACCCTCATGTTGAAACAATTGCAAATATGTTAGTAGACAGAACAGATTACATTAGTTCTGTGTTAAAGGAGTAATGTGATTATGGCCATACAGATTATTTTTAACGTTTTAATTGCAATTATGTGGATGTTCTTAAGTGAATCTTATACAGTCCTGTCGTTCTTTATTGGATTATTTATCGGTATGGGACTACTATTCTTCTTAAGAAGATTCGTACCTGATATTTTCTATGTTATTCGTTTGTATAGAATCGCTAAACTTAACATGATTTTCTTACGTGAATTAATTTTGTCTAGTGTGAGTATTGTTGCACTTGCTTATAAACCGAAATTAGATATCGAACCAGGTATTTTTGCTTTACCAATCGAATTGAAAAGCAGCTGGGAAATTGCTTTGTTAGGTAATTTAATCTCATTAACTCCAGGTACCTTGTCTGTGGCTGTTGCAGATGATAACTCTAAAATTTATATCCATGCAATGGACTTACCTGATGTTGAAGCATCCATTACTGAGATTAAAGAAACCTTTGAAAAAGCAATTATGGAGGTGACACGCTAAATGTTAAATGAATTCGGAGCACAGATGTTAGAGGTTGTTCTATGGATTAGTTTCATTGGTGTCACAATCTCCATCTTCATTTTATTAATTAGAACCATAATTGGTCCTACAAACCCTGACCGTGCAGTTGCTTTAGATGCAATTGGAATTAATATGATGGCCTTAGTTGGTCTACAAGCGATTAATTTAGGGACTGATCGATTAAATGATGTCGTATTATTAATCGGTATCCTTTTATTCATCGGTACAATCGCCATAGCGAAATTCTTAGAAAAGGGTGTTATCATTGATCGACATAATCATTAGTTTGTTGTTATTAATAGGTACGTTCTTTACCCTTTCTGGTTCATTAGGCATTTTACGATTCCCTGATGTATATTCAAGACTTCATGCTGCAACTAAAGCCGCAACTCTTGGTGTAGCTGGTGTTTTATTAGGTGCTTTCTTATACCTGTTATTTGATCAAGGAATTGTAAGTGGAAAACTTCTTTTAGGTATTGTATTTGTTTTAATTACAGCTCCAATCAGTGGACACATGATTTCTAGAGCCGCATACAACTCTGGTGTGGAATTGTGGCAAAAAACAAAACGTGATCATTTAAGTAATGAAAGAAAATAATCATTCCACCTCGGATTAAGGCTAGTAACTACCTTAATCCGAGGTTTTTCTTTGGGCTCTAATATATATGTTGGGGTTTGGATAAAATTCTGACAAGTTTGGGTGGAGGCATTCGAGGCATCGCTTACCGGCGGACGCTTTCACCCGCAGGGCACAAGTGCAACATCTGCTCAAACTTCCCTACGGTCATTTGTCGCAGTGTTTTCTTTGCCGGGGCACGGCCTCAGCTAACTTTGGCAAGAAAAGCATTTGCCAAAGTGGATCTTCGGCTCGCGCTGTTCCCGCAGGAGTCGCCGCCTCACGCGATGCCTCGAATGCTAGAAACGGCTAGTGGAAACCCTCTCCTAAAGGAAGAAAGACAAAAAAGCACGCAAGCTCCTGATTTGTTATCCTTGTTTTATGCCACATAAACAAAAGGAGTTGCGTGCATATGCATCATAACATAAACTCCCCTACTTTAATTCATAGTACATAAGTATACAAATTAAAAAGTTTATGTGTACACGCACAATTATGCTCATCAACCATACAATTAAAGTATAGGCAACTACCCATCACGATTTGGAGTTGATGACATGTTTAGTTTCTTAAAGTTGCTCGCTCTCCTTTTTCAAAACCCTTATTTATTAATTGCTTACGTCAAAGGCAATGCATTTCCCCAACCATTATCACCAGATGAAGAAAAGTATTACTTAAAGAAGTGGCAAGAAGGTGATACCAACGCTCGTAATAAACTAATCGAACACAATTTAAGGCTAGTCGCTCATATCGCCAAAAAATACGAACAAAATAAAGAGGATCAAGAAGATCTCATTTCCATTGGTACAATCGGCCTAATTAAAGGTGTTGAAAGCTTTTCACTAAATAAAGGTACCAAGCTTGCTACATATGTCGCACGGTGTATAGACAACGAAATCTTAATGTTTTTAAGATCGTCTAAAAAAAGCAATAAAGACGTATCTTTACAAGATCCAATAGGGCACGATAAAGAGGGGAATGAGATTAGTTTGATTGATGTATTGAAGTCAGACCAACCCGATCTAACAGAAAAAATTCAAACAGCAATCGAAATCGAACAAATTTTTCAGTATATACATTTACTAGATGACAGAGAAAAAGAAGTGATTACAAAACGTTATGGATTAGGCAATCAAGAGGAATATACACAACGAGAAATTGCTAAATCATTAAAAATTTCTCGTAGTTATGTTTCTAGAATAGAAAAAAGGGCCTTAATGAAGATGTTTCATGCCTTTTATCGCGAAGAGGAGAGAAAAAAGCAAGAGAGAGAACGCCCTAACTAGGCCAACAACCTTCCCAATTCTTAAGAACTGTCATAATTTATCTATAAGAACAGTCAAAAGGAGTGGGAAGTTATGTATTATTATGGTCAACCAATTTACCCACCTCACCCGCCTTATAATTTTGGTTATGGTCATTCTGGATTTGGCTATGCGCTTTTGATCGTTACATTACTATTACTGCTTATATTTGGCGGTTATTATTGGTATTCTCACTATTGGTAGGAGCACATTCAATGCTTTTTAAAATTAAATATATTAAACCAACCTAAAAACACAGCTAACTGATTTATAGCTAGCTGTGTTTTATTACGTTACAGTTACTTTAACATTTCTAAAATAAATGATGCACTATTCTTAGCAGCCTCGTCTAAGTACTCTTTAAATGAAATGTTTGATTCTTTTCCTGCAATATCAGATAAGGAGCGTATAATTAAACAAGGTGTATCGTATTGATAACAGACTTGTGCGATTGAGGCAGCTTCCATTTCTAAAGCTTTAACATTAGGCAATTGTTCCTTCACAGCATTGACGTGCTCTAAGTCGGACATAAATGAATCACCAGTTCCAATCAACCCTTCTGTTACTTGAAGATTATCTGGCAAAACATTTTTTACTTGTAATGCTTTTTCGATTAACTCGTTATTTGATGAAAAAGTTTCTGGCATTTGCGGGATTTGTCCATATTTATAACCAAATCCTGTTGCATCAGCGTCATGGTGGATCGTTTCTTTGCCAATGACTATATCTCCAACATTTAAACTAGGCTCGACTCCTCCTGAAGAACCTGTATTTATAACATAATCAGGTGAGAATCTTTCGTGTAAAATTGTTGTCGACATGGCTGCATTAACTTTTCCTATTCCAGATTGGAGTAATACAACTTCATGAACACCGTAACTCCCGATATAAAACTTACAGTTAGCGACAACAACCTCTTCGTTAATTTCTATTTGTGATTTTAGCCAATCTAGTTCTTCTTGCATTGCTCCAATAATTCCGTATCTCATCGTTGTATACCCTTCTTTCACTTTTATTCTTCTTCATTTTCTTCAGTGTTGTATTCAGGATGACGGTCATTTTCATATAATTCTTCTACTTTTTGAGGTTGCCAGCCTTCGTTTTCAATCCAATCTAAATAAACTCGGTAAATCTCATCTTGTTGTGAGTTGGTTACAGTACCAATGACATGATTGGGAATACCATGACTTTCTAAACGCCAGAAGACGATGTTATCCTCAGATAAACCTGTTGCATAAATGATTGCTTGTTCCATTTCCAAACGATCTTGTGTTCCCTCACTATACTCTGTCGTGTGAGGTTCATCTTGCTCTGTTCCAATTGGATCCCAATTTCGCTCGAATACGCGACTGACATTGTCTTCATCTGAGTCATACACTACTTCTTCTTCAGCCTCTTCTTGATTAGTATTCTCTTCTGTTGTTTCATCACGATTTTCATCTGAGCCTTCTTGCTCAGAGTTACTATTATCTTCACCGGCTTCGTTTTCCTCTTGTTCTGATTCTTCTACTTCTTCATCAGTTTGCTCTTCTGTTTGTTCATTTTCTTCATTTTCATCTAAATCGTCATCTCCTCCAAAGACCCAAAAACTGATCAAAATAATAATCAGAATAATGACAATCCAAATAAGATAATTCATCGTTTTTGTGTTTTTACGGCGTTTCTCGAAACGCTCAGAACGACTATATGCTGAATTTTCGTTTTCCATAAGTGATTCCCCCCTAAAAGACCAAATCCTTCTTTAGACATTGAATGTGCCAGAAACAAACATAACATTTGAGAATAAACTGGTTTTGTTTCTTAGTTTAAATAGTCTAAAAGCGAAGTAGCTCATTATAGCACCCATCAAATTTGTATTAGTTAGGATTTTTACAAACTGAAGATTTTATCTCAAGACTCAGATTTATTCAAACTAATGTGCGACCTTCGACCATCCTACCACGACAAACTCAAGTACAAATCTTAAATGCAAACAATATACTCTTAGAAGCTTCTAAATAGTCCTACACAGCTTTTGTGTAGGACTATAAGATGATTATTTTACTTCTTTAATTTTCACTTCAAATTCGCCACCTGGTGTTTGAACCATCACTTGATCACCAATCACTTTACCAATTAAACTTTGAGCCATCGGTGAGTCATTGGATATTCTACCTTCAAATGGATCTGCTTCTGCACTACCTACGATCTGATACTCTTCTTCATCACCATCTGGTAATTCTTCAAATACTACTGTCTTTCCTAATTGGACAACTTCGGTATTTTCTTCATCATTTTCTATGATGACAGCATAGCGAATCATATTCTCTAGTTGTGATATGCGTGATTCTACAAATGCCTGTTCATCTTTAGCCGCATCATACTCAGAGTTCTCAGAAAGATCTCCAAACCCTCGAGCTACCTTTATACGTTCTACCACTTCTGGTCGTCTAACGGTTTTTAGCTCTTCCAATTCCTCTTCGATTTTTTGCTTCCCCTCTTCAGTCATATAATAGCTTTTTTCTTCTGCCATGACTTAACACTCCTTTATTTCATTTCTCTGTTTCCATTACTATTAGTTATGATGTATAATTTATATTTGTTTTTGATCAATAATGCTTTTTATTTTAGTTGATAGTAAATCTATTGCTACGTGGTTTTGTCCACCTTCTGGAATAATGATATCTGCATACCGTTTTGCCGGTTCCACAAATTGTAGGTGCATGGGTCTAACTACGTTAATATATTGATCCATAACTGATTCAAGCGTTCTTCCGCGCTCTTTAATATCTCTCATCATTCTTCTTATGATTCGGATATCAGCATCAGTATCAACAAAAACTTTTATATCCATCATATTACGTAATCTTTCGTCTTCTAATACTAAAATTCCTTCTAAAATTATAACTTCTTGTGGTTCAATTGTAATTGTTTCATTAGAACGTGTATGAAGCTCGTAATTATAGACTGGTTTTTCAACTGATTGACGTTTTCTCAAAAGGTCGATTTGTTCTAATAACAAGTCATTGTCAAAAGCTAAAGGGTGGTCATAATTTGTATTCAAACGCTCTTCATATGGTATATGAGACTGATCTTTGTAATATGAATCTTGTTCTAGCATAAGTATAGATGTATTTTCAAACTGATCACAGATTGTACGCGTCACGGTTGTTTTACCAGAGCCTGTACCACCTGCAACACCAATTACAATCGGCTTGTCGTTCAATTTTATGAGTACTCCCTTCTAAGGTCATGTTCATTCTTCGTTAGTTTTTATAGCGATTGCTACACCATCCCCTGTTTCAACTATTGTTGTCGTATAGTGAGGATGTTTATATAGCCACTCATTAAAAGAAGCAATCTTATCTCCGATTTTAACAAATCGTCTGTTCTCTTGTTTCTCTTTTGAAACATACCCCTTAAACAACACATTGTCAACTACTAAAAGACTACCCGGTTTTAAAAATGGATCGATTTTCTCTACGTAATCTTTGTATTCACCTTTAGCTGCATCTACAAACACGAAATCGATGTGTAGATCATTAGAGAATTGATTAAGCCAATTAATCGCATTATCATGTGTTATGTTAATTCTTGCTTCTAACCCAGCTTGTTTAATAAAATAAATGGCATCATGATAACGTTGTTCGTCACGTTCGACTGTATGAACTTTAACCTCAGAATTACTGCTAGCCATCTGTATAGCAGAATAGCCTATAGCCGCACCTATTTCAACAATAGACTTCGGTTTATGAATACGAATTAATTGTTTTAAAAATTCTATTCCGTCTTTCTCCATAATTGGAATCCCGTGTTCTTCAGCATACTGTTGCATTGATTGAATTAATGAATCTTTGTCCTCGTATAATGATTGGATGTATTGTTTAGTTTGATTCATTGTTTACCCCCAAAAAGGCAATGACATATTATTTTCCTTTACAATTAAAGTATTTTACCACAAAAAAAGACGGGAATGCGAATGATTTTCAGCATTCCCTATTTTTTTAGTCTTCTTCCTCTTCATCACGTGGTGGTCTGTGTTCTTCAATATTTTGTTGATGCTCATCATAATCCTCAGCATAATAATTATCACCTTCATATGAGGCAACAAAATATAGATAATCATGATATTCTGGTTGCACAGCTGCTTGTAATGCATTTTCGTGGAAGTTTGAAATAGGTCCTGGTGGTAATCCAGAATTTTCATATGTGTTATAAGGGTTCTCATATTCCAAGTGTTCATACAATACTCTTTGATGATGCTCACCCATGGCATATAAAACCGTTGGGTCGGTTTGTAGAGGCATCGGTTCATCTAAACGATTGTAAAAGACACCTGAAATCATACGACGATCCTCTTCACCAACTGCTTCCATCTCAATGATTGAAGTTAAAGTTAATGCTTCATGAATAGATAAGCCTCTTGCATCTATTTGCTCAATATACTCATATACTTGGTTTTGCGTTTGCTCTAGCATCATTTCAATGATTTCTTCAATCGTAGGGTCTTCTTCAAAAAATGGATAAGTAATAGCGTAAAGATAACCTTCTAATGGATATCTAACGTCTTCATCTAAAATTTCTTCATTAAGTAAATCAGGAAATTGCTCCATCATGGATTCAATAAACTCTTCGTCTGTCATATAATCAAGAAATTCGTCTTCTTCAATTGCAGTTTCACTGGCAACTATTTCAGCGATCCGCTCAATATTAGTACCCTCAGGAATTGTAATTGAAAACAGAGGATCAACCATGATGACACCTGTTTTCAATGATTCGATAATTTCATCAAGCTCTAAACTTTTTGATAATTGATATTCACCCGCTTGAAAACCTGACTCGTTCTTAAACGTGACATACAATTGAAATATATTAGCATTATTAATCACATTATGATCTTCAAGAATATCTGCTATATCCCCTGTGCTTGATCCCATTGGTATTTCAACTTCAATTAATTCATCATCATCAGGGTCAACCGGATTTAATCCTTCGTTGACATAATTATAAGCCAAATACCCTCCTACACCTAATACAATTAATGACACTAAAATGACAATCAATACAATCTTTCTAGCGATACTTGCTTCTTTAATCCGTTCTTTTATTAATTTATTTTGATCATTGGAAGCTGCCAATGTTCTTCCCCCTATCATTACCTTTCTATAATACAACTAAAAGTATAAAATAAAATTTGATATTTTTCTATCTTTGTCTACAAATAACCTAAATAACATATAAAAAGAGGCTAAAGACAAAAGTCTTCAGCCAATAAAATATCCGAACTACTAGCAAACCTGACTGGTCTAATACCCGTTGTCCGAAATATGCACACTATACTAGTCAATGTTCGCCTTTTTATATCAAAATTTTAGTTTGATTCTTCTTCTGATTCAGTAAATGTAGATAACATTTCTTCAACCATTTCCCACTCTTCATCAGTTTCAATCTGGTATAAAGTGAGATCATCAGGGTCACCTTCAGTTTCCTCAAATCGAAAAGCGAATACTTCGACTTCTTCTTCTTCAGCCTGCTCAACCGGTACAGCAACTAAATAAGACTTTTCGGTATGGTCGACATCAAATGTAAACAAGACATCGAATAAATGCTCTTCACCTGATTCATCAGGAATAATAATCCGTTCTTTCTCTTGCATGAGTAACACTCCTTTTAGCGGTTAGAATCAAGATAGCTTTGCAAAATCATCATCGCCGCCATTTTATCTATAACTTTTTTGCGTTTTTTTCGACTTATGTCAGCATCAAGTAATACGCGCTCAGCAGCCATAGTCGTCAAACGTTCATCCCATAGTACAACAGGTAGAGAGAATTTCTTTTCAAGGTATGAAGCAAACCTTTCACTTGCCTCACCCCGTTCACCAATTGTACCATTCATATTTTTAGGTAAGCCAACAACAATTTTACTAATTTCATGTTCTTTTATTAATTGTTCAAAGGACTCATGAATAGTAGAATAATCATCTTCATTCCAATGAATCGTTTTAATTCCTTGAGCAGTAAATTGTAGAGCGTCTGATACAGCCACTCCTATTGTTTTTTCACCAACATCTAAACCTAATGTTTTCATTAACAATCCTCTTTATTCGTTATTCGTTTTTAAATATGTCTTAACAACCTCTTCAATAATTTCATCTCTTTCTATTTGAGAGATTAAATTACGAGCATCATTATGACGAGGGATATACGCAGGGTCACCCGACAGTAAGTACCCAACAATTTGGTTAATCGGATTATACCCCTTTTCTTCTAAAGAATTATAGACTTGGTGTAAAATTTCATTGACTAATTGTTCCTGCGAGTCATCTGAAAACTGAAATTTCATTGTATGATCGTTCGTCATCTTGAATCCCCCTCATACCACTTTATCTTCATTATATACTTAAAAGCTACGAAGTTAAAATAGTTTTAATGTAATCTTTCGCCGACTCTAAAGCTTCATTAATCTTCTCTGGCTGTTTACCTCCAGCTTGTGCCATATCTGGACGGCCACCACCACCGCCACCACAGCGATTTGCCGCTTCTTTAATCACATGACCAGCATGGAAGCCTTGTTCAACTAAATCTTTAGAAACTCCTGATGCTAACTGTACCTTACCATTATTCTCCATTGCTAACAAGATAATACCTGAATCTAATTGCTGTTTCAATTCATCTACCATATTTCTTAAAGCGTTCATATCACTGACATCTACTTTTTGCGCTAATAAGTTAACCTCTTCAACTGTCTCAACTTGATTTAATATACTCGCTGATTCAACGTTAGCTAGCTTTGCTGAAATTGATTCGTTTTCCCGTTGTAAATCTTTTATTTCTTGGAACAGTGCATCAATTCGTTGTGGGACTTGTTCTGTTTTCGTTTTTAATTTCGTTGCTGCTTCTTTTAATAGCTGTTCTCTAGTTTGATAATACTCATAAGCACCTTGAGAAGTACAAGCTTCTATTCTTCTTGTACCAGCACCAATCCCTGTTTCTTGAGTAATTTTAAATAACCCGATTTCTGCTGTGTTATCAACATGACAACCACCACATAGCTCTATACTATAATGATCAACTGATACAACGCGTACTTGTTCACCGTACTTCGCATCGAATAATGCCATTGCACCCATTTGCTTTGCTTCTTCTAATGAATGGTGTGAAACCATTACAGGGAGTGAATTCCATACCTTATCATTCACAATCGCTTCAATTTGTTGTAGTTGTTCATCTGTAACCGCATTGAAATGAGTAAAGTCAAAGCGTAGTCTGTCTGGTGCAACATGTGAACCAGCCTGATTAACATGGTCCCCTAATACATCCTTTAATGCCTGATGTAGTAAGTGTGTCGCAGTATGGTTTTTAATTATTTGTTGGCGTTCATAACGTTTAACTTGTGCTTTTGCGCTCTGGTTTAATTGTAAAGAGCCTTCTATGACGTCCACTTGGTGTAAGTTCTGGCCATTAGGTCCTTTTTGCACATCCATCACAGAAGCTTTACCAGTTTCAGTCTCAATTATTCCCCTATCAGCAATTTGCCCTCCACTTTCTGCATAGAAAGGTGTTTCAGCAAGGATTAATGTAGCTTCATCACCTGCTTGGATTTCTGAGACTTCTTCTTGCTCTTTGATCATAACATCTACTGTTGTTTCACTTATTAACTGTTTATAGCCAACAAAATAGCTTGGCGTTTCAATTTGTTGCAACACTTCATCTTGTACTTGCATTGAGTCAACTTTTTGTCTGGCATCACGTGCACGTTCACGTTGTTTTGTCATTTCTTTTTCAAAGCCAGCTTCATCGATTGTAAATCCTTCTGCTTGTACATACTCTTCTGTTAATTCTTTAGGAAAGCCATATGTATCATAAAGAGTGAACACCTCTTCACCTGGAAATACATTACTTCCTTTTTCTTTTTCAGTTTTCATGACCTTCTCTAAAATAGTTAACCCTTCTTGTAAGGTTTCATGGAATCGTTTTTCTTCTTTTTTCATGACTTCTTTAATAAAATCTTTCTTCTCATGTACTTCTGGATAAAATTCATACATGATGTCTGCTACTTCATCAACTAATTGATACATAAAAGGTTCATTGATATTTAAATCTTTCGCAAAACGAATAGCCCGACGAAGAAGCCTTCTTAATACATAGCCTCGACCCTCATTCGATGGTAAAGCACCATCACCAATTGCAAACGCAACGGTTCTGACATGATCTGCAATCACTTTAAACGCGGAATCTTGCCTTACTGTTTCACCATAGGAGATGTTAGAGATTACTTCTGTGCGATTAATAATAGGTTTAAATAGGTCTGTTTCAAAGTTCGTTTTTGTATCTTGTATTACTGAAACAATACGTTCTAAGCCCATACCTGTATCAATGTTTTTCTTAGGTAATGGTGTATAAGTATCATCAGGGTTATGGTTAAATTGTGAAAACACGAGGTTCCAAATTTCTAAATAACGTTCGTTCTCCCCACCAGGATATAACTCTGGGTCATTTAGGTCATTTCCATATGATTCACCACGGTCATAGAAAATCTCAGTGTTAGGCCCACTAGGTCCCTCACCGATATCCCAAAAGTTCTCTTCTATACGGATAATGCGTTCAGTTGGTACACCAACCTTGTTTTGCCAGATTTCATATGCTTCTTCATCCTCAGGGTGAACCGTTACAGACAATTTATTTTCATCAAAGCCAATCCAGTTCTCACTCGTTAAAAACTCCCATGCCCATTCGATTGCTTTTTCTTTAAAATATTCACCAATCGAAAAGTTGCCGAGCATTTCAAAAAACGTATGGTGTCTTGCTGTAAATCCGACATTTTCAATATCATTTGTTCTAATTGATTTTTGTGCATTTACAATTCTCGGATTTTCTGGAATGATTCGACCGTCAAAATATTTTTTTAAAGTAGCTACACCGCTATTAATCCATAATAGCGTTGGGTCTTCTTGTGGAACTAAAGAGCGACTAGGCTCAATTCCGTGACCTTTTTCTTTAAAGAAATCTAAAAACATTTGTCTTACTTCATGTGATTGTAATTGTTTCATCTTCATACCTCCTAAAGTATAAAAAAAGCCGCCCCTACATGTTCATGTAGGGACGACTAATCCGCGGTACCACCCTAGTTATAGATCTAAATCTATCTACTTTCACACCGTAACGTAGTGTAGACGTCGGGGGTTAGCCGCTCTCTGGATTAGCTTCAATGACCCTTCACTTAGCATTTCTTCCAGCAAATGAAATGCCTCTCTGTAAGTGGTCTGCCATTTACTCTTTCCTTCACAGATTTTATATTTTAAAATTTTTAATGAATGAATGCATGCTATACCTTGAGAATATTATAGTTAAACCATACAACCATGTCAACTGTAACTACATATGTAACACAACCGTTCAAAGAATAGCTGAACGGTTGTGATTGCCTTAAAACATTCTTTTTCTTAATCTACGTGTAGACCTACGAAGTTGCTTCCACATCCCGCTTTTACGAATGTTGTTTCTATTTCTCATAAAATAAAAGGCAAAAGCTCCCATGACACCTGTTGAAATGACTCGACTCAAAGTTGTTCACCAACCTTTATCTCCTTATATAGGGTATGACCACTAAACAAGTCAGCTGAATGCTTTCTCGTTTGTTCCCATCGCTTTAAAAAGAAAAATCAACTTTCCAAGAAAACAGGTCGTCTAAAGAGGAAACCGTCTTGTCCTCTTGTACTTCATGCACGCGCATCTTACCACCTTCTACGGACAACTCTATAAAACAGTTCCAACAATAAAACTGTTGAGCTCCTATTTTACCGACATCAGATGTATGGCAGTTTGGGCAATTCATACAAAACCCCTCTTTCCTTTTTGCATACATCCTCTCCGACTTACAATTGTTCTATACCAATGGTAAGAACATTATTAGTTTAAACGTATTACATAAAATCATAAGGTGAAAAATTTTCCTCAAGCTCAGAATCTGGCTCAAGGTTTTCTGTATTTGAGTTAGGGTTAGACAAGTTATAAGCTTGAATTCTTGACACTAAGCTTGTGTTTCGTTCGTATGCCAGTTGTTTCTTTAAACCTTCTAAAAACACATCATAACTGCCACAAATTATTAAAGAAGACTTACCACGAGTAATGGCAGTATAGATTAGGTTCTTTACTAACATTCGTTTAAATGACCTGACAACAGGTAATATAACTATTGGGAACTCACTGCCTTGTGACTTATGAATCGAAATAGCATAAGCTAACATGATCTGATTAAAATCCTGTCTTGTATACGACACTTCTAGACCTTCAAAATCAATAATTAATTCATCCTTTTTCGATTTAGCTTCTTTGGCGTGTTTAATTGCAATAATTTCACCGATATCACCATTATAAACGTCTTTTTCCGGTTGATTCACTAGCTGAATGACTTTATCTCCTGTACGAAATGACGTCTTAAAATGCTCTAACTCTCGCTTTTTTTCTTCTTTAGGATTAAATATATTTTGTAACGTTTCATTTAAATCATGAATACCAACTTTTGTCTTATACATGGGAGCTAGAACTTGAATATCTTTCATCGTATAACCTTTATCTAATGCTTTTTTTACAATTTGTTCGATCGTATGAAGCGCATATTCAGTATTTGTCTCAATAAAATTGTAGTCATCCTTTTTCCCAACTGATTGCATGGGAATTTCGCCATTTTTTATATCATGCGCTAATTTTACAATATAAGAATCATGCTTTTGCCTATAAATTTCTTTAAGCTGACAAACAGGGATGGCTTGAGACTTTAATAAGTCAGCTAACACTTGACCTGGCCCAACAGAAGGTAATTGGTCTTCATCCCCTACAAAAATCACTTTCATTTCTTTAGGAACTGCTTTAAGGAGACTATTAAAAAGCCAAATATCAACCATCGAACATTCATCAACAATTAACACTTTTCCTTTTAATTGATTACCACCATGATATTCAAAATGTTCTTCACCAGACCAACCGAGCAAACTATGGATTGTCTTTGCTTTTAACCCTGTTGATTCACTTAATCGTTTAGCTGCCCTTCCGGTTGGAGCAGCTAATACGTAATCGGATTGGTGTTTGTTTTGATTTTTTTGAAATAAGACTTCATAACAATGAATAATCCCTTTAACAACTGTTGTTTTACCTGTTCCTGGCCCTCCAGTTAGAAGCATAACTTTTTCATCTAAAGCTTTTTTAACCGCTTCATATTGCTCCTCACCATAAGCGATCCCTTCTTGTTCCTCAATTTCTCCAATCGTTTTTAACAATTCACTTTCATCGTAAGAAATATCTTGTTTTGTTGCTAATATACGGGTTAATTGTGAAGCTACACCTTCCTCAGCAAAATAAAGTTGTGGTAAGTAAATTCTCACTCCTTCTGTTACAATTAATTCTTCCTTAACGAGTAACTCTAAATGCTCTTCTATAGACTGTTCATCCTCAACTATTTTCCCTTGGTATAATAAAGCATTGAGCTGATTAAAGATCTGTTTCTTCTCAATAAATACATGCCCATTAGAAGCCCCTTGGTCTAAAACATGTAAAACCCCAGCTTGAACACGAGTAGGATGGTTATCTTTAATTCCCATTGATTCTGCAATTTCATCTGCCCGTTGGAAACCAAATCCATCGACATCAAAAACAAATTGATACGGATTATCATTTAATTGTTTCAGTGTATTTTCGTGATATTCTTCGTAAATTTTATGTGCTAATTGTAAACCAATTCCATACTTAGCTAATTCAACTGTAACTTGTTCAAACCCTTGATGCATTCGTAGGTCGGAAATGAATTGTTTCTTCATTTCAGGCTTCAAACCGATGACTTGATCGAGCCTTGTTTCGTCCCTTAAAATATCATCAACAGCGTTAATTCCGAGTAAATCGACTATTTTTTGAGCTGTTTTATTACCAATACCGTAAAATAAATCACTGGATAAATACTTCACTAAGCTTTCTTCTGTTTTCGGTAATTCTTTTTCATATGTAAAAACTTGAAGCTGATCTCCAAATTTCGCGTGTTGTTGCATCGTTCCATAAAATATATAGTCATTTCCATGCGTTAAAGGGGGAAAATGGCCCTTAACGACGAGCTCTTCTTCATCTAGTTCAATGTTTGAGTCGCTAACAGAAACAGACGCAATCGAAAATTGCGTCTCTTGATTATGAAAGATCATGTGATTTAATTGTCCCTTAGCATATAATTCATCAGCCATATTAGCTTCTCCCTTTAAGAATCTCGTTCCTGTAATAATTGTTCAACTTGTTTCTTCCCATTTCCTGCAAGTAAGTGGTCTGGTTGAATTTTAATTGCTTTTTCAAACTGGTCTAAAGCATCTTCTGGCCTTTCTTGATAAAGTAAACAAACTCCTTTGTTATAATAAGCATCACTATGCCCTTCATCTAAGGCTAAAACAACATTCATTTGTTCAAATGCTTCATCGATCATATTAGCATAAGCTAATGTTAATCCATACTGGAATTGAATATCAACATCTTCTTTACTTAATTCACTCGCTCGTTGCATGTAAGGCAAAGATAATTTAGGCATCTCTTGATTTAATAAAGACATGCCAAGCATAAAGTAAATATCTTGATCATCTAATCCTTGCTTCATCGCATCTTGAAAATGTTTCGTTGCTTGTTCATATTGTTCTTTTTCATAATACATATTTCCAAGCCCATAATGAGCTGCAGGTAGTTGTTCTTCTAATTCAAGCGCTTTTTGATAAAAACGCTCAGCTGAATCATACTCTTGTAAATGAACTAATAAATTCGCAAAGTTAATAAAGCCGACTGGGTCGTTAGGATTTTGTTCAATATAATCATTAAAAGCTTGTGCTGCTTCTTCAAATTGATGATTTTGCATATACTCTATGCCTTTTTGTAATTCACTCATCTGTCTTTCTCCTTTAATTGATACATATTATAAGTAGAAAAAAGTCACCACGTATTGTGCTGACTTTCCTCTACAGGAAGCTAGGCTAAGTGTTCTAACTTTGTCTTTTCGTGGTAAACTTCATCTATCGTCCCACCACCTAGACATACATCCCCTTCATAAAACACAACAGCTTGCCCTGGTGTAATGGCACGCTGTGGCTCATCAAATTGAACATTTACCGTACCATTGTCATTCACATAAACCGTTACGGCACTATCCTTTTGACGATATCGAAATTTAGCTGTACATTTAATTGGCTCATTAAGATGACGGTCTACTAACCAATTGAGATCGACGGCTAATAGTTCATCAGAATACAACGCCTCATGTTCGATGCCTTGTTCAACATATAAAACGTTGTCTTCTAAATTTTTACCGACAACAAACCACGCGTCACCCGAACCACCAATGCCAAGTCCTTGGCGTTGACCAATTGTGTAATACATTAGTCCATCATGTTGCCCTTTCACTTCACCTGATAAGGTTTGCATCTCTCCAGGTTGAGCAGGTAAATATTCGCTTAAAAATTCTTTGAAGTTACGCTCACCAATAAAACAAATCCCCGTACTGTCTTTTTTACTAGCTGTAGCTAAATCATGTTGCTCGGCAATTTTCCGAACTTCTTTTTTATCTAATTCACCAAGTGGGAAGAGAATTTTGGGTAAAATATCTTTTGGAATTTGATTTAAGAAGTATGTTTGGTCTTTATTTTCATCCACACCTCTTAACATTTCGACTACACCATCATTTTCTCTTACCCTGGCATAGTGCCCTGTTGCTAAATAATCAGCTCCTAAAGCTATTGCATGATCTAAAAATGCCTTAAACTTTATTTCCTTATTACACATAACATCAGGGTTCGGTGTTCTACCTGCTTTATATTCATTTAAGAAGTACTGAAAAACTTTATCCCAGTATTGGTTTTCAAAATTAACAGAGTAATAAGGTATATCTAGCTGATTACATACCCTAGCCACATCTTCATAATCTTGAGTTGCTGTACAAACACCAAATTCATCGGTATCGTCCCAGTTTTTCATAAAGATGCCAACAACATCATAACCTTGTTGCTTCAACAATAAGGCTGTAACTGATGAATCGACTCCACCTGACATTCCCACAACTACACGTATATTTGAACGATCTTCCATTTACTTCACCACCTTAATTAAAGATTTTTCAGCCTTTCTACAATGGGCTTTATTCTTTCAGCTACGGTTTTCATTTCTTCTTTCGTGTTGTTTAAACCAAAGCTAAATCGTATTGAATTGTAAATGCGCTTATCATTATCACCATACATGGCTTTTAGCACATGTGATGGGTCAATGGAACCGGCTGTACATGCAGAACCAGAAGATACGGCAATACCTGCTAAATCTAAATTCGTTAAAAACATTTCCACTTCAGTACCCAAAAAGCTAATATTAATAATGTTAGGTACTCGTTCAGTTAAATCACCGTTAATGTTAAAATCAATCGATTGAGCATTTAATTGATTTATTAAGGTTTCATTTAGCATTTGATAATGTGCTTTACGTTTTTCTCTTTCGTCCATTAATACTTTAACTGCTTGTTCGAACCCAGCTATAGCAAGAGTATTTTCAGTACCTGAACGCCATTTACGTTCCTGTTCACCACCAAACAATTGCTGTCTGAGATAGTGATCTTCACTTTTATAGAGGAAACCTACACCTTTTGGACCGTAAATCTTATGAGATGAAGCAGTTAATAAATCGACTTTAAGCTCTTTTACATCTATTGCTTGAATGCCATAGGCTTGTACAGCATCTGTATGAAATACGGCTAGTTGATGTTCCAGTAATTCACCGATTTCTTTAATAGGTTGTATAACACCTGTCTCATTATTGACTGACATAATAGTCACCAGGATTGTATCATCTCTAAGAGAGTTTTTTAACTCTTCTAAATCTATACGACCCGATTCATCAACACTTAAATAAGTAACCTCAAAGCCTTCTGATTCTAATTGCTCTAAAGGATGTAATACAGCATGGTGTTCGATTGAAGTCGTTATAATATGCTTCCCTTGATTCTTTTTAGCATAAGCCGTACCAAAAATCGCTAAATTATTCGCTTCAGTACCACCACTTGTGAATATGATCGACGAAAAGGTCGCATTAATACTTTTGGCAATCGTCGTTCTGGCTTCATCAAGTAATTTACGACTATCACGACCAAAGTAATGAATACTCGATGGATTGCCGAAATGATTTTGCATTACTTTTGTCATTTGTTCTTGTACAGATTCATGCATGGGGGTTGTAGCTGCGTGATCTAAATATATATGTGACAAACTTTTTCACCTACTTTTAAACCTAGATATAAAACATGTGTTCCTCTTGATAATTATTGTCATCGTAGTCTGCTAAGTCTTGTAATGTTGTTGTCTCTAATACATCTTTAACAGCATCACGTATTCTCTTCCATAATTCTCGTTTTGATGGTTCTTCATCATCCATTTCTTCAACAGGGCGGATCGGTCCTTCTAGCGTCTTAATAATATCCGCTGCTGTTATGAGTTTGGGCTCTCGTGTTAATAAATAGCCACCTTTTGCTCCTCTAACACTTTTAACAAGCCCCTCATTTCGAAGGGGAGCGATTAATTGTTCTAAATAATGCTCTGATAATTCATAATCAGCTGCGATTGATTTTAAGGGAATTGGTTTTTCTCCATAGTTTTTAGCTAATGCAATCATTATAGTTAAGCCATAACGACCTTTTGTTGAAATTTTCAAACAAAGCTCCTCCTTCAAACCGTTAAAATCCGATTTCTTCATATCAGTATAACACGCCAATAAAACCATGTGACATTATAGCATGATGTATTAAACCTTGCATCACTTAAGCTTGACTAGTTTCTTCCTTTTCTTTTTAAAGCATTAAGCTTTTCGTAAACTTGTGCTAGCCTTTTTTCTTCACCGATATTTTTAGGGGTGTAATAACTAGCATCTTTTAATTTCTCTGGCAAATACTCTTGATAAACCCAAGAACCGGGATAATTGTGAGGGTATTTATATTCTAGTCCGTGACCTAAGTCCTTAGCCCCATAATAATGCGTATCTTTTAAATGATCTGGTATGTCAGACGTTACACCCTTTTGAACATGTTTGATTGCTTGGTCTAATGCTTTATAAGCTGTGTTAGATTTTGGTGATAAGCAAAGTTCAACTGTGACAACAGATAAGGGAATACGTCCTTCTGGTAATCCAAGTCTTTCTACTGACTCAATAGCTGGCAATACTCTAGAGCATAGTTCGGGGTTTGCCAAACCAATATCTTCATAAGCAATCACAAGGATTCTTCTTGTAATTGCTTCAATGTCACCACCCTCTATAAGCCTCGCTAAATAGTGGAGAGCTGCGTTAACATCACTACCTCTTATACTCTTTTGAAAGCTAGATAAGAGATTATAATATATGTCACCTTTTTTGTCGTGTGAAAAACCTTTATTTTTAATACAATAATCGACCGTTGTCTCATCAACTACATAAACGTCTTCTTCGTTTTGATCCGATGCAAAGACAATATCTTCTAATAACGTTAAAGCTGTGCGAGCATCTCCTGTGACTGAAGCAATTTTTTCTAACATTGAATCATCGATCTTAATCGATAAATGTCCTAAACCTTTATAGCTATCTGATAGTGCATGATTAAGTAATTTTAAAACTGAATCTGGTGATAATAAAGATAGTTGCTTAATATGACCACATCTTGAACGAATGGCGTTATTAACACTATGGTAAGGGTTTTCTGTCGTCGCACCAATTAATGTAATAACTCCTTCTTCTAAGGCTTTTAGTAAATAATCTTGTTGGCTTTTATTGAAGCGGTGAATTTCATCTATAAATAAGATCGCACCTTCTGTCATTTTAGCTTTAGAAATAATATCTTCAATCTCTTTTTTACTTGAAGTGGTTGCATTAATAGCGTAAAAATCTTGCTTTGTTGAGCCTGCAATCGCAAAAGCTAATGATGTTTTACCAGTTCCTGGGTCACCATATAAAATCATAGATGGAACATGGCCTTGCCTAATCATTTTATATAGTGGCGTTGATTCTCCAATTACATCGTCTTGCCCGATGACATCTTCAATCGCCTCAGGCCTCATTCGATAAGCTAATGGCTCTTTAAATAGCATTGTATTTCTCCTTTGTTATTCGGACTCTTAAATTATTTTACTATATTCGCTTTAGTTATGACGAATAATCTTTAGGGCAGATGTATATAATTATACCTTTTTGCACATGATAGAAATAGAAAACTATCAATTAAACAACAAAACATAAAAGTATTTATAGTATGAAAGGATGAAAATGAAATGGTTAAAGTACGCCAAGATGCGTGGTCTCATGAAGATGATCTATTATTAGCTGAAACTGTCTTAAGACATATAAGAGAGGGTAGTACACAGTTAAATGCCTTTGAAGAAGTTGGTGATCAATTAAATCGTACCGCTGCTGCCTGTGGATTTAGATGGAATGCTGAAGTTCGAAAAAACTATGATAAGGCAGTAGATTTAGCTAAAAGACAACGAAAACAGAGGAAGAAGGCACAACAACAAGAAAGACATAGTCAACCTCTACCTCGCCCTAAAGCACAGCCTACTGTCCAACAAGAACAAAATCTACCAATGGCAGTAGATCCAACTACAGAAGAAGACATCAACATGCCTAGTATTGATTCTATCATTCAACAATTACAACAGTTTAAAACTGTTAATCAAGCGAATAATCAAATGAATAGTGAACTTGAGGCGTTAAGACTAGAAAATCAAGAAATGAAATCAGAAAACAGTCAATTGAAAGAAAAGGTTGAAGAAATGTCTTTACAATACGCAAATTTACAAGAAGACTACCAGACATTTATTGGTATTATGGACCGAGCGCGTAAGATGATGGTATTTGATGAAGATGATGTTTCTGCTCCTTCATTTAAGATGGAGAAAAATGGCAATTTACAACAAATCGCAAAATAAGTGAATCGTCTCGCTTTGTTCAATAACAAAAAGGTTATTTCCACCTTCAGGAAATAACCTTTTTTTATTATGTAACAATCCCAATTGTGCCGTCTATCCGTATTGTTTTGAACCCGCTCAACGCAGGTGGGTGTCCTGTTCCATATATATTGTAAGTCCTTAACGAAGGCTTTTACGCAATATGGAAACGTTCGGACTCCCTTTTATAAAAGTGTTCGGTCAAAACTTAAGTGGAGTAAGACGAACACATTAGGATTGATTCGGTTGCTTTTGTATTTTGTAATTAAATAATAGCATGAACGCTTGCGTGTTTCAAGTGCTATTGAATAGTCCAATGGTAGCAATTTTTGAATACATTAGCCTTGGTTGTCCTCATCTACAGCAATAGTTTGTAAATGTAATTCTTCAAGCTGACGATTATCTACTTGAGCTGGTGCTCGTGTTAATAAATCTGATGCTGAGGCTGTTTTTGGAAATGCGATCGTATCACGTAAGTTATTCTTACCAGCTAAGATCATAACTAATCGGTCAAAACCTAAAGCAATTCCACCATGAGGAGGTGCTCCAAATTCTAAGGCTTCTAATAAGAAACCAAACTGGTCGTAAGCTTCTTCTTTTGAAAACCCTAATGCTTCAAACATTTTTTCTTGCATTTCTTTTTGGTAAATACGTAATGAGCCACCACCTAATTCATAGCCATTTAAAACCACATCATATGCTTTAGCTTTAACATTAGCTGGGTCTTCATGTAATTGGTTTAAATCATTGGTTTGTGGCATAGTAAACGGGTGGTGTGCAGCATGATATCGTCGGTCTTCTTCATCATACTCAAATAAAGGCCAGTCCGTAACCCATAGGAAATTAAACTTAGATTCGTCAATTAAGTTTAACTCTTTACCTAATTTAGACCTTAATGCCCCTAAGCTTGCTGCGACTACATTTGATTCATCAGCAACAAATAATAATAAATCGTTCGCTTCTCCATTTAATGTCTCTAAAATTGACTGTTGCTCTTTTTCATCAAAAAATTTAGCAATCGGCCCAGTCAGACCGCTTTCTTCAACTTTCATCCAAGCTAACCCTTTAGCTCCATAAACTGCTACAAACTCAGTTAACTGATCAATATCTTTACGTGAAAATTGATCAGCATAGCCTTTAACGTTAATCGCACTAACTTTCCCGCCTGATTCAACAGCTTGTTTAAATACTTTAAATCCGCTTTCTTTAAAGATTTCACTCATATTAACTAATTCTAAATCGAAACGGGTATCTGGTTTATCAGATCCATAACGCTCCATCGCTTCATCATAAGATAAACGTGAAAACGGAAGGGATACATCTGTGCCTTTAACTTCTTTAACAACTGACTGTAGCATCTCTTCAGTCATTTGCATAATGTCTTCCTGTGATAGGAAGGATGTTTCAATATCCACTTGTGTAAACTCAGGTTGTCTGTCTGCTCTTAAGTCTTCATCTCTAAAGCAACGTGTAATTTGATAATACTTTTCAAAACCAGATACCATTAATAGTTGTTTAAATAGCTGTGGAGACTGTGGTAAGGCGTAAAATTCACCAGGGTGAACACGACTTGGCACCAAATAGTCTCTCGCACCTTCTGGCGTACTTTTTGTTAAAATTGGCGTCTCCATCTCTAAAAATTCATTTGAATTTAAGTAGTTACGAATAGCTTGGGTCGTTTGGTGACGTAAAATTAAGGTTTCTTGCATTGGCTGACGTCTTAAGTCTAAATAACGGTATTTTAATCGTGTGTCTTCATTTAAATTATTTTCATCATCAACTTTAATGGGTAAAGCTTTAGAATGATTTAATACGTTTATATCATCGACTATAATTTCAATTTCGCCTGTTGCCATTTTTTCATTAATTGTTTCTGCATCACGTTTTTTTACTGTTCCTTTAATTTCCACAACAAATTCACTGCGTAATTTTTCTGCTGTTTGTAAGGCTTCTTCATTATGCTCTGGACTAAAGACAGCCTGTACAATCCCTGAACGGTCACGAAGGTCTATGAAAATTAACCCACCTAGATCACGACGTCTTTGTACCCACCCTTTTAAAAGAACTTGTTCATTCACTAATTCTGTTGTTATATGCCCACATTGTGTACGTTGTTTCATAGTGAACCTCCTCAAAGTGTTATGTCTAATTCACTTACAATCTCATCTAAGGCAATCGTTTTCTGTTCGCCTTCAGCTAAATTCTTCACATTAGCTACACCACTCGCCACTTCTTCATCGCCAATAATAATAGCGTATTTCGCATGGTAACGGTCAGCTGCTTTAAATTGTGCTTTCATTTTCTTATCTAAATAATCTTGGTCCACTCTAAAGCCCGCTTTACGTAATTCGTAAACTAACTTAGAAGCGGTATACTTTGCTTCTTCACCCATCGTTATCACATAACAATCAAGTGCATAATCAGGATCTATTACAATTCCTTCTGCTTCTAAAGCCATTAACAAACGTTCAATACTTAAAGCAAAACCGATACCAGAGTATTCAGGTCCACCTAAATCTTGAATTAACCCGTTATAACGTCCTCCACCTGAAAGTGTTGTAATTGCTCCAAATCCTTCTGCTTCACTCATAATCTCAAATGCTGTATGAGTATAGTAATCGAGACCTCTTACTAATGTTTCATCAACGACATATGGAATTTCCATATAGTCTAGGTGCTTTTTAACTTCATTAAAGTAGTTATTAGAGTAATCATTTAAGTATTCTAATATTGAAGGCGCTTGATTCATTGATGGGTGGTCGCGGTCCACCTTACAATCAAGTAGCCTTAATGGATTTTGTTCTAAGCGCATTTGACAATCTGAGCAAAGTTCATTTTTATGTGGTTTAAAGTGTTCAACTAATGCTTGGCGGTGCGCCTCACGACTTTCTTGGTCACCTAAGCTATTTAAAACTAACTTTAAAGACTTTAACCCGAGTGCCTGATAACATTCCATGGCAAATGCCATGACTTCTGCATCAATGGCTGCATCGGCACTGCCAATTGCTTCAATACCAAACTGTGTAAACTGACGGGTACGGCCTTGTTGTGGTCGTTCATAGCGAAACATAGGACCTAAGTAATATAATTTTGATGGTTGGTCAGCACTTCCATGCATTTTATGTTGCACATAAGCTCTAGCAACTGATGCAGTACCTTCAGGACGTAGAGTTAAACTTCTCTCACTACGATCTTTAAATGTATACATTTCCTTTTGAACGATGTCTGTTGTATCACCTACACTACGTTGGAATAATTCAGTTCTCTCAAACATAGGTGTACGAATTTCATTATAATGGTAACGATCTGCTAATTCTTTCAACGTTTCTTCAATGACTTGCCATTGCTTAGTATTTGCCGGTAGCAAATCTTCTGTACCTCTTGGAACATTAATATTCATAAGTAATCCTCCCTTAAGTAATAAATAACTTACATGTTATAAACCAGTTATCTGTGAAAGCTCACTTTACTTTTTTTTACCATTCAAAAGTCAGTATTTTATTCGCTTAAAATGAAAAAAACGCCCCTATCAAATGATCATTTGATAGGGACGAGACTTTACCCGTGTTGCCACCCTGATTAAAGCACCTAAAATTCATAATGCTTTCACTTCATTACGTTAACGCTCAGATTGCGATGAACACCTACTTGCTTTGTAGCGTTCGATGTCATACCTCCAGAATGTCATTCATAAAAGAAACGGATAGGTTTATTTCCAGCCATGATAAACCCTCTCTGTGATTGTCTACCTTTTACTACTCTTTCCTTCATTGGCTCTATTAGCTATTCAAATGTTTAAATAATCATATATAGTAATCGTCTAATTGTCAAGTATTAAATCATTATTCTTTGGAATCTAATATTAATGTGACTGGTCCATCATTTAAAAGTGAAACTTTCATATGTTCACCAAAAGCACCCACTTCTACAGGGACACCGAGACTTTCAACTTGTTTGTTAAACTGCTCATAAAGTTCATTAGCGATATCTGGCTTAGCAGCATTCATAAAGTTAGGGCGTCTTCCTTTACGACTATCACCATACAATGTAAATTGAGAAATCGATAATACTTTTCCACTAACGTCTTTAACAGAACGGTTCATTTTCCCCTGTTCATCTTCAAAAATACGTAAGTTAGTTACTTTATCAGCGATATATTGTAAATCTTTTTCTGTATCATCATGTGTAACACCTAGCAGAACGACTAGCCCTAATTCAATTGCTCCAGTTGTCTCATTATTGACCTCTACAGATCCAGTCGTAACCCGTTGAATAACTGCTCTCATAATAAAATCTCCTTACTGAATAGTTCTTTGTACAGTAAATACATCACTAATATGCTTAATTCGATCTACGATACGTCTTAGATGGTCTACATTTTGGATTAATATGGTTAAATGGATCACAGCCATTTTATTCTTATCTGATTTGCCAGTAACAGCTACTATATCTGTATTTGTCTCATTGACCACTTGTAATATTTCATTAAGTAAGCCATTACGATCAAAACCTGATATTTCTAAGTCGACGCCATAATTTTTTCGTTGTCGATTAACATTTTCCCATTCCACTTCAATCAAGCGGTTTTCATCTTCATTTTTTATATTTGGACAATCTTGTCTGTGAACAGAGACGCCTCGTCCTTTTGTAATATAACCGGTAATTTCATCGCCAGGGACAGGGTTGCAGCATTTAGATAATCGAACCATTAAGTTGTCTATACCTTTAACATTAACACCGATTCCAGTTGATTTTTTCCGTTTTGTTTCGACCTCCTGCTGAGCCTCTATTATTGAATTCTCTAAGTCTTCAGCTCTTTCTTTTTGGACGATCTTTTCAGTTAGACGATTAGTTGCCTGCTGTGCTGTTATACCTTGATAACCAACGGCAGCGTACAAGTCCTCTAAGGTATGGAGGTGAAACCGTCCTAATGCATTTTGAATATTATCTTCAACAAGAACCTTTTTGGGTATCAAGTCTAAATTCTTTATTTCTTTTTCGATTAATTCTTTGCCGCGCTCAATATTTTCATCACGGCGCTGCTTTTTAAAGAATTGTTTAATTTTATTTTTGGCTTGTGAAGTTTGTGTTATTTTCAGCCAATCTTCAGACGGGCCATAAGAATGCTTTGAAGTTAACATTTCAACAATATCGCCAGTTTTAAGCTTATAATCAAGAGGTTCAATCTTCCCATTAACCTTTGCACCAACTGTTTTATTCCCTACTTCTGTATGAATTCGATAGGCAAAGTCTAATGGGACAGAACCACTTGGTAGTTCAATCACATCACCGTTAGGCGTGAATACGTAAACCATGTCAGAGAAGAAATCGACTTTTAAAGACTCCATAAACTCCTCAGCATCATTCGTTTCACTTTGCCATTCTAAGATTTCACGGAACCAAGCTAACTGTTTAGACATATCCTCATGATTATTCGATTGTCCTTCTTTATAAGCCCAATGAGCTGCGATCCCGTATTCAGCAATTTCATGCATCTCTTGTGTACGAATTTGTACTTCTAACGGGTCACCTTTTGGTCCAATTACAGTTGTATGTAAAGATTGATAAAGGTTCGGCTTAGGCATAGCTATATAGTCTTTAAAACGCCCAGGCATTGGTTTCCAACACGTATGAATAATTCCTAAGACCGCATAGCAATCCTTAATGCTCTTAACAATCACTCGAACAGCTAATAAATCATATATCTCATTAAAGTCTTTTTTCTGAATTGCCATTTTACGATAAATACTATAAATATGTTTTGGACGACCAGAGATTTCCGCTGTAATGTTAACATCATGTAGTTGATTTTGGATTTCATCAATGACTTTTTCAATGTAATATACTCGCTCGTCTCTTTTTTGCTTCATTAGATTAACAATACGATAATACTGTTGTGGGTTTAAGTAACGTAATGAAATATCTTCAAGTTCCCACTTAATTGTGGAAATACCTAGCCTGTGAGCTAGGGGGGCGAATATTTCAAGTGTTTCATTAGCAATTCGTCTTTGCTTCTGTTCTGATAAATGATCTAACGTACGTATATTATGCAAACGGTCCGCTAATTTAATTAAAATAACCCGAATGTCTTTTGCCATTGCAATAAACATTTTCCGGTGGTTTTCAGCTTGCTGTTCTTGTTTAGATTTATATTTAATTTTACCTAGTTTGGTCACACCTTCTACAAGCGATGCTACTTCTTCTCCAAACTCTTCCGATAAATCATCAAAAGTAATCCCTGTGTCTTCTATAACATCATGTAAGAAGCCACTTGCAATCGTAGATGGATCCATTTCAAGGTCTACTAGGATACTAGCAACTTGAACAGGGTGGATAATATACTCTTCTCCTGATTTTCGTACTTGTCCTTCATGTGCTTCTTTAGCATATTCATAGGCAAGCCTAAGAAACGTCGTATGTTCTTCATTAAGATAACGACTTGCACTTTGGATTACTTGTTCAATTGTTTTCGTTTCATGCTTAGCCATAACATCACCTAGGTGTTTTAAAGTCATATTTTTAAATATTATTAATGATTAAATAAAAATTGTAAAGTTTGAGATATCCTTAAGATCTTCCACCAAACCTTAAGAACGTAAATTTCTTTAATATCACATTCATTTTAAGAATATTTAACATTTATGTTCTATTAAAGCTTAATATATATATATTTTGGATGTCGTCTTGAGCACGTAGTTGTTGTGTTTTGATAAGCGAAGGTGGCGACTCCTGCAGGAATAGAACGAGTCTCGAGACCCCACAGGCAGCGCTTTTCTGCCGAGGAGGCTCGAGCCGTGCCTGCGGAAAGCGTCCACCGAGAGCGAATCAAAATGCAACAACGGACTTTAACAGAGCTAACATTTAAAATCATTAACGTTAAATAAAACTTGGCTGACCTGATAAGGCCAGCCAATACTCTTAATACTCCATTAAACTTAGTATATCATAATCTTTTAACTTTTCTCGACCATTTAAATAACTTAATTCAATTAAAAATGCACAACCAACAACTTCACCGCCAAGTTGTTCAACTAAATCAATCGTAGCTTCAACTGTTCCACCTGTTGCTAATAGGTCATCAGTAAATAGTACACGTTGCCCTGGTTTAATCGCATCTTTATGAATCGTTAAAGCATCTGTACCATACTCTAAACCATAGTCTACTTTAATCGTATCACGTGGTAATTTCCCTTCTTTACGAACTGGAGCAAACCCAATTTCTAACGCATAAGAAATTGGACAACCGACGATAAACCCGCGTGCTTCTGGCCCTACAATAACATCTACGTCTTTTTTCTTTGCATATTCAACAAGGTCATCTATAGCTGATTTAAAAGCAGGACCATTGTCCATTAATGTCGTAATATCTTTAAATTTAATTCCTTCTTTTGGCCAGTCTTCTACAATGGTTACATATTGTTTATAGTCCATATACAACTTCCCCTTCCTTCATATGCAAGTCTAACCTGCACTCGACCCAATCCTTTAATTCACCATATGTTGAATAATATAACGTTTCTTCAACCTTTATTGCATTTTGTTTGCGAGTATAAGTAATTGATTCTTCTAATGGTTTAAATTCAACTTCATCTTGAAAAGTAATGTCACCATTAGTTATTTTAACAAAGTTTAATTCAAAAAACACTTCTAGCATAAAATCCAATTGGTTTAAGGTCCAATTTTTTGCCTCGGCGAGTTGAGCTTTTTGCTCTTCTTTTATATTTCGATGTTTGTTTAACGTAACATAAAGCATCTTAAAGTCTTGACGACTCGGAATAAGAGAGAACATTTGATCTTGCTTATTGCTAAAACATAAATAAATGGATTGATACGATGCGAACTGTATAACTTGTTCAAATTCTTCCAAACTATTCGGTAAATCTATACACACTAATCGTTTGTAATTCTCCCCATTTAATAAAGCTAATTCACTAATGTGATAAGCTTGATCAAATATAGGGGTTGTTTGTTCGTTAAAATATACAACCAATGCATCAGTGGAAGTAGGAAGCCTTTCAATTAATTGATGATTTAATGGTTTCCCGCGATAATCGAATAACTGCCACTCTTCGCATTTTAAATCTTTAAGCTTAATTTGTAGTTTACGATGGCCATTCCATTCATTCACTTCAATTTCACCGACAACATCAACGCTAACACCCGGTGTTAATTGATCAGCTACTTCACCTAGTTGAAAACCAATCATTTCAATAGGTAATCCATCTTTTTGTCCTTGAAGTTTAATATGATTTTGTTTTGCCCCTATTTTTCTTAGATCCGTTAGTAAAATATCACTTACTTGAAAGGTTGGTTTTTCGTTCCCCATTCCAAATGGAGCTAACGTATCTAACTCTTTGGGAAAATTAAGATCTACCTCTCCCCATTCTACTTCATCCTCAATTGATAAAGTGGGAATAAAGTCCTCATTAGTTAAGAAGGTTTTGGCTCGTTCATTTAACGCTTGTCTCAATTCATCTATTTTTGATTCGTCAACAGTCATACCTGCAGCTTGAGCATGTCCACCGAAATGGGTGAATAATTCATTTACTTCCATTCCTTCTTTAAACATGTCATAAGAAGGAATGCTCCGACCACTACCTTTAGCAATCCCACGCTCTAAGTCGATTCCTAAGACAATCGTCGGTTTATAATATTTATTAACAATTCGAGAAGCTACAATACCTAAAACCCCTGGATTCCAATTCTCTTGTGCAATTACAATCACGTGATCATTAGCATATTGTTGTTCTATTTGTTCCAGCGCCTCTTCAGAAATCGATTTAACGATTTTTTGACGTTCTTGGTTTAGCTCATCAATCTCTTTAGCAATATCAAATGCTATGACTGGGTCCTCTTCAAGTAACAAATCAACAGCTAAAGAAGCATCTTGTAGTCGACCAACAGCATTTAATCTTGGACCGATCACAAACCCAATATGTTCTGTTGACATCTGTGAATCTATTTTGCCGATCTGTTTAATGGCTTTGACACCGGGTTGTTCAGTATGAGTTAAAATGGATAATCCTTGTTTGACTAGGACACGATTTTCACCTTGTAAAGGAACTAAATCTGCAACTGTTCCAATTGCTACTAATCCTGTTAAATCTTTAGGTACTTCACCTAATAAGGCTTGTGCAAGCTTAAAAGCAACTCCAACACCAGCCAAATCATTAAAAGGATAATCCTCCGATAAACGAGGATGAATAATAGCATAGGCCTCTGGTACTTCATCTTGTTCTTCGTGGTGGTCAGTGATAATTAAATCCATACCTAATCCTTTTGCTAATTTGGCTTCTTTTAAAGCAGCAATCCCATTATCTACTGTAATGATTAATGAGCCACCAGCTTCACTTACAGCCCTAAAAGCATTTTCATTAGGTCCATACCCTTCTTTAAAACGATTAGGAATATAATAATCGACAACTGCACCGAGTGAACTCAAAGTTTTAACTAATAATGCCGTTGCTGTAACCCCATCAGCATCATAATCACCATAAATTAATATTTTTTCTTCATTTTCTATAGCTTGATTAATTCTTGTGACGACACGATCCATACCATCAAATAAGAACGGATCATGTAAATCATTTATGTTTGGGTACAAAAACGCTTCCGCTTCTTCTTCAGTATGTATACCTCTTTTCAATAACATACGCTTAATAACTGAAGAAATGGATAAATCAAAGTGAGGTGTTTGATTTTGTTGTGCTTTAATCCAATTCATCTTACTTTTTAACATAATTTCACCCCTAACTAACTCATTATACAAGAGCTAATCAGGGGTATCAATCTACTATTATGGTTGGTGATCATTTTTTTCAACAGGTTGTTCTTCTGTTGAAACGTCCGTTTCACTTGAATCAATCGCCTCTTGACTTAAAGGGTCCAACTCACTCTTTAGTTGTCTAATTTCTCTTTGTAGTTGATAAAACTTCGAGAAGCTAACACCTGCTACTAATAAAGCCCCTAATAAAACCGAAAGCAAAATGACTAAAATAAGAGGTGCTTCAGTTTCAATTATTAGAAAATCAACAGGTACAGAATCAACATTAATAACAGCAAAAACTGCAATGATGATTGTGAAAGCAATTGTTAAAATAATCCACGTTTGTTGTTTCATTTGTTTTCCCCCAATTCTATAACTTATCAATTAGATTCCCGATTAAGTTCAAATTTAATCACTGGTTGCACTAATTTTCCATCTTTTCTTAACGCTCTGTTAAAGTCCGTTGTTGTTATTGTGAATCGCTTTCGGTGGACGCTTTCCGCGGGCACGGCTCGAGCCTCCTCGACAGGAAAACATTGCCTGTGGGGTCTCGAGACTCGTGCTATTCCCGCAGGAGTCGGCACCTTCACTCATCACAATACAACAACTTAGAGCAACCTTTTAAATAATCAACACTAAGCTTTAACAGAGCCTTTCTTAAAGTTCAGGAGTCTAGATCATCTTATTAAGTATAAAAAAGTGATAGAGGCTCTCTCCTCTATCACTTTTTTTTATTTTATACTTGTGGACCTTCTTGGCGTTTTTTCTTTTGAAAATCGACTGGTTTTTCTGAGATATTACGCCCTCTCCATACTAACCATAACTGCGCACCTAGGAATAGTGAAGAATAAGTACCTGCAAGTAAACCGACAATTAAGGCAAATGCGAAGTAAGTAATTGCTTGTGCACCAAAGATAAATAACATTAACGCTGCAAACACAACCGTAATGACGGTGTTAAAGCTACGTGCTAATGTTTGCATTAAACTCTTATTCACAATAGATGCTAAATGGCTAAATGTCTTAACCTTCTTCTCCATCCTTAAGTTTTCCCTAATTCGGTCATACGTTACAATCGTGTCATTTACAGAATAACCAACAATCGTCAGAATGGCTGCAATGATTGTAATATCAAATTCAAACTGGAAAATACTAAATAAAGCTAAAATGAAAAATGCATCATGTAACAATGAAAAAGTCGCTGTTAATGCAAAGAACAATTCAAAGCGGAACGTCACATAAATAATAATTGCGACTGAAGCAATTAAAACAGCATAAATGGCGTTCATCGCTAGTTCTTGACCAATTTTAGGTGATACCGTACTCACACTTGGTTCATTTCCATATTGTTCTGTAAAGTGACTATTGACCTCAGCAATTTCATCTTGGTCTAAAACCGTATCAAACCGTACCATCCCAATCTCATCTTCATCCCCAGCCATAACAACTTGGGTTGGTTCAAATCCTAATGTCCCAAACTCATCATTAATCTCTTCAGGTGTTAAAGATTCATCAGCCATGACTTGAACACGTGAACCACTTTCAAAGTCAATACCTAAGTTTAACCCAGCTGTTGAAAGGAAAATGACACCAGCAGTTATTAAAGCACCAGATATGATAAAGAATTTTTTACGATGTTGTACGAAATTAAACGTTTTACCAAAGAAATGTGGTTTTACTTCTTCACCTTTTGTAATGTCTTTGATCTCTTCTTGTTTAACACCAAATAACTTTGGTTTGTTATTTAACGCTTTACTACTCACCCATAAGTTTAATAACAATCTAGTGAAATATACTGAGGTAATAAAGCTCAAGATGATACTTATAATAAGCATCGTTGCGAATCCTTTTACTGAGCTCGTACCAAAGATAAATAATACCGTAGCAGCAATAATCGTTGTCACATTAGCGTCTAATATTGTTGTTAATGAACGCTTATTACCGGCCTTAAAGGCGGATCTTAATGTCTTTCCGGATTTTAATTCTTCTTTAATCCGCTCAAAGGTTATAATGTTCGCATCTACTGCCATACCAACACCTAATACGAGCGCTGCAATTCCTGGAAGTGTGAGAACACCATTAATCGCTTCAAATACGAGTAAGATTAAATAAATATAGGCACTTAAAGTTACAACTGATATTAATCCCGGGAAGCGATAATAACTAATCATATATAAAAAGATTAATATAACACCAAGAATACTAGCATAAACAGTTTGGTCTAGAGCTTGCTCACCGAATTGTGCACCAACTGCAACTGAATACACTTCATTTAAATCTGCTGGTAGTGAACCGGCATTAAGTAGGTCAGCTAATTGTTGAGCTTCATCGACTGTAAAAGGTGAACCACTAATTTGAACATCAGTACTAGGGATTGGATCATCTACACTTGGTGCAGAAATAAATTTAGGGTCTTCACTACCAACTTCTTCCTCAAATGAATCACCTTCTTCATAATCCAGCCAAATGACTAATAAATTTTCAGGTTCTGGCAATTGTGAAACTTTTTGTGTAACTTCATGGAAATTCTCATATTCACTTTCTTCAAAATTACGTTTCGTTTCTAAAGTAACGATTGGCTGATTCATGTCATTAAAGTTTTGACGAGCACTTCCTTCGACTAGTTCAGTACCATCAAAGAACTGTTCATCATCTACCCCTCTAAAAGAAAGGTTAGCCGTTGTTGACAATAATTCACGCGCTTCATTTTGATCAGTGACACCAGCAAGTTGGACACGTATTCGGTCATCACCTTCGATATCAATTAATGGCTCATTGACACCTAATACGTCAATCCTTTCATAAAGACTTTGCACAACCGCATCTAGCATTTGATCATTGACTTCTTGATTTTCACTTAATGGTTCAACTTCATATAAAACTTCAAAGCCACCTTGTAAGTCTAATCCTAATGTAATATCTTTCGTTATTGAATTAGTAGTCGTACCAATTAATCCCCCTAAAAGTAAAACAATTAGGAAAAAGGCGGCGATTCTGCCCTTCCTTTTCATCTGTTAAGTTACCTCCTTTTGATCAATAGCAAATGGGATTTACTACTCTGCTTCAGTATGTTCCTTTTCCCATTGTGATAAGGCTTCTATTTGCTGTAATAACTCTTCATCTTGTTGTTGCACTTGAACCGTTAAAAAACTCATAAATATACGATCACTCATATGTAATACATCTTGAACGACTTGAAATAAGGTCGTCTCTTTATTCTTTCGCCATACTTTATGAAGTAAGCAATTCCACACTTCATCGTGTGTCACGCGTTCATAGCCTAGCATTTCTAGTTCATCTACTTTACTTTGAATCACATCATACAATTGAGGTCGCCATTCTTCAACGTGTTTTTTAACTGGTTCCAACTTTAATCCCCCTTGTGATCAAATCTCAAAACAATTCATATTTCTAAAGTAAACTCCTTCTAAGTAATGCTAGAGTCTGATTGTAGTTATGTAAAAAAGTAAATTAATACTTTTTTATCTACCTTAAACCATTATGGCTTAAATGAAAACAAACTTCTAAAGTTTTATCATGACTTGGGCTTAGACAAGCATATAAATTATTGTACCGAAATTTCATACTTTTGAGAAGGTAGGTATTTAAATTGTCTAAGCAAACTTTTATTAAAGGAGCCATTATCTTAATAGTTGCTGGTATGATCAGTCGTCTACTCGGATTCGTTAATCGAATTGTGCTAGCACGATTGTTAGGTGAAGAAGGAATCGGAATCTATATGTTAACCTTACCTGCCTTATTTCTAATGATCACATTATCACAAATTGGAATACCTGTTGCAGTCTCGAAATTAGTAGCAGAAGCTAACACAGAAAATAATAAGCAAAAAATTAATCAAATACTTGCACTTTCTTTTACCATTACAATCTCATTAAGCATATTATTAACTACTCTATTTATCTTTACAGCACCATTCGTATCAACTTATCTCATATTAGATGATAGAACGTATACACCTATGCTCATGATCAGTCCAATTATCATTATTATAGCTATTTCAGCTGTTTTACGCGGTTATTTCCAAGGGTTGCAAAACATGAAGCCACAAGCAACTGCCCAAGTAATCGAGCAAGTAGTCAGAATCGTATTTGTCGTAATCATTGTTAAAGTGATGTTACCTTATGGGATTACTTACGCAGCAGCTGGAGCAATGGTTTCAATTGTGATCGGTGAACTTATCTCTCTAATCTACATGTACTATTGTTTTAAAAAGCATAAAACCTCTATTATAGAGCTTGGGGTTAATGTAGCTCATCAAAAAATGCGCTCAACCCTTAATAGTATTTTACACATTGCTTTACCAACTGCTGGAACTAAACTGATTGGCTCTACTACCTATTTCCTTGAGCCAATTTTAGTCTCTCAAAGTTTAGTGATTGCTGGTTATACGATAGCTGAAAGCACGAAATTATACGGGCAACTAACAGGGTATGTGTTGCCATTACTACTTTTACCAACCTTTATTACACATTCGTTATCTGTAGCATTAATTCCTTCTATTAGCGAAGCAAATGCACTTAACCATCACCAAACAGTTCATTACCGTATTAGACAAGCATTAAGGCTTTCATTTGCCTCAGGTGGGATTGCTACCATTGTATTTTTATTACTAGCACCTGTCATTTTACAACTCATGTATGGCAATGATAATGGGGCACAGTTTTTAATGTTCATGGCACCATTTTTCTTGTTATTGTATTTCCAAGCACCACTTCAAGCAGCCTTGCAAGCCCTAGATTACGCTAAACATGCGATGATTAATAGTTTAATCGGTGCTATTGTAAAATTAGGTATCCTATGGCTATTAGCGACAAAACCATCATTCGGCATAGATGGCGTCGTGATCTCGATTGTTGTCGGTGTCTTAGTCGTAACGTTTTTACATTTTATTACGCTTTATAAATTAATTAAATTTAGGATGCCTTTTTGGCTTTCACTTCGTATGATTTTACTAATCGTTATTGTGTACTTTATGGGTTCACAAATGACTACCATGTTTATGGCAAATAATCCTCTAGTATCGACGATCACGATTATTACTTCGTTACTCATACTATATATAATTGGTTTATTCTTGTTTAAAATTGTTTCTAAAGATGAATGGGAACAACTTAAACAAGGCCGGTTTTAATCCAATTCTTTAAAGTCGAGAAAAATAGATCCATCTTCATGCATTTGAGCAACAGTAATTTTAGAAATGTCATAAACCCCATAATGACTAAGCTGATTTAAGACTTGATTCTCTGTAACACCCTGTTGTTGTAAAGCTTCTTTTTGAAACTGCCCATCGATAATAATAGGATCAAAATAGTTTAACGGTTGATCTTGTTGTTTAAAGACTGAGAGCTTGCCATTTGTTTCTAATATGGCAAGCTCTACTTCTTTTAACTCCAACGCCCCCGCTTGCCTTAATTGAATGAGTAGATCATCCATATTGTAACGTTGTTTTTTCATTTCTTTTTCATCAATAACACCCTTTCTAATAATGATTGAAGGTGTTCCATCTAGAAGTACTCTTGCCTTATTACTTCTAAATGAAACCTCAGCAGTCAATCGTTGAATAATTAACAATACGAATATGGGTGTTAACAATAAAAAGAAGGATTCTTCCGTTTGTTCAATAGAAAGAACCCCAACCTCTGCCATCATGATAAATACTATTAAATCCATAATACTCAATTCACCAATCTCCCGTTTACCCATTAAACGAAAAACCGCATAAATTGCTAAATAAACACCTGTAGTGCGAACAACCAAGTTAATTAATTCTTCCATAATGTACATCTCCGTTGTCTTAATCGCTCTTATCATTCACTATATAGCTAAATTTATACGGTATTTAGTAGACTTTAGAAATAGCGGATTAACATATAAACAGTCGCAATTATGAGTGACACAACAACAATCAATAAACCATATAACATAAACCGGATAAATGGAATTTTCACACCATTTGTACTAGCAATACCTGCAACAACAACATTTGCTGAAGCTCCTAACAGTGTTCCATTCCCACCTAAACAAGCTCCAAGTGCCAGTGCCCACCACATTGGGTCTATTGCTGTCATGCCAAACTCTTCTAATTCAAAGAGAATCGGAATCATTGATGCGACATAAGGTATGTTGTCTAGAAAACCTGACAATAAACCAGCTGACCATAAAATAATAAAAGAAGACTTAACTTGATCACCTTCAGTTAATGTAATAAATGACATGGCGATTTGATCAATAATCCCTGTTTGTTCCAATCCACCAACTAATACGAACAACCCAATGAAGAAAAATAGTGTCGTCCATTCAACTTTCGCAAATACTGTTTCACAATCTGCATCCTTTTCAGATAAGAGCAGTAAGATTAATGCACCAGCTAAAGCTACAGTGGTTAACTCAACATGAATAAACCCGTGTAAAAGAAATCCAGCAATAGTTAAAAATAATATCGATAAAGACTGGTATAACAAGGGGGATTTTTTTAGTGCAGCATAAGGGTCAAGATTAATTGCCTCAGAAGAACGTTGTTGACTAGATTTAACTAATGAACGACCAAACATTAGAAGTAATAAAGCCATTGTAACAACAAATATAACAACCACTATAGGTGCTAAGTGAATGACAAATGACATAAATGTAAAATGCTCAACTGCTTGTCCAATCATAATATTAGGTGGATCCCCGATCATAGTTGCCGTGCCACCAACATTTGAGGTAATAATCACCATAACAATGTATGGAAATGGCGGTAAATTTAATTTCTTAATCATATGTAAAAGAACAGGAACGAATAACAGAACTGTCGTCACATTATCCAATAAAGCGGACCCAACTGCGGTGAAAACACCTACCCAGATAAACAAAGGAATAGGTCGTCCATCAACACGTTGAATCATCCACAGGGCAATAAATTCAAAAACACCAGTTCGTTGAGTGATTGTAATTAATACCATCATCGAAAATAATAGAACGATTGTACTCCAATCCACATAAGTTGATAATGCACTATCAATTGAGAAAATCCCTAATACTATTAAAATAGCTGAACCAGATAAAGCTACTAATGCTCGGTTAATTTTATCTAGCAATAAAAATATGTAGCTGATCGCGAAAACTATTATAGCAATCATTGCATCCATGTTCATTTCCCCTTTATTATACTGTCCTAATAAATAAATACGTCTTTTTCAGGAAAAACATGCATAGTTTTATATCAATGGGACAACAATGGACAGCTTTTAGATTGTAAATCCTTAAAACAATCCTATAAAAGCCAAAGGGGGACGTTTTTATGAACGAAAGACTAAAAGCTACTTTTTATGGTTTATCTGTTATTCTCGTATTAATGTTAGTAGCTAGTTTAGTTTTTGCACTGTTTATTAATTTCGATTGGATGTCAACTAGAACCTTGCAATGGGTGACATTTATTACGAGTATACTCATTATGATCACTGGTGGGGTTATTGCTGGACGGATGACGTTGTACAAGGGTTGGATGACAGGGGCGCTAGTCGGTGTCATTTATGTGTTTGGAATTATGCTTTATCAGTTTTTAGCTCATGATTCTTGGATTCAAAGCTATCAAATCCTTTACTTCTTAATCTTTATCGTAGCTACTACTACAGGAAGTATATTAGGGGTTAATATGCAAAGGAGAAGTGAAGGTTATTGAGTCTTTCTACCTTTATATACTAAAACTTTCTATCTATAAAAAACAGGTTGGCACATGCCAACCTGTTTTTGTTATGCTTTTTTCTCTCTAATTGAGGTACGATCGTATGTAAGTCTTTGACCATCATTGACCTCTAACACTACAGTACCTTCATCTAATGCGTGTACACTAGCGTGTAATCCACCGATCGTAATAATGTCATCACCTTTTTGTAGATTGTTTTGCATTTCAGTGACCTGTTTTTGACGCTTTTGTTGTGGGCGAATTAAAATAACCCAAAACAATAGAACAAATAATAAAATCGGCATTAACGTCACAATTAAATCCATAATGATTAGCCCCCTTTCTAAAAGTTTTTAGCATCAGGTTTATTAAAACCATATTGTTCAAAAAACTCATCACGAAAATCACCTAATCGATCTTCTCTGATGGCATTTCTCACTTGTCCCATTAATTTTACCAAAAAGTATAGGTTATGATAAGTAGTTAATCTTATTCCTAGTGTTTCATTTGCTTTAATTAAATGACGAATATAAGCTTTCGTATAATTTCGACACGTATAGCAATCACAATTCTCATCAATCGGGGTGAAGTCTCTAGCGAATTTCGCATTACGGACAACTAGGCGACCGTTTGATGTCATACAAGTACCGTTTCTAGCGACTCGTGTAGGTAACACACAGTCAAACATATCAACTCCTCGCACCGCACCGTCAACTAATGAATCAGGTGAACCAACTCCCATTAAATATCTAGGTTTTTCATCTGGTAATAAAGGGGTTGTATAGTCTAACACACGATTCATGACATCTTTAGGTTCACCAACTGATAAGCCACCAATTGCATACCCAGGAAAATCTAAGCTAGTTAGATCTTTAGCACTTTGCTTACGTAATTCTTCATATTCGCCACCTTGCACAATGCCGAATAACCCTTGTTCCTCCGGTTTTTGGTGCGCTTTTAAGCAACGCTCCGCCCACCGGCTTGTCCTTTCTACAGAAGCTTTCATATAATCATATGTTGCAGGGTATGGTGGACATTCATCAAAAGCCATCATAATATCAGAACCTAATGAATTTTGGATGTGCATGGCTTTTTCCGGTGATAAAAACAGCTTAGCACCACTAATATGATTTCTGAAATGAACTCCTTCTTCTTCAATTTGACGCATATCGCTTAAACTAAAGACTTGAAACCCGCCAGAATCAGTTAAAATAGATCCATCCCAATTCATAAACTGGTGTAATCCACCCGCCTCTTCTACTATATCTTCACCAGGGCGTAACCATAAATGATACGTATTTGAAAGGATAATATTTGCACCGATCTCTTTTAACTCTTCAGGTGCCATCGTCTTAACAGTCGCTAGTGTCCCTACAGGCATAAACACTGGTGTTTCAAATGAGCCATGAGGCGTATGAACCTTTCCTAGTCGAGCTCCTGTTTGTTTACATGTTTTAATCAGTTCATATGTGATTGCCATAACAATTCTCCTACTTTTATAGTATTAACATCGCATCGCCAAAACTAAAAAAGCGATAACGCTGTTCTATTGCTTGTTGATAAGCTGACATTATTAAATTTTGGGTTGCAAAAGCACTGACAAGCATGATTAATGTTGATTTCGGTAAATGGAAATTCGTAATTAAACCGTCAACTGCCCTAAATTGATAAGGGGGATATATAAATATATCTGTCCACCCAGAAGTCGGATGAAACTCACCATAATCCCGCATAACCGTTTCCAATGTTCTAATCGATGTTGTGCCTACTGCGATGATTCTACCACCTTGTTGACGCGTTTGAGTTAGAAGTTCAGCCGTTTCCTCTGATAAATGATAATGTTCCGCATGCATATCATGTTCTTCTAATTGGTCAACTTGAACTGGTCTAAACGTCCCTAAACCAACATGCAAAGTCAGAAAACCAATCTCTACTCCTTTAGACTTAATTTGTTTCAATAGATCTTCAGTAAAATGTAGCCCTGCTGTTGGAGCAGCGGCTGATCCTGCTTCTTTTGCATATACAGTTTGATAACGGTCCCTATCATCTAATTGTTCTTTAATATAAGGCGGCAGAGGCATTTCACCTAATTCATTTAATACTTCTAGGAAAATCCCATCATAGCTAAATTCCACAATTTTACCACCTTGGTCTAAAGCTTCGACACAAGTAGCCCGTAATAAACCTTCACCAAAGGTTACAGTTGAACCTACCTTGAATTTCTTTGCGGGCTTAGCTAATACTTCATAGCGATCTTCTTCTACTTGATGTAACAATAACAGTTCTATTTTAGCACCTGTTTCTTCCTTTACACCTAATAGTCTAGCTGGCAATACTTTAGTATTATTTAAAACTATACAATCACCAGGATTTAAATAATCAATTACATTAGCAAATGCCTCATGAGAAACAGATTGCCTCTCACGGTCAATCACCATCATTTTAGAAGAAGCTCTTTCCTTTAATGGTGTTTGAGCAATTAACTCTTCTGGTAACTCAAAGTCAAAGTCTTCTACTCTCATTGTTGTGACACTTCCCTCTATTTAAACCTACCAAATAACATGAATAGGACACTTAGTATAATACTAACTACAATTGAGGTTACGATTGGAAAATAAATCGTCGTATTACCTGTTTTAAACGTTATATCACCAGGTAATCTTCCAATCAGACTCCAAATGATGCCAATTATAATAAAAAGTACCCCTAATAAAATAAATAACTTTCCTATTCCAGTCAAGTTTCATGAACCTCCCGATTGAAATGTTCATACGCTTTATGTGTTGCCACTCGCCCTCTGGGTGTTCGTTGTACAAATCCTTGCTGTAATAAAAACGGCTCGTAGACATCTTCAATTGTTTGCGATTCTTCTCCAATCGTTGCTGATAATGTATCAAGCCCCACTGGCCCACCTTTAAACTGATCAATAATACTAATAAGATACTTATGATCAATATGATCCAAACCAGACGCGTCTACTTGTAACATATTTAGGGCTTTCTTAGCACTCTCGATTGTAATTACCGTCTCATGATTAACCTGCGAAAGATCTCGTACTCGTTTTAATAACCGGTTAGCAATTCGAGGTGTTCCTCTTGACCTAGATGCAATTTCAGATGCTGCTTCATCTTCAATTTCAAAATCAAATACCGAAGCAGTCCTTTCAATAATAGAACAGAGGTCATCTTCATTATAAAATTCTAATCGACTTAATACACCAAAGCGGTCTCTTAATGGAGCTGATAATAACCCCGCACGTGTTGTAGCCCCAACTAACGTGAATGGAGGCAAATCAAGCCTTACTGAGCGGGCTGCATCTCCTTGACCAATCACTATATCTAATACGAAGTCTTCCATTGCAGGATATAAAATTTCCTCTACTGAACGGGGAAGCCTGTGAATTTCATCAATAAATAAAACATCACCTGCTTCTAAGGAAGAAAGAATTGCAGCTAAATCACCTGCTCGTTCAATAGCTGGCCCTGAAGTTGTTCGAAATTGAACCCCCATTTCTTCAGCAATAATAGAAGCCAAAGTCGTTTTACCTAATCCTGGGGGGCCATATAGTAACACATGGTCTAATGGCTCTTCACGCATTTTCGCAGCTTCTATAAAAACTTTTAAATTTTCTTTTGTCTTTTCTTGGCCAATATATTGAGCTAAATTTGATGGACGTAAACTTTGCTCTACTTTAGAGTCTTCCCATTGTTCCTCACTTGAAACCATACGTTCTTCCATTTAAGATCACCCTTAACGCATTAATAGTTGAAGACCATGTTTAACAAGGTCATCGGTTGAAGTTGATGGTTGTGCTTTCAGTTTTGGTCCAATTTTATCGATTTCTCGTTTCGTATAACCTAAAGCCAATAAAGCCTCAACCGCTTCATCATATATATGATGGTCATTCGCTGTTACTTCATGTTCAATTGTAAAGACGTCATCTGTTTGAACTTGCATCCACTGATCGACTTTACCTTTTAAGTCTAAAATCATCTGACGTGCAGTTTTCTTCCCTACTCCTGGGAACTTTGTTAAATAAGCGTCATTTTCTTGTTCAATTGCTAAAGCGAAATCTTGTACTGCAGTCTGACTCACAATGCTTAAAGCGTTTTTAGGACCAATTCCAGAAACGTTTAATAATTTTTTAAATAGATCTTTTTCCTCGTTATGCTTAAAACCATATAACATTTGTATATCTTCTCTGACATAGAAATATGTAAATACCTTTAACTCTTGATTTAATTTAGATTGGAACCTTAATGGGTTGGGACACCATATTTCATATCCTATCCCTGAAACATCAATAACTATAAAATCTTCGTTTACTAATTTAAGTTCACCTTCTATATATGCGTACATATTGCTCCCCCTAATTGTATGAACAAACGTTCTCTTTAAATAGTTTAACATGTCTTTTACAAATCGTCCTTAATTTATAGAAGTCAAATTGAAAAACCCCCTCATTTTCTGAGGAGGGTTTGGGTCAGTCACATACTTATTGCATGTTATGGTGAACTTCTTGAACATCATCAAGGTCTTCTAACATATCAATTAGCTGTTCCATATTTTCTTTGTGGCCTTCGTCTATAGGTGTATAATTATCAGCCACCATTGTTAATTCACTAGCTTCCAACTGGTATTGCTCTTTTAAAGTATTTCTTACTGCCTCAAAACCTTCAGGCTCAGTAAATAGTTCAAAAACGTCTTCATTTGACTCAATCTCTTCACAGCCTGATTCAATTGCTTCTAACATAAACTCTTCCTCATCAGAATCAATATTAGATTGCTCAATTACAATATAACCTTTACGTTGGAACATAAATGAGACACAACCATTTTCCCCTAAATTACCGTTATTTTTACTAAAAGCATGACGAATCTCTGCTGCTGTACGGTTTTTATTATCAGTTAGTACATCAACCATAACAGCTACGCCACCAGGTCCATAACCTTCATAAGTAAATTCTTCATAATTCTCGCCATCTAAATTACCTGTAGCTTTATTAATGGCACGATCAATATTATCATTTGGCATATTATTTGATTTTGCTTTATCAATAGCTAGCCTTAATGAAGCATTCGTCTCTAAGTCCGCGCCACCTTGCCTTGCTGCTACATATATTTCTTTAGCTAATTTCATAAATAACTTTCCACGTTTAGCATCCTTAGCGTTCTTTTTATGTCTAATATTGTGCCATTTAGAATGACCCGCCATGTTATCCCCCTCCCTTTTAGCTTACTTGATTAAGTCATATACTTTATAGATTTTACCGTTTTCTAAAGAATCTTGGCTCTTCACTAATGATTGTAATAAATCAGCGACTTCCTTAGGGCTTCTTAGTTGACCTTCATCTTTTAATTGTTTAAAGGAAACAACATCTTTAAAGTCTTTTGCATCAGCTTCTCTAATCTCACCTTGCATATCTGTATCCATCACACCTGGGCTAAAAGCAACATGAATGTCTCTTGATCCTAATTCTTGGGCTTCTAAAGCAGCCGTTTCAGTATATTTGTTAACAGCTGACTTTGTCGAGCTATAAACATTCCATCCATAGATCGCTTTTTCAGCTGCGCCAGATGTCACATTAATCACCGTTAAACGCTCAGCTCCACTATTTGCCTTCATTGTATTAACGAGTAACATGGGTGCTGTTAAATTTAATGATACATGCCTTGCGATTTCATGATTTTCCAAGTGACCAACCGTTCCTATAGGTGTTACCATGCCGGCATTATTTACAATTAAAAGTTCCTCTACAGGATGCTTTTGTAATACTTTAACAATTTCATGAGCCGTGTCACTTAATGACTCCAAATCACTTAAGTCACAAGAGAAATGAAAGTAGGATTTGCGGTTGTCATTAGCATAATTTTTAAAATCGTTTGTCTTTCGTTTACGTGAGACGGTAATGACGTGGTGCTCATTAGATAATAAATTTTTTGCGACTTCTTCTCCCAAACCTCTAGATGCACCAGTTACAATTGCAAATTTCATTAGACAATCCCCCAGTTTATGTATTTGAACAGGAGTTTGACATGCTCCTGTTCAACGTTTTATTTAATATTTTCGGTCTTCAATTCTATTGTGAAACTCACGATCGACATATACTGTGACGTCTGTTCTACCTGTAACATTCTCAACAACTTCAGTCACACTCTCAATCGCTTCTGGTTCTGATGTTCTTGTTTTTAAATTAACGGCTACATAAATATGATCATCTTGATAAGAAATACCAGCTTGACGAATCTCATCTAATTGCATAATGCGATAATATAACTGTCGTTCCTGTTCAATTCTGTCTGAAGCTTCTTCTGAAACATGTGGACGAGAGTCTGAATTATCTAGGGTATCATCAACATCTCTTCTTTTAAAGTATTCATATGGGTTCTCATACATATTTAACCGGATCTGCTCTTCATCTGTCAACTTCTGATCTTGTTGCATTTGTGTAGATTGTTGACTATTAGTTACACTGTCTTGATCTGAGTCGACCTTGCTTGGGTTAACATACGTACAAGCTGATAATATAAAGACCAATGTAGCCATTAAGGTTAGCTGTTTGAACATGGAAAACACCTCCGTTTCATTAGTTTGAAATGAGAGGTGTTAGTTCATGCATCTATTCAAGTGTGAAATGATGGAAATCAGGTGGCGATTTCGGTAAAGCACGTTTATGTGCTGTTCTTTGATGCATACTTTCAATAATTTCTGCATCCTCATCACTTACTGTTTCACCATTTAAAAAAGCATCAATTGAATTATACGATACACCCATTTCTTCTTCATCGGTTTGACCATGCCATAATCCAGCACTCGGAGCTTTCTTAATAATTTGTTCTGGAACACCTAATGTTCTTGCTAATTCACGAACTTCTGACTTGGTATAGTGTAATAATGGGGCTAAATCAACGCCACCATCACCATATTTTGTGAAGTAGCCTGTATACCATTCAGCTTGATTATCAGTTCCTACGACTAAATAATTGTAATTCGTTGCAATCGTATATAAAGTACTCATCCTTAAGCGAGCACGTAAATTAGCGTCTGCTAATTGCTGCTTGTCCTCGTTCCATTCACCGTTTTTTTCTATTTGTTGTTTGATATTATTAAATAAAGCATCATGTTGGTCAGTTAAGTTAATTGTTAAGTGGTTAATACCAGACCCTTCAACGACCAACTCGGCATCTTCTGCATCAGCCTCAGTACTTTTACAAGGCATTATGACACCTAAAGAATCGTCTTTAAATGCCCTTTTAATTAAATAAGCTACAACTGTTGAATCAATGCCGCCACTTAACCCGACGACTAAACCATTTGTTTTTGATTCTTTAACTGTCTCTTTTAACCACTGCGTTAATTGCTTGATATGTTGATCCATCTACAAGCTCCTTTAATCCCTAAAGTTTATACTTATTTTATCATAAAGGAAAGAAGAATAAAATTAAGTCGCAAATGAGTACATTTACGACTTAATTTGTTTAATAATAATAATTCATATAACCATAATTCATTGGTGCCGCTTTACATCCACACCCATTACGATAAGATGAATAATACAAGCGGTTGTAAGTGTTTTGCTCTGTAATTGCATATGGGTCAAAATATTGAATGGGCTCATAAGTAACTTGTGACCATGAGTCTTCGAATGAATTAGGCGTATAATTATAATTAGTTGCTTCAACTAATTCATCATAAGAAGTTTCATTATAAGGAACTATTTGTTTATCGAAATACTCATCTTCACGAATATAAGGCAAAGGCTTTGGATTTTCGTTATCATTAGGTAAAGGAAAACGATCATTACGATTATATTCAACCTCACCATGAATATCTTCTATCTCAGTTTCATCTACCTCTTCCGTAACTTCTACATGATCCTTTACGGTAGTCGCCACTTGATCATCTGTTGTATTATATTTTTTCATTTCTTTTAAATCTGATGATGTTTCTTTTGGTACTTTTAGCTTCATACCTTCCATCACATTTTCAGGTTCTGAAAGCTGTTTGTTCATGTTATGCAACTCAGCTTCTGAAACCTCATACTTCTTTGCGATTGAAGCCATTGACTCTCCTTTTTTGACAATATGAATTTTCACTGTCAACAATCCCCTTTCTGTTCGTACCTAGGCGCTACTAACAAATTATGCACCAATACGTAAATGTTGACAGGAATATATTTATTTTTAAGTATTCAGTATAGGAGAGTTACTCAACAAACTCAAATTCAAAATCCAATAAGCGAACAAGATCACCATCTTCTGCCCCACGCTTACGAAGTGCATCATCGATTCCCATATGACGCATTTGCCGTGCAAAACGTCTAACTGACTCATCACGATTAAAATCAGTCATCTTAAACAGACGCTCAATCTTAGGACCCGATAAGACATAAGCTCCATCAGGGTCACGTGTAATATCAAAACTGTCATCATCACCTTCATATTTATAAATAACCCGTTCTTCACTTTCTTCTTGTCCGGTCGTTTCAAACGTATCTTTTGGAACTTCTTCTAACGTATTTGCAATCTCAAATAACAAATCACGTAGACCTGTTTTAGTAATAGCAGAAATTGAGAATATTGGTAGGTCTTCTTGCAGTTGTTCTTTAAACAATTCTAAATGCGCCCTAGCATCTGGCATATCCATTTTATTAGCCACAATGATTTGCGGTCTTTCCATTAACTTTACATCATACTCTTCAAGTTCGTGGTTAATGGCCTGATAATCTTCAAATGGATCTCGACCTTCAACCCCTGACATATCGATGACATGAACGATAACACGTGTTCGTTCAATATGCCTTAAGAATTGATAACCTAAACCGACACCTTCATGCGCACCTTGAATTAACCCAGGTAGATCAGCCATAACAAAGCTTCTGTCATCTTCTGTTCTAACCATACCCAAGTTCGGGGCTAATGTCGTAAAATGATAATCAGCAATTTTAGGCTTGGCGGCGCTGATCACTGATAAGAGAGTTGATTTACCTACACTTGGAAAACCGACTAACCCAACATCAGCTAAAACTTTTAGTTCTAACTCTACATCTAACTCTTCACCAGGTGCACCTTTTTCAGCTAATTCTGGCGCTCTATTTCTTGCATTTGCAAAACGAATATTACCATGGCCACCACGACCACCATTAGCTATAATAGCTTGTTGTTTATGCTCGATTAAATCAGCAATCACTTCTTTTGTTTCTACATTTCTAACAGTTGTTCCTGGAGGCACTGGAATAATGTAAGCTTCAGAATTTTTACCGTGCTTTCCCTTACTCATACCATTTTCACCACGAGAAGCTTTAAAGTGCCGTTGATAACGGAAGTCCATCAAAGTATTTAAACCTTCATCAACTTCGAAAACAACATCACCACCGTGGCCACCATCACCACCAGCAGGACCACCCATCGGCTCATATTTCTCACGGCGAAAAGCAACTAAACCATCACCACCGTCACCTGCTTTTATATATACTTGTACACGATCCACGAACATTTATACTCACCTACTTGTATCCAATCATTAATATTTAATTGTTAAACTTAAACAATTATCGTTTGTTGTATTCGATAATATCCCTTTAGTTTTTAATGAATTTATTAAATCATGTTGCTTCTCTTTAAGTAATTCAATTTCAAATAGTAACTGAATTCGATCCTCACCACTTATAGTAATCTGAACAGGTATCACATCGAATTCACCAACTAAAGGTAATAAATAGTTAATCACTAATTCACTATCAAGTTTCATATCGTCATCAACATCCGCTAGATCTGTTTTGCTTGTTTCAATAGTATAACTTATGTCTAACTGCTTTACAGATAAGCTAACAGTTAATAACCAATTAACAAATTGGTCTGCATTTAACGTTTGTAATTGACGTTCATGTTTTAACCTTTCAACTAATTGGTTAATTTTATCATTCGATTTCTCATATTTTCCCATAGTCGCATAGCCTTGTATAATTTGCAAATCATTCATTAACTCATGACGGTATAACCTTAACCATTCTAAAAAATCACTTTGATTCAACAGAATCACCTTCATTTATTATTTTACTATCATCATACCATAATTCATGAACAGGCCATATATTTAAAGGAAACTTGCTGATTTAGACAAATCACTGATCTATGTACGATTAACTCAGTTTGAAACAAAAAAGCCGACCCTAATCACTAGAGTCGGCATTAATAGCATTTATGCTTCTTGTGTTTCTGGGTAAACACTTACTTTTTTACGATCACGTCCGTAACGTTCGAACTTAACAACACCATCAACTTTTGAAAATAGAGTGTCGTCTCCACCAATGCCAACATTGTGGCCAGGGTATACTTTAGTTCCACGTTGACGGTAAAGGATTGAACCACCTGAAACGAACTGACCATCAGCACGTTTAGCTCCTAAACGTTTAGATTCAGAGTCACGACCGTTTTTCGTACTACCTACACCTTTTTTCTGTGCGAAGAACTGTAAGTCTAAGCGTAGCATTGACATGCACCTCCTTAAGGCTTTGTGATGTGTATATATTGTCCATAATCTTTTTCAATTGTTTTTAGTGAAACAACCATGCCTTCTAAAAGTGTCTGTGCCTTTGTTAGGTTGTCTTCTAACAAGTCATCAGATAAGTAAACTTTTAGATAGCCACCATTTTCACTTTGTTCAATAATAGGTTCGCATTCACATATTGAAATAATCGCATTAACTGTACCAAATGACACAGCAGATGCTGCAGCACAAACTAAATCATGTCCGTGCGGGCCACTATTAGCATGACCTGACATTTGAAATCCTTTAATTGTACCATCTAATTGACGATCAATGATTACTTCAACCATGAACAAAACCCTTACGCATTAATTTTATCAATTGTTACTTTCGTGTACGGCTGACGATGACCTTGTTTGCGCTTGTAGTTTTTCTTTGGCTTATATTTGAAAACAGTGATTTTACGTCCTTTACCCTGCTTTTCAACTTTACCAATAACAGAAGCACCGTCTACGTATGGAGAACCAGCTTTAACGTTGTCTCCACCTACGAATAGTACATTGTCAAAAGTCACTTCCTCACCGGCTTCACTGTCTAGCTTTTCGATGAAGATTGATTGACCTTCTTCTACTTTAATTTGCTTACCACCTGTTTCGATAATTGCGTACATTCTCTGCACCTCCTCTAATTACTCAGACTCGCCATCTAAGGTACTTATAAACTTATTAGTTATAAGTTTTAAAACCTTTTCTGTGCGGTTGTAGCATACGGGTGCTACATCTAAAAACATAACATATTGATATTACCACGTATTAAAAAAGTTTGTCAACATTAATTTCACGCTCTTTAGCTCGTGATAATAACCAATCGACATCACCTATTTTATATAATTTATAAGGTTCATGTAAAGTATCATTTTGACTTATATAACACTCAAACTCAAAACGATGAAGCTCGTTTAATTGATTCAGTTTTAACTTCCAATTAAATAATCGTCCAGAAGTCATTTCAATATGAACACATTCAATGTCTGGATTCGAGTCATAAGCTAACAAATCTTCTTCTAAATGTTTAAGCTTAAACTCGTCATCCTCTATTAGAGTTCGTTCATCAATTCCCAAAAATTGATAGATATTCTCATCCATTCTCTTTCTAGTCACCTCTAACATCCCTAAGCGAGTAAACCCAACAATGTAAACTTCAACACCGTCCTGATTAGCTTCTTCTCTAAATATGTTGCTGACTTGTTGCTGCTCTCGTTTCGATTTCATATTCAAGAAGTCAATAACAATCGCCCCAGATATATTTCTTAATCTAAGTTGTTTGGCACATTCTTTGGCAGCTTGAGAATTAATATCCATGTACGGAGCATTTTTCCCTGAATGACTTAGATATGAGCCAAAATCAACATCAATTGCTGTTAATGCTTCAGTTCGATCAATAGTCAAATAAGCACCATTTTTCATTTTCACTTTACGACCAGTTAGCTTATCAGCAATTGTTGTTAAGTGATAGGGCTTGTGAACGTAAAACTGCCGATCGTAATAGATTTGATCGGCTAATTCTGGATTATCTATTTTTAATTTTTGTGAAACTTGTTGGTCATCTACAATAATTTCATCAATCTGATTATGAGGTGTAAATTGAATAAACTGATTAAACTGATCTTTTGAACGATAAATAATTCCTTTACTCTGTTTTGACTGTTTAATGGTATGCCATTTTTGTCGTAAGTGCTCTAGTGATTGGTGGAGTTCACTATTAGTAAGATTAACAGCTTTAGTTCGGACGATGATCCCTTCTCTAGTAATTATTTCACTTAATCGTTGCCTAATCTGTTCTTGAACTTCATCACTTAGTTTTTTCGATATATTTATTGAACTTTCAAATGGTGAATAGACTAAATATTGATCACTAACTTTAACAAAGGTAGTAAGAGATAACTTCTTACTATTAGTAGCTAACCGTTCAACTTGAAATATTAGACGTTCACCTCTATGGACTTGATTATTATATATTTTGTCAAAAGGCAAATAAGCTAACTCCGATTGACCAATATCAACAAAGCACGCTTTTAACCTTTGATCAACCTGGTGGACAACACCAGAAGCTATATCACCAATCCGTAAATCTGAAGCTGTTTGAAACTTAATGTTCTCAAGTGTTCCATCAATAAATTCATATAATAGCTGGTGGTTTGTTTTCTTTTGTAAATAAATTTTTCTCAATTTAGACAACCTTTGCATTTAAATTAGGGTGAGATAAATTGCGATGATAGTCAGTAAACAATAATCTCAAACATTCATCTTCAGTTAAAACAGTATCTTGTCCAATATGAACGAAATGATAACACCCTTTTTTAAACTGCTTAACTAGCTCTGATATTGGTGTGTCCATTGGTACTTGGAGTAAATGGAAATCAGATCGATCAACACCGTTAACAAAATACCTAGATAGCAAATGTTTGAGTAGGAAGATATGTTTATCCCGCCAAGTAAACCAATTATCCAACAACAAAAATATTGAAATCCATGCTAGTTGAATATTATACCATCCAATAAATAATAATATACCATTAATAATTCCAATTATAATAATAGAAATAATCGTCATAGATGCAATTGATTTATGGAAAGCCATCAGTTTGTTCATAGCAATAAAAATAAACCTTCCGCCATCTAACGGAAGAATTGGAATTAAATTAAACACTAATATGGTCGTATTAATAAAATATAATAATGATACGACACTTTCATTTAACCCAATCACACTTAATAAATATATAACTCCATAAAGCCAAATGTGCTGAATGGGTCCAGCAATAGTTACTATAAATTCTTCCTTATTAGGACGATTAAAATAATCCTCAGTTTCCATAACACCACCAAATGGCCAAATAACGATTTTAGACACATTCCAACCAAATGACTTAGCGGCTAAGTAATGGCCTAATTCATGAATTAAGACAATAATCGTTAGACAAAGTAACTCGATAAACATACCAAAAAAATAGGCTAATACGCTAAAAATTAAAAATAAAGGATGAAGTTGTATGGTATGAATTAACTTCATGCTAATCTCCTAAAATAACTTGAACAGGATCAATATATTGCTCGCCATCTTGAATTGCAAAGTAAAGATTCGAATAGCCAACTAATTCATCTGGCTTAACAGTAGCCATCTTCTTAGATGGGTCAACAAATTGGTAATGAAAAACATCGATATCCGCTAAATTACCATAAACTGTATTTTGTCCATCCTCATGCTGAACAATAATTGTCCGACCAGTATCAGGCATATTCCCAGCAAACAAAACTGTTCCTCGATCTACAGGGTAAACGCCTTTTTCCTCTTGTATTTCTATATAAACTCCCTCTGTTGTTTCAGTTAGACGGTCCATATGTAACCCACTAACCGGCACTGTATCCATTCCATCATCCTGCTGGCTAGCTGGCTGATCTAGGGCTGTTGAGACAAATAGAGAACTAAAGTGAGAATCATACCAAGCTTGTACCGTTGCAAAAGGCATGTCCTCTGTTAACCACCCATGTACTTGATTTTGGGCTTGGTTCATCCAAGGGGCAGGTGAATGATAGATAAAGAAAGTTAAGAAAAAAACGAGTGCAGATGCTAATAACTTGGACACAAAGGAAGCTTTTAGTTTTGGAAAACCTTGCGATTCATAATCAGACATCGGCATATAACCATGACTTTCTTCTCTAGAAGGTAAATAAGGAGCATTTTTTCCTCGTTTTGAATGATTATCTTTTTTTCTTTTTGAAATACTGTGTCTAATTTCATTTAGTTTTCTACTCATATTTCACCATTCCTTTTCTCATTTGTACTAGCCTATTCACAAACAGTGAAAATATGATTAACTACTATTAAACATCAACTATAATATTTGAAATCTTGTAATACTGATCGACCCTTGCGATTCAATTTTGCTTTTGTGGTCAAGACCAACACTAGATTATCCAGGTCTTATGGAAATCATCCACCATAAGCAAATTGCCTGACAACAACGGGCTAAAGTCCAAGAAGACACCCTTTTCAATACATTTAAATTACACCTCTATCTTTAGAATTTTAAAAAAACGTATGACCATTAATAGCCATACGTTCCTTTATATTAATCTATTTCATTCCTAATAATTTCTTAACTTTTACCATCAGGCCTTTATCTTCATCAAAAGACATTAAAGGTACAGATTCACCTAAAATCCTTCTCGAGATGTTTCGATAACATATAGAAGCTTTTGTATCTGGTTGAAATGCTACAGGGTTGCCATGATGTGAAGCGCGAATGACATCCTCATCATCCAATATGACACCTAAGAGTTCTACTGATAATGTTGATACAATATCATCAACTCCTAACATGTCTCCTGTATCCATCATATGCTTACGAATTCGATTAATAATTAAGTGAGGCGGCTCTAACTCTTCTTGTTCTAACAAACCGATAATTCGATCTGCATCTCTTACACTTGACTTCTCAGGTGTTGTGACAACAATAGCTTTATCTGCTCCAGCTACAGCATTTTTGTAGCCTTGTTCGATCCCTGCTGGACAATCGATTAATATGTAATCATAGTCCGGTTTTAATTCATCAATTAACTCTTTAATGCCTTCGGGTGTCACTTCATTTTTGTCACTAGATTGTGCTGCAGGTAGTAAATGCAAGCAATCAAACCGCTTATCTTTAACTAAAGCAGCTTGTAATTTACAACGGCCTTCAATGACATCAATTATGTCAAAAATTATTCTGTTCTCTAGACCAAGAATGACATCAAGGTTTCTTAATCCAATATCAGTATCAATTAAACACACTTTTTTATCTTGTAATGCTAAAGCTGTACCCACATTTGCTGTAGTCGTTGTTTTCCCTACGCCACCTTTACCAGAAGTAATAACAATTGCTTCCCCCATATTATAATCCCCTTTCTACTATATCCGTAAGATTTGGACGGATTTTTTGAAGGTTATGTATATCATCTAGCTCTATTTGCCCTGTTATCTCATTAATATAGGCAAATTCACGTTCAGACCCTTCTACTTCATAATCAGGAGCACGACTAATTTTATTCGCTATTCGGATTTGATTTGGGTTCATATATGATGCTACTACAACACTGTTAGCTTGTTCATCAGAACCTGCATGGGCAATTCCTTTTAGTTGCCCTAAAACAAAAACATTACCTGTTGCAATGACAGTAGCTCCAGGATTCACATCTCCAATGATTAATGCATCTCCATCAACACGAAGGATTTGTCCTGAACGTATCGTTTTGATAAAAGTTTTTACAGTCGTTTCATCAAACCATGTTAATGCTTCTTGATGTGATAAGACATTTGACTCGATTGACTTTATCTTTAGAGAACTATCTTCTTCAACAACTTTCCGTATTTCATCTAGCTGCCAATCTTTTAAATACCGATGTTGACAGTGAATTGTAATGTCTGTTCTATCGTTTACTGTATCAGACTGCACTTTTTCCTTCAGTTCGTTCAGTAAAGTTGAAAACGCACATTGATCATCTAAATATACAATAATTCCTTCGTTTGTACCTTTCATTGTAAGGTATAGATTAGAATCTGTCATTTTAGGGACACCCCGTTACGCCTATTATTTCTCTGTTTCATGTTTCCATTTTACTAGTTTCTTAACGAAAATAGGATAAATGATTAATAAAAATACTATATTAATTAATATAGTAGGAATAAGTCGGCTAAAAGTATATGCAGTAAAATCTAAAGATACTTGGCCAATTAAGAAATACATCCCATAAATCATCACTTCTGATAACGCTAATCCTACGATTGAATATAGCAACACAACGAAAAAGTTTTTATGAAGAAATCGTTTTAAAACGTGTATGAAATATAGCGATAAGCCGTAAGCCAACAAATAAACACCTAATATACTTGTGTATACTAAGTCAGTCAAAAATGCAAATGCCAAACCATTTAACAAACCTACATAGCTATGCTCTTTGTCATAAAATGTAACAATTAATATAGCAAAAATTAATGTCCAATGTGGTATATAGTATAAATTACCTAACCAAACAGAATCCGGGATCAATTCTGCTGCTACACTTTGCGATACGAAAAATAAAAACATGAATAAAGGTAGAAGGAAGACTTTCATTACTCTTCCTCCTCTTCATCGATTACTGTTGAATGCAAGTCTCGATCAACAACCATTACCTGACTAATATCATGTAGATTGGCTGCAGGCTCAACATAAGCCACCATAGTCAAGCCATAAGAATCTAACTCAACGGAACTTATTTCCCCAATCAAAATACCACGTGGGAATACTCCACCTAATCCTGAGGTAACGACAGCTTGTCCTTCTTCAATTTCATCATCGCCTGTAAGGTCTCGAAATACAAGCTGTTCAGTTTCACTATCATATCCTTCAACTAAACCAAAAACCGAATCATCTCCATCAATAATAGCAGAGACTTGATGGTCTGTTCCAAAACCACTTAATAACTGAACTGTTGATGTTAATTGAGAAACATTAACGACTTTTCCAACCATCCCCTCAGCTGTTCTAACAGCCATATTAGCCTCAACCCCATGTTGCTTACCTCGATTGATCGTAACTTGCTGGAACCAACGTTCAGGGCTTCTAGCAACCACTGATGCATTTAAAGATTCGTAATCACTAATTGTTGTATCTATTTCAGAAATCGCTCTTAACTCTTCATTCTCATTTTCTAATTCATTAACTTTATAAGCTAATGTTTTATAATCTTGTAATTCTTCTTTTAAAACTTTATTTTGATCATATACGTTTCGAATATCATTGACAGAGTCAAAGATCTCAACTACAGCATTAATTGGTGTATGCATTATATTTTGAAAAAAACCAACTGTGTCCATAGCAAACTGCGCCGGTAAGCTTGTTGAGTCTTCAGTTCTTAATGAATAACCAATTAATCCTACAACTAATATAAAACTTAATAAAAATACAATTAATTTTCTCTTTCTCAAAAACGCTGGCATAATACGTACACCTTCTCTTAATTTAGCGGATTTCGATCTGCAACATTTGGTGCATTTTTAAAATGTTCAATGTGATCTAAAGCTTTCCCTGTACCAATTGCTACACATTCTAATGGATTTTCGGCAACAAATACTGGCATTTCAGTAGCCTCACTAAGCACTTCATTTAAAGCTTTCAATAAGGCACCACCACCTGTTAGAACAATCCCTCGGTCCATTATATCGGATGAAAGCTCTGGTGGTGTTGACTCTAAAGTATTTTTTACCGCTTCAATAATCGCTTCAATCGTTTCTTTAATAGCCTCTACAATTTCTTCGTTATGAATTGTAACTGTTTGTGGCAAGCCTGTCACTAGGTCACGGCCTCTTATATTCATTTTATCACGTTCATCATCTACACGTGCAGAACCTAATTCTAATTTTAACTTTTCTGCTGTCGATTCTCCAATTAATAAGCCATGTTTTTTTCGAATATAAGTAATAATTTGTTGGTCCATTGTATCGCCTGCCATACGAATTGACCGACTCGTCACTGTACCACCAAGTGAGATAATCGCAACTTCTGAGGTACCTCCACCAATATCCACTACCATATTACCAGTCGGATCCCATACAGGTAAACCAGCACCAATCGCTGCAGCAAACGGTTCTGAGATGGGATAGGCACCTTTGGCTCCAGCCTGCTTTGTTGCATCTAACACAGCACGCTCTTCTACCATCGTAATACCAGAAGGAACACAGACGATGACATTCGGTTTACTCGAAAAAATGGATTTTGCTTTATGAACTTTACTGACATAATAATCCATCATGGCAGCTGTCGTATCAAAGTCTGCAATCACACCATCTTTCATCGGCCTGATGACCGATATATTCTCTGGCGTTCTTCCGACCATTTTTTTAGCTTCATTTCCTACTGCAGATATTTCATTTGTAATTTTATTAACTGCAACGACAGTAGGTTCATTTAAAACAATACCTTTGTTTTTAACATAAACAAGCGTATTAGCTGTACCTAAATCTATACCGAAATCACGGTTCATAAATGATGTTCCCAATCTTGATCGCCCCTCTTTAAAAAGATTGATACTATAAAATACGCTATGAATTTGTAAAACATGAATAAGCACCACAATTCATTTAATCGACTTATAGTGGTGCTTATTTTTATATTAATAGTTATATTATACGAAAAATAAGGGAAAATAGATAGGTTTACATACCTCAAATATGTGTGATTTTATAACTATTTTTCTAAGGTCTAAGTTTGCCAAATCTAGTTATAAATATCCTTTCTCTTTCATTGAAATGTACTTCTGATCTCCGATAACTAAATGGTCTAAAAGCTCAATTCCTATTACTTTTCCAGACTCATAAAGCCGTCTTGTAACATGGATATCTTCATTAGAGGGGGAAGGGTCTCCAGATGGATGGTTGTGAGCACAGATGATTGAAGCTGCTGAACGTTTAATAGCTTCTTTAAATACTTCACGTGGGTGGACTATTGAAGAGTTTAAACTGCCAATAAAAATCGTTTGCCTGTGTATGATTTGATTCTTCGTATTTAAGTAAAGTGCTACGAAGTGTTCTTGTTTAAGCCCTCTTAAATCCTCCATCAAAAAATTAGCTCCATCTTCTGGGCTTTTTATAACATATTGTTCACTCGTTTTAAATGTTTGTATTCTCTTTCCTAATTCCAAAGCAGCCATTAGTTGTACAGCCTTAGCTGTTCCAATACCATTAATTGATGTTAATTCATCAATCGAGGCATCCCTAAGTAACAATAACCCCTCAAAATGCTTTAGCACTCTTGTAGCTAAGGATAGCGCCGAGTAACCTTTTGAACCGCTACCCAATAAAATAGCAATCAACTCTTGATTTGATAAAGCTTGAGAGCCCACTTGAATTAAACGCTCCCTCGGTCGATCATTTTCTGGTACATCTCGTATTAAAATATTTGCACTCACGATACATGCTCCTCTCAATTGAATTGAACATGTATATTTTAAATAAGTATTAAAAATAAAACAAAAAGGGAAAAAAGCATTTTCCCTTTTATAATCACCCATTAAACCCTATATATTTGATAAGTTAAACATTAAAATAACATTTATACGTCTTTTGATTATATTGAATCAAAGAATAAATAGATCGCCAAAATTAATGTTTGTCGCTGAACCTGAATAGCCCCATCCTCACTTTCAGGAGCAGTCACAATATTGATCGCCTCATCCAAATAAACATCATCACTATAGTGTCCTGGAAGCTGCGACAACCAGTCTTCTGTTTCATTAATCCATTCATCATTTAAGCTTTCAACGCTTATCAACTGCTCCCCTTGAGCGAGCCAATCGCGAACATCATCCGGAACTTCTGATTCAACATTCGAAAATGTCCATGGTTTAACTATATAGCCTTCATTTTCTTCTAATCCGATAGACTCAAAATAGTTCGCAACTTCACTTTCAACTGTTGAGTCAGTAATCAATGATGATACTAAAACAAATTGCCCCTCATTTTCCGTTACAACAGATGGAATGCTAGATAACTCGTTCTGTAATTCCCTAGCATTTTCTTCTGTAGAAAATACGCCCAATTGAAATACGTGATGTGAATTTAGTTCTAATTGATATACAGCGTTACCATTACCTTCATTACCGGACTCGTCCACTTCTTGATCCTCATCTTCATCTTGGTCAGCAATTGTTTCCACCGGTGCATTAACAGGCGTTTGCTCAGTTGATAAATCGAAAAAGTACATCATCGCAAAACCGAATAATGTTCCTAAAGCGACTGCTAAAAGGACTGCTCTTAATATAGTAACTGAAAACTTCTTTCTGTTAGAAAACTTATGTATACCACGATTTTTAGGTGTTAGTACTTGTTCTAAATCATGTGAACGATGGTCTTTAGAATTTTGGTTAATCGTAACTCTTACTTTTTTACGCTCGTCCATTTTATAACCACCTTCATCTTTGTTGCTTGTATCCTATCATAGTTCAATTAAAAAAATACTAAAATCTTGTCACATAACTTCTCCAATTTAAGACAAAAAATGCCTACTTGGATTAATTTAATATAATCCAAATAGGCACATTAATTATTCAAGATATTACATGGCAACGGCAGCTGAGGCGACTCGGTTTTTACCACTTCTTTTAGCTCCAACATACATAGAACGGTCAGCTTGTCTAATTAGCTCTTCTGGTGACTCACAATGATCTGGATATGTGGCGACACCAATACTTGCTGTAACATAAACTTTAACTTGATCTTCTCCTTCTATCATATGCTGTTGAATGACAAAGGGCTCCTGAGCAATCATATATCTTATATCTTCAGCTAATTGTATAGCCTCACTATGTTCAATACCTTTAAGTAAAACTGTGAATTCTTCACCACCATACCTTGCAACAATGCCTCTCTCACCAATATAAGCCTCTAGACGTCTCGCTAACTCTATTAATACTTCATTACCCGCTTCATGACCATATGTATCATTAAGCTTTTTAAATGAATCTAAGTCGAACAATACAACAGATAGCTTTTCTTCTAAACCTTTTTCCATTAAATCAAGAGCATACCCTTCCAGGTGCTCTGTGAAATAGCGGTAATTGTATAAGCCTGTCAATCTGTCCCTTTGACTTTTATTCTTCTCAGATTGATAATGTCTAGCATTTTCAATAGCAACCGACAAGAAGTTCCCTAGTATTTCAAGTAACATTAAGTGATACTTTTCATATGCTCTAATTTGTTTTGAAGCAATGACTATGACACCAACCACAGAGTTACCCCTTAAAATAGGAACACCAATTGCACTATGTACTTCATCTGGTAACTCAAGGTCTGGGATTTTGTCTAATTGCTTTCTACTTAACATGATTAAAGCTTTTTGATCTTTATAAATTCTCCCTGCAAATCCTTCGCCATAAACTAAAGATAAATCTTCTAACCCTTTATCTTGTTCTCTGTCGACATGTCTAATCACAGTCATAGAACGAGAAGAATTTGAAATATCATAGACATATAAATTGGACATAGGTATTAACTTCTCCACTTCAGTAATAAAGGTATCTAAAACACTTTTCACATTAAGTTTTTTAGATAATTCATGGCCAATTTGACTTGTATCGTGTAAATAAGTATTGACCTTCCTACCTTTATGGTATGTGGAGATTACTACTGACAAAAGAATTGCCGGGAATCCAACGATAAAAATACCAGGTACTCCAATTTCTAAATATAAAATATAAAGTATTAATCCAAACGGGAAAATCATCATCGTTGTCAGACCATCAATAAATAAAGACTTAGGGACAGCCGAGAACTTGTTACCTTTGACAAAAACATCAATGATCGTTAATAAGAACTGGTTGACGACAATTGATCCTATAACATAACCAACTAGAGGAATGATTTCATCTAAAGTACTTAATGAAAGCACACCATGTGTACCACCCAAAGTATAATACACTACTGCAGCAAATATTGAAGTTAGAAAGAGCATCGTGGAGTTAGTAGCAATCCTATAAAACTCTGATTTCTTTAACCTTATACTTATAAAGAGAGCGACTAAAGCTAACTGAGTTAAAATAATTTCAGCAATTAGACCAAAGTATAAGAAGACCGCAAAGCTTACACCATTAACAAACAGAATGGTAATCGAACCAACTTGTATAGGAAATACGGATACCGCACACATAACAATAGCAAATGCAATTAAATCAAACCAATACCCTTGGAAGTTTGGTTCAATTGCGAAATATAAATAAGCCATAGAGGTTGGAAACACTGCTAACCATATAAGCCAAACCGTTATATTTTTAGATCTTGACATATAAATAAGGCCCCTTCTTTATCAGGAAAGTGAAATCAGTTCATAGCTTCAACTTTCTTTTAATTTCTGATACAAAATATAAAGAACCAGTAACGACTAATACTTCACTATGATCTAGAGACTCTACAGCTGTGTCATATGTTATTTTCCAGTCTCTTACTATACTAACGTTATAATTTTCATACTTTTCATTTAGTTCATAATACCCACAATTATTCAAGAAGTCAAATGTTGTAAGCGTTATATTTGTAAAATTCTTAGACATCATGCTAAGGATCTGGTCAATAGGTTTATTTTTCACAAAAGCACAAATAATACGGACTTTCGAAGGGTCATACCTTTCATTAATTGTTTCTATTAAAGCTTTCACCGCCTCAACATTGTGAGCGCCATCAAAAATAATGTCTGGATTCGTTTGAACATATTCGAAACGACCTGGCCAATAACTTTGATTAAGACCTTGATAGATCGCATCACTACGACAGCCACCACCTTCTAATTCAGCTATTGTTAAAAAGCTTTCAATTGCTAATGCAGCATTTTCGATTTGATGATGACCACACATAGATAGCTGAACACGGTCTAATGAACAATCTTGACGGGTAAAGTCAAATGTTTCTCCTGTTTGGGTTGATTCAATTATTTTAATATGAAAATCTTGATTTAACCATTTAACAGGTGCTTCACATCTTCTTGACACTTCTTGGATTACCTTTTGGGCTTCCTCTTGTTTAACACCCGTGATGACTGGGACATTCTCTTTAATAATACCTGCTTTTTCTTGTGTAATTTCTCCTAGTGAGTTCCCTAATACATTAACGTGATCATAACCAATCGTTGTAATAATACTAATAATAGGTTGGATCACATTAGTAGAATCTAATCGACCTCCTAATCCTACTTCAATAATAGCGTAGTCAACCTGTTTCTTAGCAAAATATACATACGCCATCACTGTAATAATTTCAAATTCTGTCGGTGGACCTTCACCTGACTTAGCTACTTCTTCACAAATAGGTTGAATCTGTGTTACTAGTTCAGCTAGCTCACAGCCGTTTACCGGTTGTTTGTTAATGCTAATTCGCTCATTCATTGTTTCTATATAAGGTGAAGTAAAAGAGCCAACTTTATATCCATGTTGCTCTAACATGTTGTTTAAGAACAATGTTGTTGTCCCCTTACCGTTTGTTCCTGCTACATGGATGGTTTTTATTTGATTTTGTGGATTTCCTAATTGTTCTAATAAATATTGAACTCGGCTTAAGCCTGGTTTAATTCCATGTGTTAATTGAGAGTTGAGCCAATCTATTGCTTCTCGTTCATTCATCAAAGTCACCTATCTCTAATCGGGTAAATTTGGAGGAGAGTTACACGGTTTGTTACCTTTTTTAAATGACAACAGCCCTATACAACTCATACTTTAATCCATTGACAAAGTTAAACTTGCTATACGGATAAAACATGAGTTGCTCCTCTATTCAAAGAAGCAACTCACTTTAATGATCAATTTCTTATATTTTCTAAATCATTAATACGTTTTTCAACTAACCTATGCTTTTCAAGGTAATCTTTTTCTTTATCTCGTTCCTCTTGCACGACTGCTTCTTTAGCCTTATTAACAAAATTATCATTCGCTAATTTCTTTTGAACGCGCTCTACTTCGCTATTCCATTTCTTTAACTCTTCTTTTAATCTGTTAATTTCGTCATCAAGGTCAATTAATCCTTCAAGCGGGAAGAAAATTTCTGCACCAGTAACGACTGCACTCTTTGATTGTTCAGGTGCTTCAACGTCTGTACCAACTATTAATTCTTCAGGATTACAAAAACGATTTAAATAAGTTTCATTTTTGTTTAATTCAGAAACAACATAATCATCATTTGCTTTAATCATAATTTTAATTTCTTTTGACATTGGTGTATCGACCTCTGCTCTTACATTACGAACAGAACGAATAATAGAAACTAGACGTTCCATCTCCTTACTTGATTGGTGATTACTGTATGTTTCATCTACTTTTGGCCAGTCTTGAATCGTAATTGATTCACCTTCATGTGGAATGTGTTGCCAAATTTCCTCGGTAATAAACGGCATAAATGGATGTAACATACGTAAAATGTGATCTAAGGTAACCACTAACACTGACTTTGTTGTCTTTTTAGCCGCTTCATCCTCACCGTAAAGTGGTAACTTAGCCATTTCAATGTACCAGTCGCAGAACTCATCCCATATAAAGTTATAAAGATACCTACCCGCTTCACCAAAATCATAGCGGTCAATATTACGTGTAACATTTTCAATCGTTTCATTTAATCGAGTTAATATCCACTCATCTGCAACTGACTTTTCACCGGTTAAATCAATATCCTCATATTTAAAATCACCTAGGTTCATTATAACAAAACGAGAAGCATTCCAAATTTTATTGTTAAAGTTCCAAGTCGATTCAACCTTCTCCCAGTGGAAACGTAAATCTTGACCAGGTGAAGATCCAGTTGCTAAGAAGTAACGTAATGAGTCTGCACCATATTTATCAATGACATCCATTGGGTCAACACCATTACCTAATGACTTACTCATCTTTCGGCCTTCTGCATCACGTACTAAACCGTGTATTAGTACATCTTTAAATGGACGACGCTTCATAAAATGTTTCGTTTGGAAGATCATACGAGATACCCAGAAGAAAATAATATCATAACCTGTTACTAATACATCTGTTGGGAAATAACGGTTTAAGTCGTAGCTGTCTTCCTCTGGCCATCCCATCGTTGAAAAAGGCCATAACGCTGATGAGAACCAAGTATCGAGTACGTCTTCATCTTGCTCCCAGTTTTCTAAGTCTTCAGGTGCTTCACGTCCAACATAAACTTCTCCTGTTTCTTTATGATACCACGCTGGAATTCTATGCCCCCACCATAACTGACGAGAGATACACCAATCACGAATGTTTTCCATCCAGTGTAAGTAAGTCTTCTCAAATCGATCGGGAACAAAGTTAACTTGATCATCTGTTGACTGTAGTTCAACCGCCTTTTCTGCTAATGGTTCCATTTTAACGAACCATTGCGTTGAAAGATAAGGCTCCACAACTGCATCACTACGCTCAGAATGGCCTACTTGGTGAGTATGATCTTCAATGTTAAACAAAACACCTTCATCTTGTAAGTCTTTAACAATTTGTTTACGACATTCAAAGCGATCCATACCTTCATATTTACCAGCATTTTCATTCATCGTACCGTCTTCATGCATGACTAGTACACGTTCTAAATCATGACGGTTTCCAATTTCAAAGTCATTTGGATCATGAGCTGGGGTAATTTTTACAGCACCTGAACCAAATTCCATATCAACATAATCGTCTGCAACAATTTCAATTTCACGCCCGACAATTGGAAGAATGACTGTTTTTCCAATTAAGTCTTTATAACGTTCATCTTCTGGATGTACGGCTACCGCGGTATCACCTAGCATTGTTTCAGGACGGGTTGTTGCGACTTCAATATGATTAGAACCATCTTTAAGCGGATACTTCATGTGATAAAAAGCACCTTGTACTTCCTTATAGATTACTTCTATGTCAGATAAAGCCGTTTGTGTGCTTGGGTCCCAGTTAATGATGTATTCGCCACGATAAATAAGCCCTTGTTCATATAAAGAAACAAATACTTCAAGAACAGCATTTGATAACCCTTCATTTAAAGTAAATCGTTCTCTAGAATAGTCTACACCTAATCCAAGCTTTTCCCATTGTGCACGTATAAAAGAGGCATACTCTTCTTTCCAGTCCCATGATTTTTCTAAGAACTGCTCACGCCCTAAATCATGACGACTTTGACCTTCTTCTTTTAACTTTCCTTCAACTTTTGCTTGTGTCGCAATTCCAGCATGGTCCATTCCAGGTAACCACAATACATCATAACCTTGCATTCTCTTATAACGTGTAATAATATCTTGCAAAGTGGTATCCCAAGCATGGCCTAAGTGTAGACGACCAGTAACATTTGGTGGTGGAATAACAACTGTGAAAGGGTCTTTAGATTCATCATTTTTTGCTTCAAAATATTTACCCTCCACCCAAAATTGATAACGGCCTTGTTCAACTTCATTTGGATTGTACTTCGGTGCCATCGAAGTATCATTGTGTTCACTCATAATAAATTCCTCCTTAGTTTATTTAGCTAAGCTTCAATTAAAAATGGTTATAACAAACAGGTAGTTACTCAATAAAAAAAGCCTTTCATCCTAAAAAGGACGAAAAGCTTTGATTGAATATTTCGCGGTACCACCTTTGTTCATGAGCTACACTTGTAACCCACACACTCAAGTAAGATAACGGTCTTCCCGATCCCTTCTACTTAAGTTTCAAAGGAATTGCTATTTTCAGAGCGACTTTCCAAGTTTTCCACCAGTAGAAGCTTTCAGCCAAGGCTTCTTTCTCTGTTCAGGTTCCAACCTGTACTCCTCTCTTACTAGCATTTGCGTAAAATTAAGTTTGCTATTATTGTATACAAATTCATCATAAAAAGTCAATGAATTTAAAGCACAACTTCCCTTTACCAACATATTGTAGCTAAAGAGGAGGAAATTTAGATGAGTAAATATTACCGATACCGATTACCACCTTGGGCTAGACAATGCATTTTCACAATCGAACGTTGTATTTTACCAATCATGATCTTCCAATTGATTCGTACATTACTGTTTCCTTCTACATTAGATGTCTTTTTATCTGGAGCATTAGTTGGTATATTTATTGCTTTCTATTTAGAATGGATCTAACTTTACTCACTAGACTGTCTAACCTCAGCCGGAACATAAAGTACATCTCCCGCTTTCAGAGAGTCACCTACTTCTAAATCATTTAACCTTTCTAATTTACTTACAGAAACTTGATAATAATTAGCAATTGACTCAAGCGTATCATTCTCTTGGACAAAGCGCATACGCATTTTGACACGACTTGATTCTTCATCTTCTCTGAAGAACTTTGATAAATAACCTAAACCTTTTTTAGGTTTTGATTCTTTTTTCTTCTCGTCTTCCTCTCCTTCAGACCCATCTGCAAATGTGTCTGTGTCTGTATCTGTGTCTTCATCAGCATCATGTGTTTCATGTTCTTCACCATAATCATGAACTTCATCAGAAGGTTCATTCATCGCCGCTACAGTGACCTCTTCTACATTTTGAGACGTGTCTTGACTACTATCTCCATCCACTTTACCTTTATGGAAAAATTCATGTAATGACTGACCTTCTTTCTTCTTCCAAAAATCTCGGCCTTTTTCACCTTCATTTTCTACAGGGTCACTCTCAGCACTTTCTTCATAGTTCACCTGTTCATTATAATTTGCTGTACTATCATAATAATAAGGATCTTCATGACCTTCATCTGTCTCGTAGTCCTGATCATCGTAAGACGGTTCCTCTTGTTCAATGGTTGGAAATTCTTTAAGTTCAAAATCTGACTGAACGGCAGGGTCATCTGATCGCTCTTCCGCTTCTAAAATAGCTGTACCGTCTAACCGAACATTGGAATAGATTTTTAATGTTTTTGATTCTGGTAACTCATAATCAAAATAATCAATAACTACTTGAATATGGTCATCTGTTCTAATTCGATTGTGTGGGATCGTTATATCAATAGGAATAGGATACTGAAACTCCATAAACCCATTGTCTAGTGTACGAACTTGCTGAACCGTATTTTGCTCATCTTCATCCATAATGTATTGTGACTCTTGATTTAAGTGAGTGGTTTGATAATCACCTCGTACAACTAAAACACCACGTACTTGAACATAATTACTTTCGTGGATGACCTTAACATCAGGGTCGATCGCGATGCTATAAAGGTCATCAATTTCCTCCCCTCGTTTGAAATTAATAATTTCCCGAACTTCAAATTGATATGGCACTTGTTCGTAGTTACTCAATATAAATCCCCCTCATATGGTCACTTTATCCATTACTATTTACTATATGTGTATTACAAAAGGAACAGAACTATGTCCATTTTATAACTTCAATTCACCTAAGGGAGAGGAAGTTATTGCATTTTAGACTATACAAAAAGGTGGAGAAAAAAATAGTTGTAATATATAGAAAATCAGAACGGTTCACCGTAAATGAACTCGTTCTGATTATTTAGATTCAATATCGTTCCCTGACTCTAAAGAATTACTTATACTGCCTAAACGCCTTGTTAATTGCTTCGATTGTCTTTTCAATATCAGCATCAGTGTGAACTGTCGATAGGAACATTCCTTCAAACTGAGAAGGAGGTAAGAAAATTCCCTCATCAGCCATCACCTTATAATACTTAGCAAACCATTCTAAATCAGATGATTTTGCAGTTTCAAAGTTAATAACCTCTTCATTTGTAAAGAAGAAACCTAACATTGAACCAGCTCGATTAATTTGTAGTGGTACACCATTTTCTTCTGCTGCTTTCTTAATTCCTTCAACGAGACGATCTGCTTTACGGTTCATCTCTTCATACGAAGCTTCTGTTAGTTGGCTTAAAGTTGCATAACCAGCTGCCATTGCCAATGGGTTACCTGATAAAGTACCAGCTTGATAAATGTCACCAGCAGGCGCGATCATTTCCATAATTTCGCGTTTACCACCATAAGCACCAACTGGTAATCCACCACCAATTACTTTACCTAAACAAGTTAAGTCTGGTGTTACACCAAAATGACCTTGCGCACAGTTATAACCAACTCGAAAGCCTGTCATAACTTCATCAAAAATTAATAGCGATCCGTAATCATTTGTCATATCGCGTAGAAAGCTTAAAAAGTCATTAATCGGTGGTACAACACCCATATTACCTGAAACCGGCTCAACAATAACAGCTGCAAGATCATCACCATATTGTTCAAATGCATATTTAACGCTTTCTTGATCATTATATGGAACTGTAATGGTATTTTTCGCTATCGACTCTGGGACACCTGGGCTATCTGGAAGGCCTAAAGTGGCAACTCCAGAGCCAGCTTTAATTAATAAAGAGTCTCCATGGCCATGGTAATTACCTTCAAACTTTAAGATTTTACTACGCTTCGTGTAACCTCTAGCTAATCTTAATGCACTCATTGTTGCCTCAGTACCTGAATTAACCATACGAATCATTTCAATAGAAGGAACGCGGTCAATCAACAACTTCGCCAGTTTATTTTCATATTCAACGTTAGCACCAAAGCTTGTCCCTTTTTTCATCACTTCTTGTAATGTTTCTAATACTTGTTCATGGGCATGTCCAACAATTAAAGGTCCCCAACTTAATACATAGTCAATATACTCTTTACCGTCTACATCTTTAATTTTTGACCCCTTACCTTCTTCCATGTAAATTGGGTCATGATCTACAGAGTTAAAAGCTCTTACTGGCGAGTTTACTCCCCCTGGGAATAAATCGACTGCTTCTTCAAATAATTGCTTTGAACGATTAGTCATTTATATGTCCTCCCTATTCATTAATCCATTTTGCGATATCTTTTGCAAAATAAGTAATAATCAAATCTGCTCCAGCGCGTTTCATTGATGTCATTTTCTCTAATACTATTTCTTTTTCATCAACCCAACCGTTCTTTGAAGCCGCTTTAATTAATGAATATTCTCCACTCACATTATAAGCGACGATTGGTTGGTTATAATCGTTTTTCAACTCTCGCATAATGTCTAAATAACTTAATGCAGGTTTAACAATTAAAAAGTCTGCACCTTCTTCTACATCAGAATGTGCTTCTCTTTTCGCCTCAATACGGTTAGCTGGGTCCATTTGATACGTTTTTCGATCACCAAACTGTGGTGTACTGTGGGCTGCATCTCTAAAAGGCCCATAAAATGCAGAGGCGTACTTAACAGCGTAGGACATGATTGGAATATGTTCAAAACCAGCCTCATCTAAGCCCTTTCTAATTGCAGCAACAAAGCCATCCATCATATTTGAAGGTGCAATAATATCTGCACCAGCCTTAGCTTGGGAAATCGCAGTATCCACGAGTAATGGCAACGTTTGATCGTTATTGACGTAATTATTTTCGATTACACCACAATGGCCATGAGATGTATACTGACATAAACACGTATCCGCTACAACGACTAACTCCGAGTGTGCTTCTTTAACTATACGCGTTGCTTTTTGTACAACACCTTCATCATGATAAGCTTCTGAACCAACATCATCTTTCGTCTTTGGTACACCGAATAAAATGATCGAACGAATACCTAATGAAACCACTTCATTGACTTCTTCTAACAAATAATCAAGTGAGACTTGATAAACACCCGGCATTGAAGGGACTTCATTTTTTTGCCCTTCTTCTTCTAAAACAAAAATCGGAAAAATTAGATCTTCAGTATGTAATTGCGTTTCACGAACCATATCTCTTAAATGTTCAGTTGTTCTTAACCTACGATGGCGTGCAAACGATAAGTTCGACATGCTAGCCCTCCTTGAAATAATTTTCAACTTCTAATGCTAATGAATCTATAGTGTATTCTTCTGGAATAATAATTTGCTCAAATCCAACTTCACGTGCATAACTCGCTGTCGTTTCACCAATACAAAAGCAGGGTAAGTGATAAGTTCTTTTAACTAAACCTTCTCCTAATTCCATATAGGCTTGAATAGATGATGGTGAAGTAAATACAAAAGCATGTAACTCATCATCTAATAATTGCTTTACTGCATGCTTTACTTCAGAGTTCGTTGTAGTTTGATAAACGATTAAGTTTGAAAAAGCAATGTTATGAGCTTCAAACATTTCATCTAACACAATTCGTGATCGTGTCCCTTTCACTAATAGGACATTTTCCATTTCCACTTCTTCTAACATTTGCTTACCCATTTGATTCGCATCAAATACTTCTGGTACGAAATCAACTTCGAAACCATGTTGTTTTAAAGTTTCAGCTGTTTTACTTCCTACTGTACCAAAACGCAAATGGTTAAGTTCTTCTAGGCGATGATTATACTGTTCTAACGTTTTGAAAAAATAATGGATTCCATTATGACTAGTGAAAATAATCCAATCAAACGCGTGTAAAGTATTTAGAGTTCGCTCAACATGAAAGTCTTCATATTGAGCGAACTTAATAAGTGGAATTCCTTTTATACTAAGTTTATCGGTATCAATTTGTTGAAATGGTATAGCTTCTTCCAAACTTCTTGAAAGTAAAACTTGTTTACTGACCTTCTCCATTATTAGCTTCTAACTCCTCTTTAGCCTCTTCTACTAGCTTCTTAGCGCCTCGATTAATTAAGAGTTCAGAAGCTTTTTCACCTGCTTCAATCGGGTCAGTTGAACGAACAGTTTCTTTAAGAACCGTTTTACCATCTGAAGAAGATACTAAGGCTTGTAGTACGATATCATCTCCATCTAATACAGCATACCCTGCGATTGGAACTGAACAACTACCTTCTAATAAACTTAAAAATTTACGTTCTGCTTTAACTGTCTTTGCTGTATATTCATCATTAATCTTATTAATTAACTGTAGTAAATCTTCATCATCTTCACGACATTCTAATGCTAGAGCACCTTGTCCAACAGCAGGCAAACATACTTCTGGTTCCAAAAATTCTGTCACAAGCTCTGTAGACCATCCCATGCGCTTAAGACCTGCAGCTGCTAAAATAATCGCATCAAAGCTCTCTTCTTTCAATTTACGTAACCTTGTTTCAATATTTCCTCTGATCCATTGAATCTCTAAATCTGGGCGATATGCTAGTAGTTGAGCACCACGGCGTAAACTACTTGTACCAATAAGAGCACCTTCTTTTAAATCATCAAGTTTAACGTGATCTTCTGAAATAAATGCATCACGATGGTCCTCACGCTCAGGTACACAACCTATTGTTAGTCCTTCAGGTATTTGAGAAGGCATATCTTTCATGCTATGTACAGCCATATCGATTTCATGGTTATACATGGCTTGTTCAATTTCCTTAACGAATAAGCCTTTCCCACCAACTTTAGATAACGTTACATCTAGAATTTGATCACCTTTTGTAACGATCTTTTTCACTTCAAAGCTATACTGATCAGACACTTTGTTTAACTGATCAATAACCCAATCTGTTTGAGTTAAAGCGAGATTACTTCTTCTTGAACCAATAATAATGTTACGCATTTCATTTGCCTCCTAAATATTATAATCCATGAAAGTTAGACAGCATGGATAATAGTAAATAATTACAAAATAGCACTAAAAAGGCTATGATATTCAGTCTAGCGATGGATTTACCAATTAGCTTTTTAGTTACTCTCATATAAATAATAATAGAGTAAATACCAATTACTATAAAGGACCCTACTGTTTTAGCGTCTAACCAATAAAATAAATCGTCAGTCGTATAAGCCCATAGCAGTCCAAAAACTAATGAAATGAGCAAGACTGGAGTAGCAAAAACAACAATTAAGAATGAGAGTTTTTCCAATTGCTCTAAATTCCCTATTCTTTTAATTAATTGACGCCATCTTTTCTTTTTTAAAAGATAGAATTGCAATAAATATAAGACTGCAAAAGCGAACGATAGTGTATACAATGTATAAGCCACAAAAGCTAATACAATATGAGCAACTAATATTTCGCCTATGAAGTCACCTGATAATTGTGACTGTCCGCTCGATGCATAGTTCATTAAAAACATCATCATGACTAAAAATCCAACAACATTAATGATTAATACAACTAGGTCCATTTTATAAAAATAGTTCACAACAATAGATACTAATAATATTAACCATGCATAGAAATATAAACCTTCTAAAACGTTAAAAACCGGCAAAAAGCCTAACACATATATATTAACAAATAAGAATACTGTTTGTAGGACCCAGACCAATAAAAGTAACCAGAAGGCTAGCTGGTTTGCCTTCCGGTTTTTCTCTACAAAATCATAAAAATAAAAAGTTAAACTCAAGCCATATAACAATACAATTAATTCATATATTTTAAATTGTTCAAATATCCCCATGAGAGAGCTCCTCTCACTTAACCTATTGCATAGCTTTAACTAAGTTAGCAATGGGTAATGACTGATTAACTGATTCATGACTAGGGTGCTTCTTACTCTGTTCTTGTAATTCTTCTTGGACTTCTCCTTCAATGCCAAACATACGGACAAACATCTTTAACATGTCATCAGCATGTTCTTCTCCAGCCATTTCTTTAGCTTGTAAAATCGGCTCTTTTAACATTTGATTAACGATGCTTTTAGTATGTTTATTAAGTACTTTTTTCTCTCTCGGTGATAAATCTGGCATTTTTCTTTCGATAGATGCCATCGTGTCTTGTTGGATTGTTAAAGCTTTTTTACGAAGAGCAGAGATTACTGGGACAACCCCTAAGGTCTTAACCCACTCTTCAAAGTCACTCATTTCAGTTTCAATCAAGTTCACAATTTCTATAGCTGCTTGTTTACGTTCTTCAAGGTTTTGATCAACAATTCCTTGAAGATCGTCAATATCATATAAGAACATATTTTCTAACTGTTCAATTGCAGGATCTAGATTGCGTGGTACAGCAATATCAACCATAAATAACGGTTTTCCATTACGCTTCTTAAGAATCGGTTTAAGATCTGAATCATTTAAAATATAGTGATCTGTACCAACTGATGTAATGACAATATCAGCTTCTTCTAGCACGTCACTTAACTCATCCATTGGCTTAGCTCGTCCTGAAAATTTAGCCGCTACCTCTTCTGCCTTCTCTAATGTACGGTTAACGACTGTAATATTATGAACGCCTGAACCGTGTAAGTTTTGAACAGCCAGCTCACCCATCTTACCAGCACCTAAAATGACAACATGCTGATTCTTTAATTGGTCGAAAATCGTTTTGGCCAATTCAACAGCAGCATAACTAATAGATACTGCATTTTCACCAATCTCTGTTTCTTTATGGGCACGTTTAGCATTAGTAATGGCTTGTTTAAATAATTGATTAAACATTAGGCCAGATGATTGATGACGCTGTGCCTTATCGAAAGAATCCTTAACTTGTCCTAAAATTTGAGTTTCACCTAGCACCATCGAGTCTAACCCAGCAGCTACTTTAAATAGATGTTCTATAGCTTCATTTTCTTCTTTTAACTCAATGAAATTAGCTAAATAATCAACATCCATTGAAAACCAATCAGCTAAAAACTTCTTCACATAATAACGACCAGTATGTAACTGGTCAGAAACAACATATAGCTCTGTACGGTTACAAGTTGAAACGATCACATTTTCTAAAATGCTTTTCTGTTCATTTAACTTAGAAATCGCATCACTTAGTTGGTCATCTGAGAAGGTTAGCTTCTCTCTTATTTCTACTGGGGCAGTTCGGTAATTAATTGTTACAGCAACAAAATGCATCTTTTTTCACCCCTTAATCGTCGGTCAAACTTCCTAAATATATTGTAACAAGAATTATTCAAAGAAAAACTTCACTTGATTGAACAAATTATGAAGATTTATGATACTATTTATTTAGAATAATTATTAATAACTATATGTAGACTATCATATCCGTATCGAACCATCAAGAAATATGTCCAGAGAGGACGGTTAATTATGAGACAAAATAAATCCTTTGTAGCAATCATTTTAATAGGCTTCGGTTTCTATTTTTTAATGCAGCAGTACACCATTCCAGTTTTGTCACAATTTAATACTTGGCCAACCATTTTAGTTATTTTAGGTGTTGCCTTTTTATTTAGCGCCTATGGCAATCGACAGTACGATAATATTTTACCAGGTATCATATTATTTGGGTTAGGTATTCATTTCCATGCGATCAATCATAGTGCAAATTGGATTGATCACTGGGGGATGTATACTTTGATTATTGGTGTAGCATTTATTTTACGAGCTCAAAAAACGAATCAAGGTACAATTATTGGAATAATATTAATCATTATTTCTTTTGTCGCTTTATCGTCATTTGCAATGCCAAGTTGGTTCGGTTGGTTAGACTTCCTGTTTAACAGTATTGAACAATTTTGGCCTCTCCTTTTAATCATCATTGGTTTAACCTTGTTATTTAAAAAGTGAGTTACCATTAGTATGTGATTTTTAACTAACCTTATCCAATTTTAATTATGCAATCCATTATTAGAAAAGGACTAATAATGGATTTTTTTATTCATTAACTGTAGCAAAATAAAGATGGCTACAATCAATAACATACAGAATAAGAATGGAAGGCCAAACATTTGTGTAATCAAACCTGAAAAACTAGATCCAGTTATGACACCAATTGAGAAAAAGGCATAAAAAACACCGTAAGCTTTTCCACGATTAGATTGGTCAGTTGCATTAGCCACCATCTGATTCATCGATGGAAACACAAAGGCAAATCCAACTCCATAAACAATCATAGCGACCATCGCTAATAAAATATTGGATGCTAAACTTAGTAAAAGCATAGAGCTCGCAATAATAAGTAAACCCGAAACAGCTAAATTTCTTGGTAGATAATTAATATAAATACGATTTAACGCCGTTACGAATAGCACTAAAGCCGTTACTCCGTATAAACTTAGCAATAGACCAGTAGTAGCCGTCGTAAACCCAATACTCTCAATTAAAATAGGTAATGCAAACGCTAATGTCCCATTACTAACCATTAACGTAAAAGCAATTAATGATGCTTGTAGCAATCTGGTGTTTTTAAGTAAAGATAAAAATACAGACAACGCGACTTCACCACGATCGCTTTTTTTGATGGACTCAGGAATATGTTTAAGTCCAAAGATAGCACTAACAAAAAACAATACAGCAACAAAAATAAATACATATTCAGTTCGTCCAATAGCTGCTAACATTCCACCTAATGCAGGACCAAAAATAGCCGCAATCCCAATTGCTGCTCCTGCAAATGCCATTGAATTTTGATTACCTTTTCGTTTTGAACGATCTCCAATTAAAGCAAAAGCACTAGGAACTAACACACCACCCGCAATACCGTGTAGAAAACGGATTATAAATAATTGCTCACCTGTTTGAGCTAAAGGGTACGTCATTAACACAACACTGACTAAGAACATCCCTATTATTAATATTCGTTTCCTACCTACTCGGTCTACGAAATGACCGCCTATAACATTCCCAATCACATTAGATAATGAATAAATAGCTACAATAAACCCTGTTAGCACTTCACTTGCTCCAAGACTCAGAGCGTATGGGGTTATAATTGGTAGTTGAATAAAAGTGTCTAGAAAAGCTACTACGACAATGAAATAAATATACTTAACCATAACGATTCGCACTCCGTTTTTTATTTCTTCACTCTAATAATTCCATTATAAAATTAAAAATGAATAGAATATATGATTTAAGTCACAGTTGGCTGAAATTTGAATGACATTTTAGTGAACTAGTCCCATCTAAAAAAGAGGTGCTATTCAAAATCAGCACCTCTTTTAGATCCACCAAAATTATAAAAACTCTTTCAATTTATTCCATGCCTGTTCTTTTCCTTCACCTGTCTCCGCTGAAAAAGGAATAATAACATCTTCTGGTTCTATTTCTAATGCTTCTTCTATAACTTTCAAGTGCTTTTGACGCTTTGTTTTATTTATTTTATCTAATTTAGTTGCAATCACAACGACTGGTAACTCAAAGTGTTTGAGAAAGTCATACATAATTAGATCATCTTCAGTTGGAGGATGCCTAAAATCAATTAAAAGTACCGTTGCTTTTAAAGTATCTCTCGTCTTAAAGTACTCCTCCACCATACGGCCCCAAGCTTCTCTTTCTTTTTTGGACACTTTAGCATAGCCATAGCCGGGAACATCGACGAAGAAAAAGGATTCATTAATCATGTAAAAGTTTAACGTTTGGGTCTTACCGGGTTTTGATGATGTACGAGCTAAATTTTTACGCTGAATCATGCGGTTAATAAACGATGACTTTCCAACGTTTGAACGACCGGCTAAAGCGATTTCTGGAAATTGATCACCTGGGTACTGCGCTTTACTAACCGCGCTTATAACAATTTCAGCTTGATTTACTTTCATAGTATTTACTCCTTTGGCAACAGAGCATGATCTAACACTTCATCTAAATGCTTAACCTTCACAAATGACAACTCACCTCGTACACTTTCAGGGATATCTTCTAAGTCTTTATCATTTTCTTCTGGCATAATGATCGTTTTAAGACCTGCTCTATGTGCACTTAATGATTTTTCTTTTAAGCCACCGATTGGTAATACGCGACCTCTTAATGTTATTTCACCTGTCATTCCTACCTCTTTACGAACCGGGCGTTCAGTAAAAGCGGATACTAATGCTGTTGCGATCGTAATACCTGCAGATGGCCCGTCTTTTGGTGTTGCACCTTCAGGAATGTGGATGTGAACATCATATTTCTCATAGAAGTCTTGCTCTAAACCAAATTCATCTGCTCTTTTGCGAACATAACTAAAAGCGGCTTGTGCTGACTCTTTCATAACATCTCCTAGTTTCCCTGTTAAGGTCAACTTTCCAGTGCCATCAACTATTGACACTTCAATCGCTAGCGTATCACCACCAGCTTGAGTATATGCTAAACCTGTTGCAGCACCGATTTGGTTTTCCTCTTCAGCTTGACCGTAACGGAATTTAGGTTTGCCTAGTAATTCCTCTAATTGATTTTCAGTTAAGATCACGCGCTTCTTTTCTCCTGAGACAATAATTTTTGCAGCTTTACGACAAACCGACGCAATTTCACGCTCTAAATTACGAACACCCGCCTCACGCGTATACATGCGAATTAACTTCAAAATCGCTTCATCACGGAATTGTAACTTTGATTTCATTAAGCCGTTTTCTTTAATTTGCTTCGGGATTAAATGTTCTTTAGATATGTGTAGCTTTTCTAACTCTGTATATCCTGCAATCGTAATAACTTCCATTCGATCAAGTAATGGACTAGGAATGGTTGCTAAATTATTGGCTGTTGCAACAAACATAACGTTTGATAAATCATATGGTTCCTCTACAAAATGATCACTAAAGGAATGGTTTTGTTCAGGGTCGAGTACTTCTAGCATTGCAGAAGATGGATCACCTCTAAAATCGCTAGCCATCTTATCAATTTCATCTAATAAAAAGACTGGATTAACAGTTTCTGCTGTTTTCATACCTTGAATAATACGTCCTGGCATTGCACCAACATACGTTCTTCTATGGCCTCTTATTTCCGCTTCATCTCGAACGCCGCCTAATGATGCACGAACAAAGTTGCGCCCAACAGATCGTGCAATCGACTTCGCTAATGATGTTTTACCAACACCTGGTGGTCCTACTAAGCATAAGATGGGACCATTAACAGATTCAGTTAATTGTTGAACGGCTAAATATTCTAAAACACGTTCTTTCACACGATCTAAACCATAATGATCTTCATCTAAGACGCCTTTTGCACGGTTAACATTTAAATTGTCTTCTGTTTCATCTGTCCATGGTAATGTCACTAACCATTCAACATAATTACGAATAACCGAACTTTCTGCTGAGCTTTGTGGGACTTTTTCATACCGACTAAGCTCTTTATAAGCAACTTCTTCAATTCTTTCGGGCATACTGGCTTGTTCTATCTTATCTTTTAATTGCTCAACTTCACCACTTTTACCATCTCGGTCTCCCAATTCTTTTTGGATTGCTTTTAATTGCTCTCTTAAATAATACTCTTTTTGTGTACGTTCCATTGAGCGTTTAACTCGTTGACCAATTTTCTTCTCCATAGAAAGAACTTCTTTTTCATTATGAATCATTTGAATAAGCTGTTCTATACGATTGGGTACGTACGGCGTTTCTAATACTTGCTGTTTTTGAGAAATTTGTAACGATAAATGTGATGTAATAAGATCTGCCAAACGACTCGATTCATTAATGTCTTTAACCGTTTCATAAGTTTCTCTTTTTGTTTTCTTAGACACTTTAGTATAGTCATCAAACTGTTGAATTAAAGTGCGCATTAATGCCTGTTCCTCTACTTCATCACCATGTTCATCATCAACTGTTTCATATGTAACAGTAAAATGAGGATCATGTTGTTCAAACGACTTAATTTCTGCTCTTTCTAACCCTTCTACTAATATACGGCTTGTACCATTCGGCAATTTAACCATCTGCTTAATATAGACAATCGTACCTATTTCATATAGATCATCTTCTGTAGGTTCATTTAAAGATGAGTTACGCTGTGCTGCTAAAAGGAGTTTATGATCTTGTACCATGGCTTGTTCTAACGCTTTAACTGAATGTTCACGTCCAACATCTAAATGTTGAACCATTGAAGGGTAAATAATCACTCCTCTTAAAGGTAATAACGGAATTTCCTGATTGATCTCATTTGACAATTTAGTCACACCTCCAAGTACGGTTACGACACTATGGACATTGTATAACTTCATAGCTATCTTTATTATATACATTTCATTTTAATCTATTTTCATTACTAATCAATGTTATTTGTTAAAATTATCCTCAGAACAACAAAAGAAAAAGGTACTCTCACTTATAAAGAGGAGAGTACCCTCTAACTCATTGAAACCTTAGCATTTACGCACTTTCTCTAGGGGTTTCCTTATTTTGGTCTACAACAGAGCCATCTTCCATGACTAATGTTGGTTTTCCATTCTCTAATTCAACTGTATCTTTAGTGATAATACACTTTTCAATATCATCTCTTGAAGGTAATTCAAACATAACATCTAACATAATACCTTCAATAATCGAACGTAAGCCTCTAGCTCCTGTATTACGTTCAATTGCTTTTTTCGCAATCGCACGTAATGCATCATCTTTTAATTCTAATTCAACATCGTCAATCCCAAATAATTTTTCATATTGCTTTGATAGTGCGTTTTTCGGCTTGGTTAGAATTTCAACTAAAGCATCTTCATCTAAAGGAGTTAAACTACCAATTACTGGTAAACGCCCGATGAATTCAGGAATTAGTCCATAACGTAATAAGTCCTCAGGCAAGACTTTCGTTAATAATTCTGATTCTTCTAGCTGTTCTCCTGTTGATTCAGAACCAAAGCCAATAACACGTTCACCAAGACGACGTTTAACTACTTGGTCAATACCATCAAAAGCACCACCAACGATAAATAGAACATTCGTTGTATCAATTTGAATAAATTCTTGATGTGGATGCTTTCTACCGCCTTGTGGGGGTACACTTGCTTGTGTTCCTTCTAAAATCTTTAATAATGCCTGCTGTACACCTTCACCTGAAACATCACGTGTAATAGATGGGTTTTCAGATTTTCTGGCTACCTTATCTATTTCATCGATGTATATAATTCCTTTTTCTGCCTTTTCAACGTCATAATCAGCAGCTTGAATTAGCTTTAATAAAATGTTTTCAACATCTTCACCAACATAACCTGCTTCAGTTAATGAAGTTGCATCAGCAATTGCAAATGGTACATTTAATATTCGAGCTAACGTTTGTGCTAGTAACGTTTTACCACTACCTGTTGGTCCAAGTAGAAGAATATTACTTTTTGAAATTTCGACTTCATCGCTTTTCACATTAGAATTAACACGTTTATAGTGGTTATAAACTGCGACTGATAAGGATTTCTTTGCTTCTTCTTGACCAATTACATAGTCATCCAATATGTCACAGATTTCTTTCGGTTTAGGTACTTCTTTAAAATCTTCTTGCTCAACTGTACCTAATTCTTCTTCAACAATTTCTGTACATAAATCAATACATTCATCGCATATATAAACACCTGGTCCTGCAACTAATTTGCGGACTTGGTCTTGCGTTTTACCACAGAATGAGCATTTTAACTGCCCTTTTTCATCACTAAATTTAAACATACATTCACCCCATAATGATCTATATTTAACCACTACGATTTATCATTAATTTTAATAAAAAGCAATTTCTTTAGTCAGGTTATTTTCTGCCTGTTTCTTATTCATTAACCTACACTGTCTCCATTATGTACTTCTAAAACAATTTAGTCAAAAGAAAAACCTATTCTTATTATATGTGTTTGAATTAGATTTGTTCGAACAATTTGATCAATACTCAAGCTGATATTACTACAGCCTATGTTCAAAATTGTAAAAACATTAATGATAGTGCAAAACAAGGCACGTAATTTACGCGCCTCGCTTATATATATTCAGTTATACTGTTTTTGCTTGTTCAACTAAGAAATCAATTGCTTTTTTAAGTTTAAGATCTTCATTTAATGCATCAGTATTTCCGCCAAGCATTTGTTTTAACTGCTCTACATCTGTTTGATACATAGAAGCCATCTCTTGAAGTTGGTCTTCAACATCTTGTTCTGTAACCTCTAAGTTTTCTTGAGATGCGATTGCCTCTAAAGTTAAGTTAGTGCGAACACGCTTTTCTGCATCTTCTTTCATTTGTTCCTTTAATGCATCCTCATCTTGATTAGAGAACTGGTAGTACATATCTAATGTCATACCTTGCATTTGCAAGCGTTGTTCAAACTCTTGAAGCATACGATCTAATTCAGAATCAACCATTGCTTCTGGAAGGTCAATTGTCGCATTTTCAGACGCTTTTTCTACTAGTGTTTCACGCTTCTGATTATCTGCTTCTGTATCTTTTTGCTCTTGTAGTCGTTCTTTAGTTTTCGTTTTTAACTCATCTAAAGTCTCAACATCATTGTCAACGTCTTTAGCAAAATCATCGTCTAACTCAGGAATTTCTTTTGCTTTTACTTCATGAATTTTCACATTGAAAGTTGCCTCTTGATTAGCTAACTCTTCTGCGTGATAATCTTCTGGGAACGTAACTGATACTTCTGTATCTTCTTTAGATGTTTTACCTACTAGTTGCTCTTCGAATCCTGGAATGAATGAGCCTGAACCAATTTCAAGTGTATGGTTTTCAGCAGAACCGCCTTCAAATGCTTCTCCATTTAAGAAACCTTCAAAGTCAATTACTACAGTATCACCATTCTCAATTTGACCTTCTTCTTTAACCACTAGTTCAGCTTGTTTTTCTTGAAGAGAGCTCAACTCTTCCTCAACTTCTTCGTCTGATACAGTAGTTTCTTGCTCTTCTACTTCTAATCCTTTGTATTCACCAAGCTCAACTTCAGGTTTAACTGTTACAGTCGCTGTGAACACTAAAGGTTGCCCTTTTTCAATTTGGTCAACGTCAACTTCTGGACGATCAACTGGTGTAATACCCGTTTCATCAACAGCTTTCATGTAAGCATCAGGTAATACAATGTCAACTGCATCTTGATAAAGTGATTCTACACCAAAGCGCTTTTCAAACATTGAACGAGGTACCTTACCTTTACGGAAGCCAGGTACTTGAACATCTTTCACAACTTTTTTGAAGGCTTGATCTAGTGCTTTATCAAACTCAGAAGCTTCGACTTCTACAGTTAAGACACCTTCATTACCTTCTTTCTTTTCCCATTTTGCTGACATAAATCTTCCCTCCAACATCTATTCATACATTATATGTTCGTATGTTTCATGCATAATGCAACCACTATATTATAACATAGAAATATTGACGTTCAATACTCATGAAACAGTAAATTTTAACCCTCTATTTGTGAAAAATAGATTTTTTCTAAGCGTTCAATTTCTTTCATCCAGCCTTTTTGTTCATCGGTTGCTTGGTCAGCTACATCAGCTTCCTCATTCAACTGCAAATATTTTTGTGACAATGTAAGTACTGCCTCACCTAAGTTTTTCACGTTCTTTGAATCATCAAATGGTTCGAACGGATATTTAATATACAAATATCGATATAAAACTTGCTTAACAAATTCATAAAGTGTCGGGTCACCTTGCTCAACCTTCTCAAGATACTCTAGTACATTTTTAGCAAATTTTGTATCCAATACATCTTTCAGTTCTGCTGGAATGACATAGTTAGATTCACCGAATTTTTCTACTTCGATTTTTTTATCCACTTTAAAATCCATTAACCATTGCAGAATGCCTGTTTTAATAACAGGATTCAATCGTGTATCACTTAAGTAAGGTTTAATGGTCTCTAAGTGTGTCTCTACGTCATACTTACGATGGATTGATAATAATTTCCATTGCTCTTGGAAGTTACCATTCTCTAATGACTCTAAGAAATGGTTAATATGTTTCTCTGACTCTTGTTTAGCACTAGAAGCTTGCAGATCTTGTCCCACTTCATACAATTGCTTAAAAGCTTCTTCATACTCAAATGGAATTGTTTCATTTTCAAATATTTCATCTAATAACTCAATTAACTCCGTATATTGACTTGATTGAAAAAGAATCGTCAAATAAATATGTAAGTACTTATAATAATGATCGTCATCTTCTTTCATTAGTTTCCGACATAAACTAATGGCTTCATCGTATCTTGATAGTTCAATAAATGCGATTACCTTTGCTGTTAAAATATCATTAGAAGCTTCATTGAAATCTTCTAACTTCTTAATATGTAATAAGGCTTCTTCATAATATTTTTGTTGGATCGCATCAAATGTTTTCTGTTCCAGCTCTTTTCGCCAACCTGGAAACATCACAACACCTTGACGCTCTGTGCTCATGGTTTCACCCCCTTTATTAACTTCTACAACACAATTTACCCTTAACCATTCAGATAAAAACACAAAGGTCTTAAAAAGTGTCGTACTTTTCATTGTACCAAAAATAATAAATAAAAATATGTATACATATTAATTTTCACCAGAATCATGTACTTTTATAATTTTTAAAAATGAAAAATCCGAAACCTATTACGCCAAGAGTTGAATAACTTAAAGGAAGAAGGCAGTAATAGACCGCCTTCTCAAATTTAAATTAAAACGGAAAGTCTCTAATTTCTTTTTGAACAGATACCCATTTAGTAATTGTAAACTCTTCTACTATCCAAGGGTTACCAAATTTCCCTACTCCACTCTCTTTCGTTCCACCAAAGGGAATTGTTGGGTTGTCATTTACTGTTTGGTCATTAATATGGGTCATACCGCTTTCAATTTTTAAAGCTAATTGTTCACCTTGTTCCAAATCATTTGTAAATAAGGACGAACTTAAACCATATGGTGTATCATTTGCCATATCAACCGCTTCTTCATCAGATTTAGCTTTAATAATTGTTGCAATTGGTGCAAACAATTCCGTTTGAGCGAGAGTGCTATCATTTTCAACATCTACAAATACATATGGCGTTAATAAATTTCCTTCTCTTTTACCTTCTAAGATTAAGTTAGCGCCTTCTTGTTTTGCTGTTTCTATAATTTTAAGTGCATTATTGACTTGCTCTTCATTAATTAAAGGTCCAACAATCACACCTTCTTCTGTTGGGTCACCACTTGGGATTTCTTTCACACGTTCTACAAACTTTTCAATAAAAGTATCATAATGTTTCTCATGAACAATAAACCGGTTGATAATCATACAAATTTGACCTTGATGAATAAACTTACCGAAAATAGCTGCATCAACAGCCCGTTCAACATCGGCATCTTCTAATACAAGAAAAGGATTGTTACCTCCCAATTCAAGTGCAACTCGTTTCAACATTCGCCCAGCTGTTTCAGCAATATGCTTACCAACTGGGGTAGAACCCGTAAAACTAACTAATGGTGAATGCGGAGTTTCTAACATATAATCTCCTATTTCATCTAAGTCAGTCAAAATACAATTAAATACACCTTGAGGTAGCCCTGCATGTTCAAAGGCTTTAGCTATTATAGAACCACCAGTTAACGCAGTTTGAATATCCGGTTTATGAACAACTGAATTGCCTAAAGCAATAGCAGGAGCGATCGTTCTGATTGATAAATTCATTGGAAAGTTAAATGGTGAAATTGACGTAATTACACCTAAGGGCAAACGGTGTACCTTATTTACTTTCCCCTCAACAGCTGCATCAAGCTCATCAACTTTGTCAAGTTCATCTGGCATGTTAATAGCTTCTTCTACTATAGAGATTGTTAAATCGACTTCTACATTAGCTTTTATTAAACTCCCACCTGTTTCACGAGCAATAATTTGGATTATTTCATCTCGGTGCCCATCCAAGTAAGAATTAACTTTCCTCAGTACTTCTTTTCGTTGTTCAGCTGAAGACACAGCCCATTTCTCCTGGGCTTTTTTAGCAGCTAAATAGGCTTCTTCCAATTGTTGTCTAGTGGCTAAAGGTATTGTATTGACTGTGGACTGATCGTACGGGTTAACATTTTGATAATTACGACCACTTTCACCTTCAATCCAATCGCCATTAATTAAACTCTTATTATAACTTTCGAACTGTTCCATATGACAATCTCCTTCCACACAATCTAATTATTAGACTTAGCATAGAAGGGGAATTTATTCCTAAGTGATAGCAATAGGCAAGACTTTGATGTGATCAGTTATAATTTTCTGATTGATCATTCATTCTTTCAATAACTCGTTTAATAGTATGTTCCATTTCGATACGCCACCTAAAAAACAATACATTGTGAAAAACTAAGCTTGTCACAACATTAAGTGGTGACAAGCCAGATTATACCTTATCGCTTATTTTGCTTAAGTTTAAAATAAGCACATTAAAGATCGCCTTTAATGTGCTTTCATTAAATTATTGAACTCGCCTTACATGACCGTTAAAAGCATCATCCCAATAACTAGAATTCATACTTGCAACCGCTACACCTGTAGAGCTTTGGGACCCTAAAAATTGTCCATTACCTAAGTAAATTCCAATATGTCCATCTGTTTTATACGTATCAAAAAACACAAGATCACCTCGTTGCATATCACTAGGTGAAACTTGCTGACCTACATGGACAAAATCATCTGTACTTCGACCTTGTACATTAATACCACCTTGATTAAATGCCCACGTTAAAAACCCTGAACAGTCAAATCCTGATGGCGATGCACCTCCAAATACGTACGGAGTTCCAGATTGGGTCATACCAGCTTCAATTACACTTTCCATACTTCCATCGCCACTGACACTAACATTACTAGATGAAGTTTGCACCGAATGATTCACTTCACCACTACCATCTGAATTCTCATCACTAGAGTTATTATTATTGTTGGAAGCTAGGGTAATTCTTTCACTTTCAGCACGTTCAATATCCGCTCTAACTTCTTCTTGCAATGAAGCAAGTTCACGATCTTGCACTTCTAAATCTTCCTGTAAAGCTACTAACTCCTGTTCTTTATCTTGTAATTGTACTTGTTTATCCTCTGAACTCTCTCGTTGCTCTTCTAATAATTGATTCATACCAATTAATTCTTCTTCCATTGATTCTAATTCTTCTAAACGTTCGACTACAGTAGTTTGTTTACTTTCAACTTCATTTTTATCCGATACTTGTTGGTCTACTAAATTTTTATCAGAATCCATAATTCTATTAACAGTAGTAACTCGGCTAACAAAATCACCAAAGTTACTTGCACCTAGAATCACATCCATATAACTAACGTTACCGCCATTTCTTTGTAACGTTGCTAAACGTTCACTTAAGACATCTTTTCGGATATCAATTCTTTCTTGTATTTCATCTATTTCTTCTTCTAACTCTTCAACCTCGTCATTCGTACGGTCAATCTTATACTCAGTTTCTTCTAAAACTGTTTCGTTTTCTTCAATTGCATCATCCATGCGCTCGATCTCATTATTTAACTCTTCTAATTCAGTTAAAACTCCTGCTAATTCTTCTTCTGCTTCTGATAATTCTTCACCTAACTCAGACCGCTCTTCAGATATTTCTGATTCACGATCTCTTAATTCTTCCGTTTCTGCATATGTAGTTGTGACGAATAACGCACTAATAATAAAAGTTAAAATAGTTGAGTAGAATAATTTATTCACGTTCATATCCCCCAAACATTAATCTACTAAATTTCTTTTAATAGATTATAACACACATATTCTTTCAAATAGATAATAGATTCATTACAATTATATTTCATTTTGTAAAATAAGTTCAGACAATTTATTTAATTGCGTCAAATTATGTCGAATAATCCATCCTACTAATACGCTATTCTATTTTACCTATGATGTATAGTGGCCTGCCTAAAATTAAATACTAACATGACAAATAACTAATCAATTTGAAAGGTGTGTGTCATCATTGTCTACGCTTCAAGCTAAAATTTTAAGAAGACTAATGTTTCTTAATTTAATGACAGTCACAGTATTAGTTTTAACAATTTTTCATCATTTTAAAGTGACTTATATGATCAATAGATCTGTTTACAAATAGGACTGTCAATGTTGTTTATTAGTAAAAGATCATCCGAGTTAAAAGAACTTGTAAAATAACATAACCCCAGTTAGGAACGAAGCCAAAACCTCCAAACTGGGGGATGAATTTGTGGTGTAAATGATCAAAATAAGACTTCTCTATTTAAGTCAGTTGTTTATAAGTGTAACTTTTTTATCTCACATATACATCTACTTTACATATATTGTTATCAGCATAGAAAATAGGAGGAGAACCTGATGTACGGTCCATACAACCACACTCCAACACAAGTCCCACATTTTATTTACACACCTTTTTTAAATAACGAAAGAGAACAATTCCCTGAAGTTGACCCATCTAAATTCAAAGAATCAGCTGAGGCTTTCAGTCACCTAATGTCAGATGGTAGTCACATTTTAGATGAATTATCTGAATCGGATGAATTAGCATTTGAGGTGATGGAGGCAGCACAAGTTAATGACATTAAACGTGTAGAGAACTTATTAAAACAAACAGGTGTTGAAAGTGACTTTGAAGTTGAGTATACCCCCAGTGGATTAACCTTAAGAATGAAAACAAGAGCAAACGATGCAGAGTGTTGCGTTTTAACCATGTTATTAAGATGGTGAATAGTGATGACACCACTTAGTTTGCATAACGATAAAGTGGTCACTCTATCGATTGCCACACTACTATTACTTAACTTCCTTTACGATCCAAAAACCAAAAGTAACTAATTATTTTAAATTTTTATTTTTGTTTTGTCACTTTATAATAAGGAAATTACTTTATTGTCCTCCCACAAATTAATTGAGGTGTCCAATATTCAATCAAATAAAAAGAAAAGACTTGAAACAGAAATTAAAGACTTAAGAATAAAAATGGTTAAGTCAGGTGTTACAAAAGGGTTAAATCATCCAAATACTGTTAAATTAAGTCAAGAACTAGATATATTATTAAATGAATATCAAAATTTAACTGATAACTACAAGTAATCATTTTAGTCAATTACTTAGGAACATCTCTCATCATTCCCTCAACTCATGATTTAAGTTAAATTATTGTGGGAGGGAACCTTAATTTGAAAATTATTGAACCTTTTACCTAACACCAACTAACACGATCAAAGACACTCACCTATACGGCAACGTAAAATTTTGCTGCTACCGCAACAAATATATTAGAGCCGTAATAAAATGAGTTGGACAAGACATTAAAAAAGCTCAATCCCTTGTGACTAAAGGGATTGAGCATATTGTTTAAATGGCGTCCCGGGCAGGATTCGAACCTGCGACCGACAGCTTAGAAGGCTGTTGCTCTATCCTGCTGAGCTACCGGGACAAGAAAACATTAAAATGGAGCGGGTGATGGGAATCGAACCCACAACATCAGCTTGGAAGGCTGAGGTTTTACCATTAAACTACACCCGCATCATATGTAACAACGTTCATTCATGTTATTTTAATCCTGACCCGTTTGTTGCGGACAAGAATCATTATATAAAAATATGAGCCCAAATGTCAACAATATAATGTTAAAAAAATAATTTCTAGTTAATTTCCTCATCCTTAAACCAATTACAATATGTGTTAAGAGTTGAGGGGTTACCCCTCAACTTTAACCTTTTCACTTAATATCTGAACCATTTCATTAAGAGCATGACGTCGATGACTGATTTCATTTTTAACTTGTGCCCCTAGTTCGGCTAAGGTTTGCTCGTATCCATTAGGTTGAAAAATCGGATCATAACCAAATCCATCATGCCCTTGTCGTGTTTCAGTAATAACACCGTGACATTTACCTTCTGTCAGAACAGCTTTGTCACCTGGTTCAGCATATGCCATGACACATACAAATGCACCTTGCCTTTGATCGATTTCAACACCTTTTAATTTATTTAATACTTTATCAATATTCGCTTGATCATTTTTATCTTCTCCTGCATAACGTGCAGAATATACACCAGGCTCTCCATCTAAGGCATTGACTTCCAACCCTGAATCATCAGCTAACACTGGAACTTGATGTCTTTTTGCATAGGTTTCAGCCTTTAAGATTGCATTCTCTTCAAATGTGTCACCAGTCTCTTCTACATCTTCCATATTTGAAACGTGGTCTTGAAGACTTTCTACTTTTATTGAAAGAGCAGATAAAATTTGCTCAAACTCTTTAATTTTACCTTTATTAGTTGTTGCAACATAAATTGTCTTCATGAAATACCCCTAACTTTTGATTAAGTCTGCTGTTTCACCTAAGGCTTCTCTTTGTACTTCGAAGATTTCTTTGATCCCTTTTGTGCCTAATTGAAGCATCTCATTCAATTGATCTGGTGAAAAAGTGGCTTCCTCACCAGTTCCTTGCAACTCAACAAACTTACCTTCATTGGTCATCACAATATTTAAATCAACATCCGCCTTCGAATCTTCCTCATAACACAAATCAAGAATTGCATTACCTTCTGATGAAATTCCAACAGAAGTAGCCGCTAAATAATTCGTAATCGGCATCTCTTCTATTAATTTCTCTTTAAATAGTTTGGCACAAGCTAACGTTGTTGCAACGAATGCTCCAGTAATTGCTGCAGTCCTCGTACCACCATCCGCTTGAATAACATCACAATCAACCCAAATGGTACGCTCACCAATTTTCTCTAAGTCAATAATAGCTCTTAAGGTACGGCCAATCAACCTTTGTATTTCCATTGTTCTACCGGCTACCTTTCCTTTAGAGGATTCTCTAATATTACGCTGTTCTGTCGCACGAGGTAGCATCGCGTATTCAGCTGTGATCCAACCTTTGCCTTCTCCTCTCATAAATGGAGGGACTTTCTTTTCAACACTAGCGTTACAAATCACTTTTGTATCTCCAACTGAAATTAAAACAGAACCTTCAGGATGTTTAGTGAAATTTGTTGTCATCGTCATATTTCTAAGTTCATTATTGCTACGTCCATCTACTCTCATTATTTGCCTCCTCAATCAGTCATTCTAAACCTAAAAAAACATCAACTATTATTTTAACTACACTACAGTCAGTGTATACATAGGTTTCAGTATAACATACCAATTAAACAATCACTTGCTTTATCTTAACTGATTTAATGTACATAAAAAAACTTACACCACTTAAGATGGTATAAGCTTTATACAAGAGTTACTTGTTTTACTTGGCTGTTCGTAAAATGAAAAATTTCATCCTTTAAACGTTGTAAGACTTGTAGGCTACCTGTCGTTAATATTAATGGATCATTTGACAAAAGTGTATCAGTAGTTGTGTGCATATTATAAAATGTTAGACTAGCACTTACCTCAGCACCAGTTTCTAAAGCTGATGATAACACTGTTACCTTATCACCTAATACATCTTCAATAACTGGCTGGATAATTGGGTAATGTGTACACCCTAAAATTAAAGTATCAATGTTGGGGCTATGTTCAATCGATTTTAAACTTTCATATACGACACGATATGCTTCTTCACCTGTAATGTCACCAGATTCAATCATCGGAACAAACCTCGGGCATGCAATTCCTAATGTCTTAATATGTGGGTTAATTTGTTTTAATGCATACTCATAGGCTTGACTTGAAATTGTATTCTTTGTTCCTATAATGCCGATATGCTGTGATACAGTCGATTTTATCGCTGCTCTTGCACCCGGTTCAACAACACCAATCACCGGTATATTTAAATGTTGTATTAAATCTTCTAAAACTATTGCTGTTGCTGTATTGCATGCCACGACAAGCAATTTAATATCAAAAGTTAATAAGTGCTCAACCATTTCCCAAGTGTATTGTTTTACTTCCATTGGCTCTTTTGAACCATAAGGACACCTTAAAGTATCGCCTAAATAAACAAATTTCTCTTTCGGTAATTGTCGTTTTAGTTCATATAAGACAGTTAAACCGCCAATGCCTGAATCAATAACTCCGATTGGTCTCTCCAATGTTAGGACTCCTTCTTGCTGTTAGTATCTTGAGCCTGTTCATGCTCCTTCATTACATCATATAATTGTGTCATGGAACTTCGTAACTTTTCCACTTCATCAAGAGAGTATGTTTTTAATACTTCTTGCAAGTATTCTTGACGTTTTCCAATCACTTCATCAATAATTGCTTTACCTTTGTCTAATAAATGTATTCGTACAACACGACGATCTTTTGGGTCTCTTACACGTTCAATTAACTCATTTTTCTCCATTCGATCAACTAATTCTGTCGTTGTACTAAAGGCTAAATACATTTTCTTTGACAATTCACCAATAGTTAAATCCCCCGAGTCTAATAACCATTGTAAAGCAATGAATTGTGGTGGTGTAATTGGATAATGATTTAAAATTTCACGCCCTCTTTGCTTCACCATATGAGATATGTATCTTACGTCCTTCTCTAACTCTGCAATCACTTTTAAATCAATTGTTGAATGCAATGGTTTGCCCCCTTAAAAACATACCTTTTTATTTATTTTCACTTTTTTAGTCAAAAAATGCAAGTCCAACTATAGTGAATGCAATCACTTTTATTATAACAAAATGAATAAAAAGCCGGCTATAATAATAGCCGGTTCATTTAAAGTTTTATTTCACCGAGTCGTATTAATTCAACGACAGCTTGTGAACGCCCCTTTACTTGTAATTTTTGAATTGTGTTCGATATGTGATTTCTTACTGTTTTTTCAGATATAAATAATTCTTCAGCTATTTCTTTAGTTGTTTTGTCTTGAACAAGCAATTCAAAAACTTCTCTCTCTCTCTTTGTTAATATATTGCTAGGTCGATACTTTTTGCTGTCCAAGCGGTAACCCCTCCTCCATTTAAGAAGTGAGCTACTTCTTACATGAGGATTTTGATTAGTCACCATAGTTTATGTCAGTTGGTGTTTCTACGTTCGCGTTATTTGTCATAGTTTTAACGATTAATCGGATTTTTATGATAAAGCCGATCTTGTTGCTCTTCATTAAATGCCTCAGCCTTACCTGTTGTGGAATCAATCTGAACAATCCTTCCACGCCCCACTAAACAAACTTCTTCTTGTTCATTGACAGCCATATAATGAATGTCAATTGAACTATTACCAATATAAGCTGTTTTTACATACATTTTGATTTGTTCTCCAAAATAAATTTGCTTCAAATAATCACATTGTAAGTCACTGACAACAGGTACTTTAGTAACCCCTTGTTTAAGATCCCCGAATAAGTTAATTTCATTCATATAAGCAATTCTTGCCTCTTCAAAATATATAAAGGGAGATACATTATTGACATGACCGAAGAGATCAGTTTCAGAAAAGCGAATATTAATGGGTATGTAAAATGTAAATTCGTCTTTCCACTGTTTTAAATCCTCAATATAACTAGGTGTTTTCATAACTTAAACTCACTCCTGTTTGTTAAAATTTAAGAATAATCAGAATAGATAGACCTAAAGAAAAGGCTGACTTTTGTCAGCCTTTTTTAGCTTTAGTGTTGATAGTCACTACCAAAGAAGCTCTTGAATGAATGTAACGTTGCTTCACGGTTAAGTGCTGCGATTGATGTCGTTAAAGGAATACCCTTAGGACAAGATTGTACGCAGTTTTGTGAGTTACCACAGTCTTGTAAACCACCATCATCTAATAATGCATCCATACGTTCAGCTTTATGGTATGAACCTGTTGGATGTGAATTAAATAAACGTACTTGTGATAATGCTGCTGGTCCAATGAAATCAGAGTTGCTATTAACATTTGGACATGCTTCTAAACATACACCACAAGTCATGCATTTTGATAATTCATAAGCCCATTGACGTTTACTCTCAGGCATTCGCGGACCTTCTCCAAGGTCATAAGTACCATCAATAGGTACCCACGCTTTAACCTTTTTCAGTGAATCGAACATACGGCTACGGTCAACAGCTAAATCACGTATAACTGGAAATGTTCTCATTGGTTCTAAACGAATCGGTTGCTCTAATTGGTCAATTAAAGCTGTACATGACTGCACCGCCTTACCGTTAATGACCATTGAACAAGCACCACAGACTTCCTCTAAACAACCCATATCCCAATAAACTGGAGTTGTCTGTTCTCCTTTTGCATTTACTGGGTTACGGCGGATTTCCATCAATGCGGAAATAACGTTCATATTCTTACGATAAGGAATATCAAATTCCTCTTCATAAGGTTGTACTTCAGGCTCATCCTGACGCTGAATAATCATTTTAATTGTTTTGTGATCTTCCGCCATACACTTTACCCCCTATGCTTATTTTGTCTTAGAATAGTCACGCTTACGTGGTTCGATTAGAGATGTATCGACATCTTCATATTCGAAATCAGGACCATTCTTCTCAGCATTGAAAGTCGCTTTTGTAGTCTTTAGCCATTCTTCATCATTACGATCAGGGAATTCTGGTTTGAAGTGTGCACCACGACTTTCATTACGGTTATAAGCACCTTGTGTTATAACACGTGCTAACTGCAACATACTATCTAATTGGCGTACGAACATGACTGTTTGGTTACTCCATCTTGACGTGTCATTAATGTTAATGTCTTTCGCACGCTCCATTAATTCTTGAATCTTTTCATCTGTCTTTACTAAGTTCTCATTATCACGCACAACAGTTACGTAATCAGTCATCCATTCACCTAACTCACGGTGAATTTGATAAGCGTTTTCTTTACCTGTTGTCATGTTCATAATGTTTTCGAACTTCTCTTCTTCTTCTTGCTTCTTATCATCGAATAGTTGTGATGACTTGTCTTCAGCTAATTCTTCTAGCCCATCGATATATTCAACAGCTTTAGGACCAGCCACCATACCACCATAAATACAGGATAGAAGTGAATTAGCTCCTAAACGGTTTCCACCGTGAATTGTGTAATCACATTCACCTGCTGCGAAAATACCAGGGATGTTTGTCATTTGATCATAGTCTACCCAAAGACCGCCCATTGAATAGTGTACAGCAGGGAAGATTTTCATTGGTACTTTTCGTGGGTCTTCACCTACGAATTTCTCATAAATCTCAATAATTCCACCCAGCTTAACGTCTAATTCTTCAGGGTCTTTATGAGAAAGGTCTAAGTAAACCATATTCTCACCATTAATACCTAGTTTTTGGTTAACACATACATCAAAAATTTCACGAGTAGCTATATCACGAGGTACTAGGTTTCCGTATGCAGGGTACTTCTCTTCTAAGAAATACCATGGCTTACCGTCTTTATATGTCCACACACGTCCACCTTCACCACGTGCAGATTCTGACATTAATCGAAGTTTATCATCGCCAGGGATAGCAGTTGGGTGAATTTGAATAAACTCACCATTTGCATAAATCGCACCTTGACGATAAAGGTTAGATGCGGCAGAACCTGTATTAATAACAGAGTTAGTTGATTTACCGAAAATAATACCAGGACCACCAGTTGCAATAATCGATGCATCAGCTTTGAATACTCTTATTTCATGTGATTGAATATCTTGAGCTACTACTCCTCGCGATACGCCATCGTCATCAATGACAGCTTCTAAGAAGTCCCAACCTTCGTATTTCGTAACAAGTCCGTTTGCTTCATGACGACGAACTTGCTCATCTAATGCATATAATAATTGCTGTCCTGTAGTTGCCCCTGCGAAAGCAGTACGATGGTGTTGAGTTCCACCGAAACGTCGGAAGTCTAATAAACCTTCAGGCGTACGATTAAACATAACACCCATACGATCAAGCATATGAATAATGCTTGGAGCTGCTTCACACATGTCTCTTACTGGTGGTTGATTAGCTAAGAAGTCACCACCATATACAGTGTCATCAAAGTGTTCCCAAGGTGAGTCACCTTCACCTTTCGTATTAACAGCGCCGTTAATCCCACCTTGTGCACACACAGAGTGGGAGCGTTTTACAGGAACAAGTGAAATTAAATCAACGTGTACGCCAGCTTCTGCAGCTTTAATAGTTGCCATTAAACCAGCTAAGCCACCGCCTACTACCACGATATTTTTATTACTCATAATGAAGTTTCACTCCCTTTTAAACAAATTACTAAAATTGAAATCTAATACTCATTAATTAGCAAAAGCGATTAGTGATGCGATACCCATGTAAGTAAAGATGATGAATACACCTAACGTTGCATAAGTTAAGAACGTTTGCGATCTTGGCGTTACAGTAATACCCCAAGTTACAAAGAAAGACCATAGGCCATTTGCAAAGTGGAAAACGGCTGCAACGACACCAACAATATAGAACCAGAACATAAACGTTGATTCTAAAATGGTAGCCATCATATCAAAGTTAACTTCTGTTCCATAAATCGCATGAGCTAAACGGGTTTCCCAAACGTGCCAAACAATAAAGATTAATGTAATAATCCCTGTTGCTCTTTGAAGCATGAACATCCAATTTCGGAAATATCCATAACGCCTTAAATTGTTTTTGGCAGTAAAGGCAATATATACACCATAAATTGCGTGGAATAGTAATGGTATATAAATTAGAACAAACTCAAGAAATAGTCTTAAAGGTAAGTTTTCCATAAAGTGTGCAGCATTATTAAATGCTTCTGGACTATATGTAGCAAAGTGGTTAACTACTAAATGCTGCATTAGGAATAAACCAATTGGAAAAACACCTAATAAAGAATGTAGCCTGCGATTAAAGAACTCACGGTTTTCCGCCATGTGTTACCCCCCTCATTTGATGTAAAATTGATTCATCGATAAGATTCACATACTCTATGCAAATTATAGTATACATGACATGTTTATTGTACTTCTAACGCGTAAAAGCGTCAAGAAAGTATTGGCTGATTTTGACACTATTTGCTACATAATCACTACCCTTATTATTTATCTTCTCGTGAATCAGTTTGATTATGATAAAAATATTGATTAATACTCCAAGCGACTGTTTCTGGAATGCCTAACTTTGTGAAGTCTTCTTGACTAGCATTTTTGATTCCTTCAATTGAGCCAAAGTGCTGCATTAATAATTGCCTTCTTTTCGGGCCAATGCCTTCAATTTCATCCAAAGTAGATTGAACTGCCCCTTTACCTCTTAACTCTCTATGAAATGTGATCGCAAACCGGTGAACTTCATCTTGAATGCGTTGTATTAGATAAAAAGGCTGACTATTACGCTTCATTGCTACAGGTTCTGCTGACTCACCGTATAATAATTCACTTGTTTTATGCTTTTCATTTTTTGCTAAGCCACATAAAGGGATGTCTAGTCCTAATTCATTTTCAAGTACGTCATTTGCAGCTGACATTTGACCTTTAGCTCCGTCTACTAAAATTAAGTCGGGTAGAGGAAGGCCTTCTTTTAACACCCTCTTATAACGGCGTCTAATAACTTCACGCATCATTTCATAATCATCAGGCTTATCGACTGTTTTAATTTTATATTTTCGATATTGATTTTTCTTAGCCTTACCATCAATAAAAACGATTAAGGCAGATACTGGGTGAGCTCCTTGAATATTGGAGTTATCAAAAGCTTCAATTCGATGAGGGGTTTCAATATTCAATATGTCACCAAGTTGTTCAACGGCTTTTATAGTGCGTTCTTCATCTTTTTCAATCAACGAGAACTTTTCATTTAAAGCGATTTGTGCATTCTCTTGTGCTAAATCGACTAACTTTTTCTTTTGGCCACGATAGGGCGTTTTAACCTTAACATCCAAATATTGTTGGATTAACTCATGGTCAATACCAACTGGAACATTAATTTCCTTAGGCTTTATATGATTAGAATGTGTATAAAAGCTTGCGATTAAGCTAACAAATGCATCAGAAGGCTCATTATAAAACGGGAAAATAGATACATCCCTCTCGATTAGCTTACCCTGCCTTACAAAAAACACTTGAACACACATCCAACCCTTATCATAAGAATATCCGAAAATATCGCGGTCTGTTAAATCATGCAAATCCATCGTTTGTTTTTCCATGACAGTTTCAATATGTTCAATTAAGTCACGATACTCTTTAGCTTTCTCAAAGTCTAACTCCTCTGATGCTTTAAGCATTTTCCCCTGAACTTCTTGTTTAATGGCTTTATGTCCGCCATTTAAAAAGCTTGAAATACTTTGTACTAATTCTTCATTTGTTTCTTTACTAACAAAATGTTCACAAGGGCCAAGGCATTGGTTGATGTGGTAATATAAACAAACGCGTTTTGGCATAACGTTACATTTTCTGAGTGGATAAAGTCGATCTAATAACTTTTTCGTTTCACGAGCCGCATAAACATTAGTATATGGGCCAAAGTAGCGCCCTTGATCCTTTTTCACTTGGCGTGTCACGATTAGGCGTGGGTGTCGTTCGTTTGTAATTTTAAGAAATGGATAACTTTTGTCATCTTTCAACATGACGTTATATTTAGGGTCATACTTCTTAATTAAGTTCATCTCTAAAATTAAAGCTTCCATTTCAGAACCTGTAACAATATACTCAAAATCTACTATTTCATTAACTAAGCGTTGTGTTTTTAAGTCATTTGCACTGGTAAAATAAGAGCGTACGCGGTTTTTCAGCACTTTAGATTTCCCAACATAAATAACTTCATCTTTCTTATTCTTCATTAAATAACAGCCTGGGTGATCAGGCAAAATGGCTAACTTCTCTTGTATTCGCTCGTTCATAAAACCCACCCCATTACACGAAGCTGAATGTCAAATAAAGTCAAACTCAAAATAAAGAGCTAACTCGCTTTATGAGTCAGCCCTCTAAAAAAGGTTAAACCGTTTTATGCATTTTTATTTACTAATTCTTCTAGTGCATCTTTTGGTTGAAAACCATGAGCCTGATCAACTTGCTCTCCATCTTTAAATACGATTAAAGTCGGAATACTCATTACGCCAAATTTTTGTGCTGTTTCTTGGTTTTCATCAACATCAACTTTTACAATTTTCACTTTATCGCTCATATCTGCGTCTAACTCTTCTAATACAGGAGCAATCATTTTACAAGGTCCACACCAAGGTGCCCAAAAATCTACTAATACTAATCCTTCAGATGTTTCATTATTAAAGTTTTGATCTGTTGCGTTTACAATTGCCATTCGTAATTCCTCCTAAACTTTCTAATTCAAATTTAGTATAGCACGTTAATCTGAATCCATGCCAATAGTTTGTTTGTGAATAGATAAAGCGGTATAAAAACAGGCTCTTCCCCCATTTAAAAAGAGCGAAGAGCCTGTTAATTACTTATACTTTTAACCCTTTAATCTCTTCAGTTAACTTTGGTATAACATCAAATAAGTCACCAACAATACCATAGTCAGCTACGTTAAAGATGTTTGCCTCAGGGTCTTTATTTATAGCGACGATTACTTTAGAGTTCGACATACCAGCTAAGTGTTGAATCGCTCCTGAAATACCTACTGCAATATAAAGGTCTGGTGTTACCACTTTACCTGTTTGACCGATTTGTAATGAATAATCACAATACCCAGCGTCACATGCACCACGTGAAGCACCAACTGCAGCACCTAATTCATCAGCTAGTTCATATAACGGTTCAAAACCTTCTTCGCTTTTAACTCCACGTCCACCAGCAACGATAATGTTCGCTTCTGATAAATCCACACCTTCTGAAGCTTTACGGATCACTTCTTGAATAGTTGTGCGTAAATCCTTGATATCTACATCTAGTGAACTCACTTCTCCAGAACGACTTTCATCTTTTTCAAGTGGGGCAATGTTGTTAGGACGAATCGTTACGAATGTAACACCATCATTTAATGCCTTCTTCTCAAATGCCTTACCTGAATAAATTGGGCGAATAAACTTAGCATCCTCTAAACTACCTTCAATTGCTGTAACATCAGAAACTAGCCCGTTATCTAACTTACTTGCAATTCGAGGAGATAAATCTTTCCCTGAAGATGTGTGTCCCATAACAATGCCATCTGGGTCTTCTTCATTAATAACAGTCATTGCTGCTTGAGTGTATGCATCTGATGTATATTCTTTAAGGTCTGTATGCTCGACAACTAAGGCGCGATCAGCACCATAGTGAATCATCTCTTCTGCTAATGCTGTTGTATTTTGGTCAGCTAATACAACGGCTACGACTTGTGCGTCTTGATCTATTTGCCTTGCTGCTGCAATTGTTTCAAACGAAACGTTTCTTAACTCTCCATCACGTGCTTCTCCAAATGCTAAAATCTTACTCATGATATATCTGCTCCTTTCTACACCTGTCTGATTAAAGTACTTTTGCTTCTGTTCTTAGTAGTGATACAAGCTCTTTCACTTGATCATCAGCTTCGCCTTCTAACACTTTACCTGCTTCTTTTTCAGGTGGAAGGAAAACATCTATCGTTTCCGTTTTCGCTTCTACATCATCTTCATCTAAATCTAAATCATCAAGTTCTAGTTCTTCTAAAGGTTTTTTCTTAGCTTTCATAATTCCTGGTAATGAAGGATAGCGTGGTTCATTTAACCCTTGCTGACAAGTAACTAAAAGAGGTAATGATGTTTGAACTTTTTCTACGTCACCTTCTACATCTCTTTCAATATTTACTTGAGAGCCATCAATTGTAATGTCAGTAATAGTTGTGACATACGGAATGTCTAATTGGTCTGCTACTCGTGGTCCAACCTGGCCACTCGCTTGGTCGATTGCAACATTACCTGAAAGAATAATATCTACATCTTGATCCTTTAAATAAGTTGATAATATTTTAGAAGTAGTATATTGATCTCCATCTTCTACATCATCTTCAATGTTTATTAGTACAGCTTGATCGGCACCCATTGCAAGCGCTGTTCGAAGCTGTTGTTCTGAATCTTCATCACCTACTGTAACGACTGTGACTTCACCACCATGTGTGTCCTTAATATTGATTGCTTCCTCAATCGCATATTCATCATATGGATTGATAATAAATTCGGCGCCTTCTTCTTCAATTGCGCCTCCGCTAATTTGAATTTTTTCTTCTGTGTCGAATGTTTTTTTCATTAGAACGTAAATGTTCATTGGATTACCTCCTTTAGGTCTATAGGTCTATTGGTCTTTAAAGTTTGGTTTACGCTTTTCAATAAAAGCTTGAACGCCTTCTTTAGCGTCCTCATTACCAAACACTTTACCGAATTCTTCTGCTTCTTGGTTAACGCCATCTGAAAATTGCGACGTTTTTGCATATGGTAATAGGTTCATGACTGCATGAATAGATGGTCCGCTTTTAGCTACAAACTTATTAGCTAATTTCATTGTTGTTTCTTCTAATTGTGAATCATCTACTGCATGATTAACTAATCCAAGTTTTTCAGCTTCTTCACCTGTTATTGGGTCTCCAGATAAAATCATTTCATAAGCTTTTGGGATCCCAACATAACGCGGCAACCTTTGAGAACCAGCAAAACCAGGGATAATGCCTAAGTTCAACTCTGGTAAACCTAATTTCGTCTCTTTTGTTGCAATTCTGACGTGGCATGCCATCGCTAGTTCTAAACCACCACCTAAAGCTGCCCCATGAATTGAAGCGATTACAGGAATGTGAAATTGTTCAACTCGATCAAATAACTGTTGACCTTTTTTCGCTAAATTCTTGTAATCATCTTTTTGTTGAAATGCAGTAAATTCTTTAATATCTGCTCCAGCTGAAAAGAATTTCCCTTCACCTTTTAGGATTATAAGTTTAATAGATTGATCCGCTTCTACTTCATCGAGTACTTGATCTAGGTCTTTTAATATCCCAGAAGATAAAGCGTTTGCAGGCGGACTTTGAATTAGGACATTTGCAATTTGGTCTTGCTTTTCCCATGATAAATGGTCCATGACGTCAACCCCTTTTAATTATGTTTGCGAAGTCCGTTATAGATTAAATAATGAACATCTCTTGCTTGGTCGACTAAATCGTACCGCTGTTCTTTCATTACCCAGTTTGTGACAACTTCATCTAATGTTCCAAAAAGTACTTGTCTAACAAGTTTCACTTTTAACTGAGCTTGGAATGTACCATCTTTCATTCCACCTTCTAAAATATCATCCATAAGCGCTAAGTAATCTTTTAAAACTTCGTTGATTTCAAACCTAAGACGCTTATTAGATTGCCTTAACTCAAGCTGAGTCACTATAGCTAAGCTTGGGTCTTCAGAAAGTTGACGAAAATGCATTTCAATTAACTTGTACAACTTTTCATCAGCTTTCTCAATTCGTTCAATCTCTTCTTTGATTTTTGAAACAAATTGACCCATCTTCTCTTCAAACAAAGATACTAATATGTCTTCTTTGTTTTTGAAATAAAGATAGATTGTCCCATCTGCTACGCCAGCTTTTTTCGCAATTTTAGAGACTTGTGAATGATGATAACCATTCTCTGCAATGACTTCAACAGCTGCATCGAGTATTAATTTGTACTTTGGCTTTGCTTTATTTTCCATATTTATGCTCCTGTAACTCTAATGAATGACCAAACACTCTGGTGAATGAATGGTCATTCATTTATCATGATATAAAGAAATGAGTGAAGTGTCAACTTTTTTATATTATTCTGTCTTATTATTTTGCGATTTTTCCTTTTCCTCATCGACTAACTTCCTTCTTAAGATCTTACCGACAGCTGTTTTTGGCAGTTCTTCTCTAAATTCATATAACTTCGGCACTTTAAAAGCGGCTAAATTTTCACGACAATATTGATCTAAGTCTTCTTCAGTCATCTTGGCATCTTCTTTAAGTACAATATAAGCTTTAACCGTTTCGCCTCGATACGGATCAGGAATTCCAGCTACAACTGTTTCTTGAATACCTTCGTGCTCATAAAGAACTTCTTCTACTTCTCTAGGATAAATATTAAAGCCACCTGCAATAATCATATCCTTCTTACGATCCACAATATAAAAGTAACCTTCTTCATCCATATAACCCATATCACCAGTGAAGAACCAACCATCTTTTAAAGATTGTTCTGTTTCTTCTGGTCGATTCCAATACCCTCTCATCACTTGTGGTCCTTTCACTACAATTTCTCCTACTTCACCCGCTTCTAATTCTTCTTGTGTATCTGGGTTAAACACTTTAGCTTCTGTATCAGGCCAAGGTACACCTATGGTTCCTGACCTTCTATTTTCCCATACAAAGTTAGCGTGAGTTACTGGAGATGTTTCAGTAAGACCATAGCCTTCAACGAGACGACCACCAGTTATTTGTTCAAATTGCTCTTGTACCTCGACTGGTAATGGTGCTGAACCACTAATACAAGCTTCTATTGATGATAAGTCAAATTTACTCAATTTAGGGTGGTTTAATAATCCAATATAGATCGTTGGTGCACCAGGAAATAAAGTCGGTCTTTCTTTATGAATCGCTTTTAGTACACTATCGACATCAAACTTTGGAATTAAAATCATTTTTTGAGCCATCATAACCGATAAGTTCATTACTGTCGTCATACCATAGACATGGAAAAATGGTAAAATCCCAAGAACAACTTCATTTGCATGCTCCGTTTTATATAACCATCTTTGACACATCTGAGTATTTGCGACTAGGTTATGATGTGTCAACATCACACCTTTAGGATAACCTGTTGTACCTCCAGTGTACTGTAATAATGCTAAATCTTCATGTGGGTCAACATCACGTTCTTCATATTCACTAGATGCCTCTTCCATCATGTTAATCCAAACGTGTGTATCACCACCATGTTCAGGCTTGACTACAATTCCATATTCACGCTTTTGTAACATTGGTTGAACGACATTTTTAGGAAACGGTAAATAATCTTTAATTCTAGTTGTAACAACATGTTCTAATTTTGTCTCATCTTTGATCGCGTTTACACGTGGGAGTAAAATATCTAAGCACACGAGTACTTTAGCTCCAGAATCACTCATTTGATATTCAAGTTCACGTTCTGTGTAAAGCGGATTTGTTTGAACAACTACTCCACCAGCTAGTAATGTACCATAATAAGCTATTACAGCTTGCGGTGTGTTTGGTAGCATAATACCTACTCTGTCACCTTTTTCTAAGCCTAGTCCTTGTAAATAGCTTGCGAATTTTTTAACAGAGTCGTGCAGTTCTTGAAATGTAATCTCCTTCCCCATAAAATGTATAGCCGTTTTGTTTGGGTAATTTTCCGCACTTTCTACTAAATAGCTTTGTAGTGTCCTGTTGTCATAATTAATAGTTTGTGGGATTTCTTCAGGGTAATGCTCTAACCAAGGTTTCATTACGTCAACCCCCATTAACTGATATCCTCCTTTAAAACTATATTTATAAATATTATAAACACAAAAATAGTCAAATTAAAAACATTATTTAAAATTATCTGAACTTATTTTTACTATTTCGCTAAAATTTGTTCAAAAAGTGTATGTAAAAAAGCCCTGTCATTGACAACTTAGATTCTTTGGTTGTTAAAAACAAATAAAAATCAAAGCGACATATAACAGAGCGATTTTTTTATATATTAATTGGCTATCAGGAAAATAATACCGACTATTACAAATAGAGCAGCAACAACCCACAACACTTTGGCTAATGTTTCCATGATCATTCCCTTTCTAACATAGTATGTCAATTCATGTAGTTTTAGACTTATTTTAACTTTAAGATTGTAACTCCTGTACCACCTTCATTAGCACTTCCAAATTCATAATTCTTGATTGAACGATGCCCTTTAGCAAATTGCTGTACACCTTTCATAAGTGCGCCAGTTCCTTTTCCGTGGATAATTGAAACTTGTTGATACCCTGCTAAAATGGCGTCATCTACATACTTTTCTAACTTGTTAATCGCTTCTTCAAACCGATGTCCCCTTAAGTCTAGCTCAGGTTTTACATGTACTTGGCGGCCTTTAACTGTAGCTAAAGGTTTAGTTTTTTCTTTCTCAGGACGTTTAACAAACTCAAGTTGATCCTTCGCTACTTTCATTTTCATAATTCCTAGTTGTACTTCGTATTCTTGTTCGTTGACTTGTTGGACAATATGCCCTGACTGATTAAAAGTAGCAACATGTACCTCATCACCTGGCAATATCTTTTCAATTTTCTTTGAAGCACTCTTTGTTGATTGTTTTGGCTGTTTAGCGTCTTGAAGTCCTTCTTTTTGTTGTTCTAACTTTTTACGTGCATCGATAAAATGGTGTTCTTTAACACTTTCTTGATTTTTCAACTGCTTTAGTTCTTCTATGACCTCTTTTGTTTCTTCTTCAGCATTTGCAATTATTCTTTGTGCCTTTTCTTTCGCCTTCTGTTCATATTGTTCTTTTTTCGCTAAATACTGGGTATATTCATGTTGAAGTGAATCAAAATAAGCTTCTGCTTCACCTAACGTTTTGGCCGCTTCATCATAATTTCTTTCCGCTTTATTCCTTGATTCTTCTAGTGAAGCAATCATATTTTCAACTGATCTTGAATCATCGCTAACCATAGATTGCGCCTTGTCAATGACTTGATCACTTAATCCTAGACGCTTAGAAATATCAAAAGCATTACTTCTCCCTGGCACGCCTAAAAGTAGCCTATATGTTGGCTTTAATGTCTCTACATCAAATTCAACTGAAGCATTTGTCACTTCATCACGATTATATCCATAAGCTTTTAATTCTGGGTAATGTGTTGTTGCAATAACCCTTGCATTATGTGAAATAACATAGTCTAAAATAGACATAGCTAATCCAGCGCCTTCTTGTGGGTCTGTTCCGGCACCTAATTCATCAAATAATACTAATGAATTGTTATTGATTCGATCTAGTATATCAACAATATTGGTCATATGAGATGAAAATGTGCTTAAACTTTGTTCAATTGATTGTTCATCACCAATATCGGCAAACACATGATCAAAAACAGCCATCTCGCAACCATCTAATGCAGGAACTTGTAAACCAGATTGCGCCATTAATGTACATAAGCCGACCATTTTTAACGTAACTGTCTTACCACCTGTGTTCGGACCTGTTATAACAATTGCGGTGAAATCTTCTCCTATCTCAAGGTCGTTACTCACGACTTCATCATCAGAGATGAGAGGGTGACGCGCCTGCCTCATTAAAATACGACCTTCTTGATTCATAGTCGGCTTAGAAGCTTTCATATTACGCGATAATTTTGCTTTAGCAAACATAAAATCAATTTGCTGTAAAGCACGTACATTCTCATGTAAATAATCAGCATCTTCATAAACTAAGCTCGATAATGATTCTAGTATACGCTCGATTTCATGTTGTTCTTCTACACGTGATTCTTGAAGTTTGTTATTAAAATCAACAACAGATTGCGGCTCAATAAACAGTGTCTGACCTGATGAGGATTGGTCATGGACAATCCCACCAAAACTACCTCGATACTCTGCCTTTACTGGTAAGACATAGCGGTCATTACGAATGGTTACGATTGCATCGGATAACATTTGGCTCTTTGATTTCGTATAACCATCTAAGCGATCACGAATTCTACTCTCATATGACCTAATTTGACTACGAATCGTCCTTAACTTACTAGAAGCGCCGTCCATCACTTGACCATAATCATCTATACAATTTTTAATGGAGCGTTCTAAATTATTCAAATTAGAGATTTGCTCACACCAACCTACTAAAATAGGGGTTTGAATCTCTTCTTCTTCTAAAGCCTCAACAAACTTTTTAATTTGCTTTGAACCATAAATCGTACTAGCCACTTCTAAACATTCAGATGCTTTTAACATACCGCCAATACTCGCACGCTTAATATGGGGCCTTATATCTGTTATTCCTCCTAAAGGAACATGGTTTTTTATACGTAATACCTGTACTCCTTCATCTGTTTCATCATGCCATTTTTGAACTTCAGATAAATTAGAAGAAGGCGTGATCTTGGTTGCAAAATCCTTACCTAAACTCGTCTCAGCTTTCTCACTTAATTGCTCAATAATCTTCTTGAATTCTAATTGATATAATATTTTATCATTCACTTAACTCACCTTTTTTCTTTTTCAAAAAGTGTTGAATTTCTTTCGCTGACCAAGTATTGATCACCGTATCTTTTTCAATCCAACCTTTCCTGGCTGCTTGTACACCCACTTTCATGTCGTCTAACATTTTATAATTATGGGCATCAGTATTAATTGCAATCGTTGCTCCTTTTTCCTGAGCCGCTCTGAGCCAGCTCCAAGTTAAATCCAAACGATTTGGATTGGCATTTAATTCTATAATTGTATTATTTTCAACTGCTAGGTCAATAAACCTATTAAGATCGACAGGATACCCTTTCCGCCTACCTATTAATCGACCAGTTGGATGAGCGATCATATCCACATAAGGATTAGAAATTGCTTGTTCTAAACGGTTCATAATTTCTTCTTCACTTTGATTGAAGTGCGAATGAATAGATGCAATGACAAAGTCCATTTCACTTAAGAATTGATTGTCGAAATCTAAATCACCATTAGGCAATATATCCATTTCAACACCTGCTAAAACGGTTATATCTTCATACTTCTCATTCATCTCACGGATAACCTCACGCTGCTTTCTTAATCTCGTTTCATTTAATCCATTAGCGACTTGTAAATATTTAGAATGGTCTGTAATAGCGATTATCTCATAACCATAGCTTCTTGATTTATTAATCATCTCTTCAACTGATTGTGCTCCATCACTCCAGGTTGTGTGCATATGAAGGTCACCATTAATGTCAGCTAGTTCGACTAGTTCTGGTATTTTAGATTCTACTTCTTCGCCTGTTTCGCGTAATTCAGGTGGGATATAATCTAACCCTAAAAATTCAAAAAACTGCTGCTCACTTTCAAAGGTATGCAATTGTCCTGTTTCACTATCTTCAACACCATACTCACTAATTTTATAACCTTGTTGTTTAGCTAAACGTCTCATCTCTACATTATGATCTTTTGACCCTGTAAAATGGTGTAATGTTGTCACAAAAGCGTCTGGTTCTACCAACCTAAAATCAACAGAAACATCCCATTCACCTGTAATCACAACGGTTACTTTAGTTGTACCTTTTGAAACAACTTCTTTCACATTAGCTAATTGTACTAATTGATTAGCTACTTGTTCTGGATTTTTCGTTGCAATAATAAAATCTAAGTCTTTAACATCTTCTCTTAAGCGTCGATAACTACCAGAAATAGCATAACGTTCGACACCTTCAGTCGTTTCAAGTTGAGTACGAATGACCTCATAAAGAGGAATGACTGATGAAATAGGTAGACGTTCAGGTCTAGAGCCATATTCATCAATTGCTTTAAGTATTTTTTCTACTGACTTCTTGCCGAATCCACTTAGCACTTCAACTTGTCCACTTTCACAAGCTTCTCTTAAAGTCGCTTCATCAACAACACCTAACTCATGATAAAGCCTTGAAAGCTTCTTGCCACCGAGCCCTTGTAATTTTAACAAAGGAATTAAACCTGCTGGGACCTCCTCAGTTAACTGATTTAACGTATTGGTCTTACCCTGTTCAATAAATTCTTCAATAACAGCTTTTGTCCCTTTACCCACACCTTGTAAAGAGCCAAGATCATCTATTTCTCCCAAAGAACGATCATCTCTTTCTAACGCCTGTGCTGCTTTTCGATAAGCAGATATTTTAAAAGCATTTTCACCTTTTAACTCTAAATAAATTGCGATTGTTTCTAAATGTTTAATAACTTGTTTTTTGTCCATAATTATGACCACCTTTGTCGTTTGGTCTTAACAAAAGAAAAGAGGTTGCCCCTTGTGAGTAACCTCTAATTAAAACCTTAATCTTCAAACCACGTATTTTTAATCAGTTCAGATAATACGGGGGTATTCTCAATCATAAACGATGCAATTGCTGAATTTTGTATTAAGTCTTGAACAAACCCAACAGACACTATAGATAATAAGAAAAGTAGAACAAAGATGATGACATACATTTCAATGAACCCAATGATAGCACCTAAGAAGTTATTCAAGCTATTTAAAATAGGAATGTTAGCCACAAAATCTAACATATTAGCAAGTACCTGCATTAATATTTTCACAATGATAAAAATAATAATAAATGCAACGCCATTATAAAATACATCAACCATTCCACTACCACTCATTAAAGCTCCCCAAAAATGGTCATCAGCTGTATTCGGGTTAGGAATCCAAAGTTCAATTAAATCAGCTAAATCTTGATAATAAAGACGCGCAACAATAAAAGCTACTACAAAGCCTGCTAAATGCATTAATTGTAATATAAAGCCTCGTTTTAGGCCTAGTAAAAAACCGAATATTAATAGTATTAATAGGATTATATCGAACATAATTATTTACGATCCTCTTTCCTCTCTTTTTGTAGTAATGCCTCATAGTCTTGTTTTAATTTCAAATAATCATTCATCGTATTTAGTGCTGTTAAAACAGCTAATTGTGTCGTATCAAATGAAGGTTTTGAATATTGAATCTCATCCATTTTTTGATCAACTAAACTCGCAACCATTTTAATCTGTTCTGGTGATTCTTCGCCGACAACGGTATATTTGCGGTTATGTATTTCTACGGTTATTTTATTTTTTTCAGAATCAGACATCAAGGGAGCCTCCTCACCGTTATTCTAAACAATATAGTAACACGTTTACATCAATTTAGGAAAGTGCTCAACATACGTGCGGACTCTAAATACAAATGATATACTTAATCGAGATTGAGATACTAAAAGGAGTTTAATATGGGACAAACTGTCATTAAAGTGAACCAGCAAACTTTAAATCAAATCAAAAAACATTACGAAGCTAACAAAATGAATAAACAGCCACCACATACGGTATTTGCCGCTAAACAAAATGGATGTACCATTACAGCGTACAAATCTGGTAAAGTCATGTTTCAGGGTTCTTCACACGCTGAGGAAGCTAGCCTATGGGACGTTAATCCACAACCTAAGAAAACTCAAAAAACGAATTCAAATCAATCATTAGAAGTACTCAAACAAGACCATATTGGTTCAGATGAGGCAGGTACGGGTGATTACTTTGGTCCAATTACAGTCAGTGCTGTCTATGCGACTGAACGCCAACAAGCTCTTCTTAGAGAATTAGGTGTAAAAGACTCTAAGAGCATGAATGACAATACAATTGCATCGATTGTTAAAGATATTTTAAAAACAGAGATCATTTATAGTACCGTAACATTAAACAACGAAAAATATAATCAATTAAAAGAAAAAAAATGGTCACAAGTCCGTATGAAAGCTTGGATGCACCATCATGCCATTCAACATGTGTTAAATAAATTAGAAACGACAACACCAAACGGTATTGTGATCGACCAATTTTGTGAGCCTAAAGTTTATTACAACAACATTAAAGCATCAAATGATACACCTCACCAAAACATAACCTTTTTAACGAAAGCAGAAAGTCAATCAACGTGTGTGGCTGCTGCATCGATGTTAGCCCGTTATCGCTTTGTTCAAGAAATGGATAGGCTTTCATCTTTAGTTGGTTTTAAGTTACAAAAAGGGGCATCAAATAAAGTAGATCAACAAATTAAACGAATTATTAACTCTAAAGGTGAGCCATATTTAAATGAAATAGGTAAAGTCCACTTTGGAAATACACAAAAGGCAAAGAGACTGAGATAAAACTAAGCATGAATACACAAAACCCGAACGAAATTATAATTTCGTTCGGGTTTTGTTTTCTAATCATCGCTCCATCAAAACACTTCGCTTTCCGCGAGGCGGCGGGTGGGCCTACTCGTACTACGCACTGTGGGGTCTCACCCTTGCCTTTTGCACCCGCAGGAGTCTACGCATTTTGATTCCGCTAAGTAACTGGTCAACTAAGGTGAAATACTAAACGTTCGGGTTTTCACCACACTTCAACCCTTTTGTCCCAACCTCTTATTACCCTCTTAAAACGGCGTCAAATTCTTTTTCTAATTGATTCACAATTGCTCCTCTTGCCTCTTCTATCTCTTCATCTTTTAGCGTACGTTCGTTATTTTGGAAAATGAGGTTAAAGGCGATCGACTTCTTTCCTTTTTCCATATGTTCACCTTCATAAACATCAAAGACACGAACTGATTGAAGGTGTGGTTGTCCTTGGGCGATAATAGCTTTCTCTAGCTGGGCTTGTGCAACCTCTTGATTTACAACAAACGCTAAGTCTTGAGAAGTAGCTGGGTACTTCGTAATAGGTTTATAACCTTCACGTGTATTTGTCGCTTGTAAGATCTCATCAAGGTTTAAATCAAAGACATATGTTTCTTGTAAGTCATGTTCCTTTTGTACTGTTGGATGGACTTGACCAATATAACCAACCGTTTCATCATCTACCTTCACAAGAGCAGTACGCCCAGGATGAAGCTCTTCTAACTGCACTTGTTCAAATTCAACATTTTCAATAGCTAAGTAATCAAATAAACCTTCTAAAATCCCCTTTAAAACGAAGAAATCTACTGGCTTTTGAACACCTTGCCAAGCGTGATTTTCCCACAGTCCTGTAATAGCTGCTGATATTCGAGTTCGTTCATCTGGTTGTGTCTTTTCACCATTTGTTTGAGTATAAATTGACCCTAACTCATACAACCCTACGTTGTATTGGTTACGTGCTACATTGTATTGTAAGCTTGTTAATAATTCTGGAATAGCGCTTAATCGTAAATGGCTGTGTAAGTCACTCATTGGCATCGCTAATTTAACTGGTGTTACATTCAACATTGCAACATCAGGGCTTATAAAACGACATGCTTTACTCTCCGTTGTTAATGAATAAGTGACCGCTTCATATAGACCAGCTGATTGTAGATAATCGTGTACTTCTCGTAATAGCTTTTGACGTTCTGTTAAACCACCTTGACTCATTTCACCTGTTGGTAAAGTGTAAGGAATGTTGTCATAGCCATACAATCGCGCAATTTCTTCAATCATATCTTCTTTAATTTTTATATCTTGACGACGCGGAGGTGCTGTGACTGTAATAGTTTTTCCATCAGTTTCATAATCAAATTGCAGTCGTTCAATAATCGATGTCAATTGATCCATCGAGATTTTAACACCAATGCGGTTCTCCATCTCATCTTGGTTAAATGTAACTTTTTCATGCGTCCATTCTGTCGATCCTTCTTCAACTATAGACCCTAATACTTGTGCGCCTCCTAATTCAGCTAACAATTGAGCAGCTCGACTTGCTGCTTCTTTCACCCGTGTTATGTCTATTCCTTTTTCAAAACGAACGCTTGCTTCACTTCGAAGACCATGATCTTTAGAGCTTTGTCTAATGGTTTTGGGGTTGAAATATGCTGCTTCTAATAATACAGTTGTCGTATCATCTTGTACTTCTGATTTCTCACCACCCATAACACCCGCAATCGCATGGGCTTCTTCACCATTTGTAATAACTAAATGATGATTAGCTAATGTACGCTCTTCACCATCTAATGTTTTAATCGTTTCGCCTTCTTGAGCTAAACGCGTGACCACCTTATTAGAACCGAAACGGTCATAATCAAATGCGTGAAGTGGTTGACCATATTCAAGTAATATATAGTTCGTCACATCAACAACGTTATTAATCGGGCGAATACCTGAACTAATTAAACGATTTTGCAACCATAATGGTGAAGGTTTAATTTGTAAATCTTTAATAATCCAAGCACCATAATATGGATTAGCTTGTTGGTCATCAATCTCAACACTAATATAATCACTCGATTGCTCTTCTGCTTCTTCTAGTTGAACATTTGGAAGAGATAAGTCTTTGTTATAAATCGCAGCCACTTCATATGCCATACCAATCATGCTTAAGCAATCAGAACGGTTTGGCGTTAGGTCAAACTCGATAATAGAATCATTTAAATTAAGTAAAGGAGCTGCTGGTTGACCCGCTACAACCTCTTCATGAATCACATAAATACCATCTTTATACGCTTCATCAATGTATTTCTCATCTACTCCTAGTTCTTGAAGTGAACAAATCATTCCCTCAGACTTTTCGTCACGTAACTTCGCTTTTTTAATTTTAAAATCTCCTGGTAATAAAGCACCTGGTTTAGCAACAATGACGTATTGACCTTCCTTAACATTCGCTGCACCACAAACAATTTGTGACACTTCACCCGCACCAACATCTACTTGGCATAAGTTTAATTTATCTGCATTCGGGTGTTTTTTGCATTCCTTAACGTAGCCAACTACTAAATGATCATCATCCATAATTGGTGGGAATACTTGCTCTACTTCGACACCTGTTTTCGTAATATCTTCAGCTAGTTGATTAATTGATACGTGACTAAGATCAACATATTGTTTTAACCAATTCGTTGAAATAAACATACCTAAATCCTCCTTTAAACACGATGGAATTGTTTTAAGAAACGAACATCATTCGTATAGAAATGACGAATATCCTCAATACCGTACTTCAGCATAGCTATGCGTTCAGGACCCATTCCAAAAGCAAAGCCTGAATACTTCTGTGGGTCAAATCCTGCCATTTCAAGAACATTCGGATGGACTAATCCAGCTCCTAGAATTTCAATCCACCCTGTCTTCTTACATACTGAGCAACCTTTACCAGAGCACACTTTACATGAAATATCCATTTCAACAGAAGGTTCTGTAAACGGGAAAAAACTTGGGCGCAAGCGGATTTCGCGGTCTTCACCGAATAAATGTTTAGCTAATGCATTTAATGTCCCTTTTAAATCACTCATACGAATATTTTCATCCACATATAAACCTTCAATTTGAGTAAACTGATGTGAGTGCGTCGCATCATCTGTATCACGACGATAAACTTTACCTGGACAAATAATTTTAACTGGGCCTTTACCTTCGTGTTTATTCATCGTACGAGCTTGAACTGGTGATGTATGAGTACGCATTAATAACTCTTCTGTAATGTAGAATGAGTCTTGCATGTCACGAGCTGGGTGTCCTTTTGGTAAATTCAAAGCTTCAAAGTTGTAATAATCAGTTTCAACCTCAGGGCCCTCAGCCACTTGATAACCCATACTCGTAAACAAATCTTCAATGTCACGAATAACGCTCATTAATAAGTGAGAACCACCTACTTGCGCTGACTTTCCTGGTAATGTCACGTCAATGGTTTCTTCTCGCAGTTGGTTTTCTACTGCTTCTTGTTCTAGTTTTTCCTTTTTAGACTCAATTGCTTCTGTTATAACATCCCTAACTTCATTGGCTATTTGACCAATGATCGGACGTTCTTCTTTAGCTAACTTCCCCATTCCTTTAAGGACTTCTGTTATTTGACCTTTCTTACCTAAATAATGAATACGTATGTCTTGTAATGCCTGTTGTTCTGTTACTGATTTTACTTGATCTAACGCTTCTTCTTTTAACGTTTCTAAGCGTTCTTTCATGCTAATGTCCTCCTTTACATAAGCCAATATAATATATTCTTTATAAACAAAAACAAAAAACTCGCCCCTTAAAATTAAGGGACGAGTTGTTATGCCGTGTTACCACCCTAGTTGGTATACCTATATATACCCACTTCATTTTATTAACGAGGTAATCCCCGGGCTACCTTTACTTACAAGAAGTGTAAGGTCCAAGTGCCAGCTCGTGAGTGAAATTCATCTAACCGTACGAGTCAGAAACTTTCAGTCGATGGTTTCTGTCCCTATTTAAACGTATCAATCGGTCGATTACTTGGCTCATTCTTAGCTTTTATTTTTCATATCTTCTAAACATGTATTATAGATAAATTCCTCAGAATTATCAAGTCGCTTGAGAAAAATGATATAAAACAATGCTTGTGGCAACACCGACATTTAACGATTCACTCTTTGTCGCAATTGGGATATAAACCGTTTCATCAGCTGAATTTAATAATGTTTCACTTACACCAGAACCCTCATTACCAACTATGACTGCATATTTTTCTGAGGGTTGAACTTGAGATAGAGATAACGCCTGCTCATCCAATGCAGTTCCATAAACTTTGATATTATGGTTATGACAATAATCAAGCCAACGTGACAGCTCATCTCTTATAATTGGTAAATGAAACAACGCACCTTGAGTCGAACGAACAACTTTATCATTGTATAGGTCAACAGAATCCTGTCCTACTACGACCGCATCAATATTAAAGGCTACGGCACTTCGAATAATCGTTCCTAAATTTCCAGGGTCTTGTACAGAATCAATTAATAAAAGTTTATGATAAGTGGGTTTGTGATCTGACTCATTTTGAGAAACAACAGCTAAAACACCCTGATGAGATTCAGTTTGAGAGACCTCATCAAATACCGCTTGGGTAACTGTGTATATTGGATATCTTTCCCATATAGTTGGATACTCTATACCTTCTAATACAATTAGCTCTTGAGGTGTCCAGTCACTATTAAGCACTTCTTCAATAAGGTGCCATCCTTCGACTAAAAACGATTGTTCTTGGTCACGGTATTTCTTCTTATGTAGTTTTTTCCACCTTTTAACACGTTGGTTTTGTCTTGATTCAATAAACATGACATATGCTCCTCTATAATTTGTATATATATCATACATACTATTATTATAATTGGTCAAACTATAAATAAATGTGAGAATAGAGGTGTTCATGTGGATTTAAATCTAAGACAAGCTGTTAAAAACAATGTCGCAGGACATGATGAAGAACAATTAGAAGCGACCATTTCTGAAGCGATACAAAGTGGTGAAGAGAAAATGTTACCAGGACTCGGCGTATTATTCGAAATGTATTGGCAGGAAGCTTCAAATGATGAGAAAGAAGCTGTTTTAAATAAGCTCGAAGAAGAGGTCGGAAAACTTTAGCATCAACCACACATAAAAGTAACAGGCTGAATAATCGTTTCAGCCTGTTACTTGTTTTAGGATTTAGTTAAACGTAATATTTTCTACTGTTTTGCTGTCTAGCTTTTTAATAACTTCAACAATTAATTTCACAGCATTCTCATAATCATCACGATGTAACATCGCTGCGTGAGAATGGATATAACGTGTTGGAACAGTAATAGATAAAGAAGGTACACCATTAGCTGTTAAATGGATTGCACCTGAATCTGTACCACCACCAGCCATTGAATCAAACTGGAACGGGATCTCATGTTCCTCTGCAGTATCTACAACGAAATCACGTACACCTTTATGAGAAATCATAGACGCATCATATAAAATGATTTGCGGTCCATCGCCCAGTTTAGCTGCAGCATCTTTATCAGATACGCCTGGCATATCGCCAGCAATTCCAACATCAACGCCAAAGCCAATGTCTGGCTTAACCGCATGAGCAGATGTACGAGCACCACGTAGGCCTACTTCTTCTTGAACTGTTCCAACCCCATAAACTTCGTTAGGGTGGTCTTCACCTTGTAATTGCTTTAATACATCAATAGCAATCGCACAACCAATACGGTTATCCCATGCTTTAGCAAGTAGAAGTTTGTCATTATTCATAACAGTAAAGTCAAAATAAGGAACGATTGAGTCGCCTGGACGGACACCAAATTCTGCTGCTTCTTCCTTACTAGAAGCCCCAATATCAATAAACATATCTTTGATCTCTACTGGCTTTTTACGCGCTTCTGCTGATAGTATGTGTGGTGGTTTTGAACCAATTACACCTGTAACATCACCTTTACGTGTTGTAATTGTAACACGTTGTGCAAGCATTACCTGATTCCACCATCCACCAACTGTTTGGAAGTATAAGAACCCTTTGTCATCAATACGAGTAACCATAAAACCTACTTCATCTAAGTGGCCAGCAACCATAATTTTCGGTCCGTTTTCTTGGCCCACTTTTTTCGCAATTAAACTTCCAAGATGGTCAGTCTTTACCTCATCTGCATAAGGGCTTATGTATTTCTCCATTACTTCACGTGCTTCTTTTTCATTACCTGGGATCCCTTTTGCATCAGTTAAATCTTTCAGCATTGTTAATTGTTCATCTAATTTTGCCATGCTGAATCCTCCTTTTTTAAAAATTTTTCGACACCTTGTCCATTATAACGTTTTCATGAAAAATTCTCAAAATTTCTGAGGTATTTCCTATTTAATAACCCTGTTCTTGTCTTTGATGGTTTTCTTCATTTTTTTCTAAGTAAGCGTTCACAACTTCATCTGTTGAAAAAGATAACAACTCTCCTAAAGCTAGATAAGCATTCATAAGTTGTAGATAATGACTTTCTAAGGGAGCTTGTTTAAATTGTTCAATTCGGTTATAAACTAAATGAAACCCTTCTGTTAATAACTGAACTCGGGGTAAGTCTAGTTTATGTTCATTATAGCGGTAATCATAATCAAGCCCTAAAGATAATATAAAGTGAACACCATCAACATATTCTTCTAAAATAATTTCACGGCTACTAGCTGCTCTTTGACTCCAATATTTAAAACAACGTGTTTCATTCGCTAACTCTCCAACCTCAACCATTAAAGCTAACACTTTATCTAAATAAATTTCACTTCGAGATTTAGAAAGTGATTGCATAATTCTTTCATCCAGTTCAAATTGAAGTTCATAAAGTCGATTCCAATCCATTATTACTTACCACCTTTGTTGTTTGTTTTAATTATTGTGTCACCTTTGTGGGGTTGTTGCAAAAAAATCTTCCCATTTCAAAACAATTTCTTTTCTTCGAAGTAAGTAAAAGAAAAGTAAAATAACCATTAAGATGGTTATTATATATTGCCATTGTAGTGATTGAATCCAATTTCCAAACGTTGTATAAATCACCGCTAAAGGAATGTTTGATAAAATCGAAAGCTTAGTATATTCTTTAAAATTTCTCGACATCTCGATAATTAACAATGAAATTAGATGAAAATGAATAAAAGGAGTCATTCTTAACAAGACAACTTGCGGTACACTTAATTGTTGGTGCTGACCAAACAACCGCTCACGGAGACGACTTAACCTCTTACAGAGAATGGGCATTTTTTGCATCATGAAATAAAACATTATACTTGATAAGGTAACACCAATTAACGAGTATATAGCACCATATGTAATGCCAAAGAACAATCCACCTGTTATACAGATAAATGCAACAGGAATAAATAAAAAAGGGCGTATGATGTGGAACATAATAAATACTGCTGGAGCAAATATTGCAACGTGATGATCCACTTGCTGTACCCAAGTCATTATGTTTTCCATTCCTTAGGCCCCTCCAATGTTATATGTGATCACTATACCTTATGACAATAGACGAGCCTTTATGACATAGAATTAGTAGAGTAAGATTAACATCCAACCAATTGTCAGTAGCGGCATACCATACTGAAATAGTACATGTTTAGTTTTATGGCGAAAGTAAATCATCCCAAACCAAGCACCAGGGGCACCACCAACTAATGCCGTTACCCAAAACGTTCTTTCAGGAATACGCCATTTCTTTTTTCTTGCATAACTTTTATCAAGCCCCATCATGAAGAAACCTATTATACTTGCAATTCCGACTAATATATACAAAAATATTTCCATACCTCATCCCTCTTCATTCATATAAATACCTTTTCAAATAGCAAACCTTAAATTGCAGTCAAAAGCCTTTTCAAGCACTTATTTACTTTATTATATACCAAAAAAGAGTTGCCCAATATCAGTAGGCAACTCTTTTAATCTCATTATTTTAAAGCTGTTTTTGCTTTAGTAGCTAATTCAGCAAAGCCTTTTTCATCGTTAACAGCTAAGTCTGCTAGCATTTTACGGTTAACTTCAACACCAGCAAGCTTTAGCCCGTGCATTAAACGGCTATACGTAATGTCGTTCATACGTGCAGCTGCGTTAATACGAGCGATCCATAGTTTACGGAAGTCACGCTTCTTTTGACGACGGTCACGGTACGCATACTGACCTGACTTCATCACTTGTTGTTTTGCTGTTTTGAATAACGTTCTTTTAGAACCATAATAACCTTTAGCTAACTTCAACGTACGTTTACGACGCTGACGTGTAACTGTTCCACCTTTAACACGTGGCATGGTAATCCCTCCTGTAAATCCTTTTAGTATTTATTGATCCGAACTTATTTATAAGGCATTAATTTGTTTAAACGAGCTTCGTCACTTTTATGAACGATTCCGCTCTTAGCTAAGCGACGCTTTTGAGCCTTTGTCTTATTACGGAATAAGTGGCTTGTGAAAGCGTGAGAACGCTTGAACTTTCCTGTACCAGTCTTCTTAAAACGCTTTTGTGAACTTTTATGCGTCTTCATTTTTGGCATAATGAAATCCTCCTTAAATGATGTTGTTGCTCACCTTATTTTTCGTTTGTTGGAGCAAGCATTAAGAACATGTTACGACCTTCCATTTTAGGCTTTGTCTCAACTGTGCTTAAATCACTGCATGCCTCAGCAAAACGCTCAAGTACTTGTTGACCTAACTCTTTGTGCGTAATAGCACGGCCACGGAAACGAACGCTAACTTTAACTTTATCACCTTTTTTAAGGAACTTTTGAGCATTGCGAGCTTTTGTGTTAAAGTCATGGTCTTCAATCTGCGGTGTTAGACGTACTTCTTTTACGTTAATAATTTTTTGCTTTTTACGCTGCTCTTTTTCTTTCTTCTGTTGTTCAAAACGGTATTTACCGTAATCCATAATACGAGCAACTGGCGGTTTTGCATTTGGTGCAACTAAGACAAGGTCTAAGTTTGCCGTTTCAGCAATGTCCAATGCTTCTTGACGTGATTTTACTCCTAATTGTTCACCATTCACATCAATGAGTCGCAATTCTTTCGCGCGAATGCCCTCATTAACATTCATATCCTTGCTAATAGTGAGCCACCTCCAAAAATTCTTAGAAAATTAAGGCGTACTGACAAGTGTTATTGTATTAACCATAAAAAAAGTGTCGGTACACATACTGCACCCACACACTAATTTCGTTAATCTATACGCATCTCACGTATAAAATAGAAAATTAATCAAACCTGTCAACTGCTATATGCGTCAATCAGGTGAGAAGCGGGTGCTTCTACTTGTCTTTAATTCGCCTTATTTAATTACCTTATCTAGTATAACGAGGTGAAACATAAATGTCAAGTACTAAATAAGGCAGCCATGCTAGAAGCAGACTGCCTTAAAATTATAGCTTACGATTATTTATTTCGTCAACAATAGATTGAGTGAATTCATCTAATGAGATGGTTTCACTATCTTTCTCACCATATTTACGAATATTAACCGCTTCTTCATTCATCTCATGATCACCTAATACAAGTGAGTATGGAATTTTTTGTGTCTGGGATTCACGAATTTTATAACCTAATTTTTCATCTCGTACATCTAGCTCAACACGTACGCCTTCATACTGTAACTTCTCTTGAACTTTTTTCGCATAATCCATATGCGCTTCTAACGATACAGGAATTATACGGACTTGTTCTGGTGATAACCATGTTGGGAAAGCGCCTTTATATTCTTCAATTAAGAATGCAACGAAACGTTCCATTGTTGAAACAACTCCACGGTGAATAACAACTGGGCGGTGCTCTTTACCGTCTTCACCGATATAAGTTAAGTCAAAGCGCTCTGGCTGAAGGAAGTCAAGCTGAACTGTTGATAAAGTCTCATCTTTGCCAAGGGCAGTTTTAACTTGAACGTCTAGCTTTGGACCATAGAATGCCGCCTCTCCAGATGCTTCCACATAATCTAACTCCATCTCTTCCATTGTTTCTTTTAATAAAGCTTCTGCTGTATTCCACATTTCATCGTTATCCACGTACTTCTCCTTATCGTCTTTGTCATGATAAGATAAGCGGAAGTAATAATCATTAATTCCAAAATCTTTATACACGTTTTGGATCAGCCGTACAACTCGAGTAAATTCATCTTTTAATTGATCAGGACGTGCAAAGATATGAGCATCATTTAACGTCATCCCACGTACACGTTGTAAACCAGCCAATGCACCTGACATTTCATGACGATGCATTGTACCAAGCTCAGCAATACGAACAGGTAGATTACGATAACTGTGTAATTGATTTTTATATACCATCATATGGTGTGGGCAGTTCATTGGTCGAAGCACTAAGTCTTCATTATCCATCTCCATAGTTGGGAACATATCATCTTGATAATGGTCCCAATGTCCACTCGTTTTATATAAATCAACACTACCTAACACTGGTGTATAGACATGGTCATAACCTAAACGCTCTTCAATGTCGACAATGTACCTTTCAATTGTACGACGAATTGTTGCTCCTTTAGGTAACCATAACGGTAGACCTTGGCCAACTTTTTGTGAAACAGTAAAGATTTCAAGTTCTTTACCTAATTTACGGTGATCACGCTCTTTCGCTTCTTCAAGGAGACGTAAATGTTCTTCTAATTGACCTTTTTTCTCAAACGCTGTTCCGTAAATACGTTGAAGCATTTTATTATCGCTATCACCGCGCCAATACGCACCTGAGATTGATAACAGTTTAAATATTTTAATTTTACCTGTATGCGGCACATGGACTCCACGGCAAAGGTCAAAGAATTCACCTTGTTCATAGATCGAAACTTGTTCACCTTCTTTAATATCATTGATTAATTCAAGCTTTAAATCATCACCAATTTCTTGATAGCGTTGTTGAGCCTCTTCACGAGATACATCTACCCTTCTAATTTCTAATGCTTCATCGACTATTTTTTTCATTTCTTTTTCGATTTTTGGTAGATCTTCAGGTGTAATTGTATCTTCCATGTCTAAATCATAATAGAAACCACCCTCAATGACTGGTCCTACTCCTAATTTCACATCGCCATACAATCGTTTAATTGCTTGTGCCATTAAATGAGCAGTTGAGTGCCTTAAAACGTCGATGCCGTCATCGTCGCGGTATGTGATGATTTGAATGTCTCCATCTTGATGAAGTTCGGTTCTTAAATCAACCATTTCGCCGTTGAATTTACCGGCTAATGCCTGCTTTTTCAACCCAGAGCTTATATCCCCTGCTATATTTTCTATCGTCGTACCCTTTGGAAACTCCTTAGCATTTCCATCTGGGAACTTGATCTGAATCATTTCACTCATTTTACATCCACCTTTCCACTTATTTACTTTGACGTCTGATGTGACTCGTACAAAAGCTGTTTTATAAAACAAAAAACACTCATCCCTTAATATAAAAGGGACGAGTGTTTATACCCGTGGTTCCACCCTGATTCTGCACCATGCAGCTCTCAAGAGATCGTTATCGCCGATAGACGTTCATTGCTAGAATTGTATACAAGTTCAAGTTCACAATGAATGCTCGGAGGTGGTAAACAATAAGTCATACTTGAAAGCTCGCAGCCAAGGCTTTCTTTTCTGTAAAGTTGGATCAAATTGCTCTTGTCCTCTTCAATGCATAACCGTATTTACTTTATTATGTACGTATTATAACGATGTTAAGTAGGAAAATCAAGAGCTAACTTCACAGATTATTTATTGTCTTTTATTATTCATTTCAAAATAATGCGGAAATTGATTAATCGGGTATAGACAAACTCTTTCTTGGAAAATGTTCATTAGACTATAAATTTCATGAATGCGATCATTTGAAGCATAAACATCCACTCGATTCGGAGCAATCGCTAATAATTTACCGATCACTTTCGTTTGGTCCATAATTTCTTGAAACGGAGTTGTCGCAGATGATAGAATCTGATCTTGAATTAACTTACCATTACCTTCAAACAAAATAGCATCTTGCTTGTAATAAACAATAACATGCTCATAATAAGGCTCTTGACCATCAATAAAGCTTCTCAACTGCTCCATTCGATCTTGAAAATGTAACTCACCTTGCCATTCTTCAATGCCAAACCCAACGATTTCATACCAATCCCCTTCTTGAGAAAAGAGTTGTTCATAAAGATGTTCCATTTCTAAACTTGTTGTATTCTCTTGATTAAAAATATAATGAACTAATCGTTCATACAGTGAATCATTCAATTCACTGTGCAACATTTTTGGAGCAGTACTTAATGAAACGACAAATGGTATGATTTGCTCAATCTCATCATCATCAAAATAATAAGCCTCTCGTAAAATCTTTTGTGAAATTCTAGGTACATAAGTATCTAAAATATACGGAAAAATTAAATCAACTAAGCTCGTCCGCTTCACAAATAAATTATTGGACAACCAAACAGTATTTTCGTAAGCATGTACATTTCCTTTGAAGTTAACTGTCATTAAGTACAAGTAAAACTGTTTTGCTTCGTACTCATTTTTAAATACTAAACTTGTTTCTTTCACTCCACATCCCTCTTTCATAGAACAAGGTATTACAGTTTATGAAAGCAAGTTTGAAAACATGAAAGAAGCGACCAATATTTATTGGTCGCGATGATTTGCTCCGGTTACTTGTACAGGTTCACTCACTTGACTAATTCGCTCCATAATACGAGCCGCTTTAAGTTCCTCAACGTCACCTCGTCCTGCTTTGGCTAACATTTTCTCTAGTTCATTTAAATCATAATTCGATGTAAAAAATACAGGAAGACGTTCCATCATTCGAAACTGTAAAATTGCACCTAATACTTCATCTCTAAACCACGGAGATAAAAATTCAGCACCAATATCATCAAAAATTAAAACTGATGCACGTTTAAATTTGTCAATCTTTTGATTAATCGTTGAGTCTGTAATCGATGCTTTCATTTCCCTAACAAATTCAGGCATAAAAATTAAGAGTGTGTCAATTTGTTTTTTAGCTAACTCATTAGCTAAAGCAGCTAATAAATAAGTTTTTCCAACTCCAAAACTCCCATGCAAATATAAACCTTTATTAGGTAGTTGATCCCCACGTTCATAAAACTGCTGTACTTTTTGGAGGGCTTCTGTTCTTCCGTAAGCATCTAGTTTTATTTGAGAGAAAGATGCTTCATGAATCTCTCTTGGCATGTGTAAGCTTTGAACAAAAGAGCGTTGCTTTTGCATATAAAGTTCTTTTTCTTTTCTTTGGCATTCATGATAGATTAACTTAACTTTTCCGCTTTGTACTCGGGCTTCTGGAACGTAACCTGGAATGACATTAATACAACTTTGTAATGACTTACACTTCTCACAGTTAAGTGATTGATCGTCATATTCATACAACTTCATTAATTGTGACTCAATTTGGCTTTCAGTTAGTTCTGGGTGTTCTTTTAATAACTTTTTGACACGTTCTGAAGATAACACTTTATCTCGCATTTCTTTCATCGATGCTTGAAAATGATCGTTATTTTTCAACCAGTTTTTGAGCGTAGATTGAATGGGTTCCATTAAAATCATCCTTCATTCATTGTTTCGATTGTGAAAAGCTTTTAAAGAAAGCTTCTAAATCCTCATTTGAATCTTCTATTTTTGAATCTTCTAGTTTTTTATTTTCATCTGTTTTTTGAGGTTCGTTTTTTTGTTGTTTTTGCTCTTTAAACCATTTCGGTAATACTTCCTTAGATTTACTTGTAGATTTCTGCTGTTTTTGTTTCTTTTTTTGTTGCCACGTTTGATACATATGATGTTCCTTCTTCGCCATATCCATTGCAGCTTTAGCTGTATTTACACCTTCACGACTCCAATGGGCAGCTATTGTATCCATATAATTACGATTTAATTTATTCCCATTTTTCTTTAATACGTAGTGAACTAATACATTCATAACAGGTTGGGATAATCCATGCTCTTCCATTAGATTCGTAATCATTTCAATCTCTTTCATTGAAGCGATTCCAGAACTTGAATGGTCCTCTAGCAATTCACGATGGGTAATTTGGTCAAAATGTTGAATCAATTGGTTCTGTTTCGATTCAGGTTGTTCATTGGACGTTGCCTCTACTACCTCATCCTGACCTACTTTATGTGCTTGTCCTTTTGTATACAATCGTGGTGGGACCGTACCATGCTTTTTATAATAAATATCTTTACACATATCAAGAAATTCTTGACGGTCAAAACCTGCATCCTCATTTACAGCCCAAAGCAATGCCTTCTCCAACTCTAAATAGTCAACATCATAGATTTTGATTATTTTTTCCATGTAATTCAAATTAGCATTCGTTAGAATATTTTTCGGTTCTATTTGTTGTTGAGTTAGCATTTTGTATAACCATTCTAATGGCAAGTCAGTTTGAATAACCAGTGATTCATCAGCTTCTCTTTTAGGGGGCTGTTTTTTATGTGCGACAGTTGTAAATACATCATCAAAACTAAGAGTCACATCTTCTACGTTTGATGATATTGAAGGTTTTGGTGCAAGTCGCTTTTGTAATTGTTGATGCGCTTCTTTTCCAACGTGATGTTCTAATAAAACTGATAGAGTTGGATGATCAAAAAATTGAAAAGCCGAAACAGGCCGTCTTAATAAATAATAAAAAGTCCGGAAACTATCCTCTTCTTTAAATGACTTTAATAACCCAATTCCTTCAAGCTTTTTACGCGCTTCATATAGATCATCTAATGTTATATTTAAAAGACTCATCATATAATGATGCGAGATTTGTGATTGTGATAATTGGGAGGTCGATGAGCGCCACAAGGCTTGATATAAAGCCACACTCTCCTTGCCGATTAACGGCTGATAAAGCAGTGTTAGAACAGAATCCGCATCTTCAAAAAACGTTGTTTGCTTAATTATTTGCATTTGATCATTAGGTAATAAATGCTTCATCCGCTCTTGCACGATCATCACTCCCCTCTTGTTTCTATCTAACTATTCTTCGTACGGTTAATCATATCATGTAACTCATTCATAAATACATTAATGTCTTTAAATTGTCGATAAACTGAAGCAAATCGAACATAAGCCACTTCATCAACTTCAGCTAACCGACCCATTATCAATTCCCCAATATCTTGACTTAAAATCTCTGAGTTACCTTGATCTCTTAAATCCTTCTCAACATCAAAGGCGACTTGTTCGATTTGCTCTAATGAAACGGGTCGCTTCTCACAAGATTTTATTAAACCACGCTTTAACTTTTCTCGGTTAAACTCTTCTCTCGTACCTTCTTTTTTCACGACAATAAGTGGAATTTCCTCAACGCGCTCAAAAGTTGTAAATCGATAATGACAATCATCACATTCACGTCGACGTCTAATCGATTTACCTTGATCAATTGGCCTTGAATCTAAAACTTTTGTGGTTTTATCATCGCAATTTGGGCATCTCATATGTTAGCCACCTCAAAAACATATTTTCAATAATACTATTTTGTTTATTATAACAAAAAGTTCATAATTTTAATGGGTTCTGCCTTATTTCATTATAAAGAAAAACAAAAACCATCGCCAAGTATTTATTAATATTTTAAATGGGTAACTTAGACTTCATTGTGATTTAGGTTCTTTGAAAGACAACAGACGAACCACTTTTGAGTATATAACCTAAATAAAAAAACTGCTTCAATAGTTAAAGGTTTATAACTGTTGAAGCAGCTTATTAAGCTTAAATTATATTTTATTGATGAACGTATAATTGGTTTCCTACGTATTTCACTAAGTCAACTACTCGACATGAATAGCCCCACTCATTATCATACCATGCTAAGACCTTTACTTTACGATCATCCATTACGATCGTTGATAAACCATCTACAATAGATGAATAAGGTGAAGTTGTGTAATCAATTGAAACTAACGGGTCATCATTAATCGATAGATAATCATTTAATTCTCCATTCACAGCATCATGGAATGCTTGATTAACTTGTTCTTCAGTAACATCTTGTTCTAGGTCAACAACTAGGTCTACTAAAGAAACGTTAGGAGTCGGGACACGTAATGCCATTCCGTGTAATTTTCCGGTTAAGCTCGGTAAAACTTCATTAATCGCTTTAGCAGCTCCTGTTGATGTTGGGATGATTGATTGTGTACATCCACGAGCTCTTCTTAAATCTTTATGAGGATTATCTAAGTTTTGTTGATCATTTGTAAACGCGTGAACGGTCGTCATTAATCCATTTTCAATTCCGAATTTTTCATGCAATACTTTAGCGACTGGTGCTAAACAGTTCGTCGTGCACGAAGCATTTGAAATAACATGGTGCTTTTCAGGGTCATAAGTTTCTTCATTAACCCCCATCACAATCGTTTGATCAGCTGGTTTTCCTGGGGCAGTAAGTACGACCTTTTTAGCCCCTGCTTCTATATGTGCTCCTGCTTTGTCATTTGAATTAAATTTACCTGTTGCTTCAACAACAACATCAACATTTAATTCATCCCATGGTAATTCAGCAGGATTACGGTTTGAAACCTTCATAATTTTATGCCCATCTACAACTAATTCATCATTAACAACCTCAACAGAGCCTTCATACGCTCCGTGTACTGAATCATATTTAATTAAATGAGCTAACGTTTCTGTTGGATAGCTTGCATTAATTGCTACAATTTCTACTTGTTGTTCTTTCATCGCACGGCGAAATACCATTCTACCTATTCGCCCAAAACCATTTATTGCTATTTTTGTTACACTCATTTAAAGTCCCCCTCAATAACTTTATGTTATACTTTTTGTTGTTTTATTGATATTAGTATAACACATTAAGTTAGAAATGTGAGGAGTTTTTTATAAAAATGGACAAAATTTAAGTTTAAACCTCTATTCCCCAAGTATTTAAAATGTCTTTTAATTGATCTTCACTTTCTTTTATAGAACCACCGTTATTGACAATAGTATCAGCCAGGTCCTTTTTTTCAGTGATCGGGATTTGTGCGTTAATTCGTTCTAAAGCTTTCTCAGCTGAAATTTCATCACGTTTAGTCAGTCGATCAAGCTGTATATCAGGATCAACATAGACGACTAGCACCTTATCTACATAATGAAACAAATCACTCTCAAAAAGTAACGGAATATCCATTACTACAAGTTCCACGTTATTTGAGACATACTGATCACGTCTTTCTAACATCCTCTTTCGGATTTTGGGATGCATAATTTGATTCAGCTTTTTTCTTTTTGATTCATCTTGAAAAACGATATTACCTAAAGCTTCCCTGTTTAAAGAACCATCTTCTTGTAATACTTGCCTTCCAAAAGTCGCAACGATTTGTTCATAAGCTTCTTCACCTACTTGCACGACTTCTCTTGATATTGTGTCTGCATCGATTACTGGAAAGCTCCAATCAATCAGCATGTTTGAAATAGTTGATTTACCTGTTGCAATACTGCCTGTTAATCCAATAACTAATGTCATAATCAATTCCCTACCTTATAAAGTTCCAAATCCCTAAGCTTATTAAAATTAACCCTGGTATAAATGAAAGCGGGTGTACCCAAGCAAAACGATGCATCCATTTACCAAGACCTATACCACAAATTAAGAAAAACATTGACGCTAAACCTACAACGCCTGCGACAACGAATGCTGGAATTTCAAAGAAAGCTGCACCAATACCACTAGCGAAAGAATCTAATGATAATGCTATTGCGACGATGACTGATTCCATACCCGTGATCGAACCTGAACGGTCACGGTCAGCAACTTGTGGACGTTTTAGTATTTCCCATAATGTTTTCAAATTGAGAGTCATTTCTTGAACCCGACTGTAATATTTAACTTTTTGTTTTTGGTCTTGTAACCATTGCCAAAGCACCCATGTACCGATTGCAATGAAAATTAACCCACCTAAAAATTGTGAAATAAATGGCATGATGAACATGACAAGTTCACCAATCCAACCACCAAGTAAAAAACTACAAGCTGTGAAGGCTCCAACCATTAAAATCGTGTATGGTTTCACTCTAATCGAACGGACACGATACGTTAAACCAAAAAAGAAACTGTCAAAACTGACTGCGAAACTAAGTAACAACGTCAGAATCAATAAATCAAGCAACAGTAAAAGCTCCTTCCATAAGGGTTCAAATTATCTTATGAAAAGAGCTAATATACTGTGTTTAATCGCCTATAATTTGACATGTTGGACAAAAGTGAGTCCCTCTTCCTCCTACTTTTGTTTTAACAATGGGTGTTAAACAAGTCACACATGGTTCACCTGTTTGATCATATACCGTTAACTCTAACTGAAACATACCAATTTCACCTAAGGAATTAAGGTATGACCGAATTGAGGTACCCCCTTTTTCAACTGCACTACTCAACACTTCAACAGTTTTCTTCTGTAGCTTTGTGCACTCTTCAAACGTTAAACTTGAAGCAACTCTTTCTGGATGAATATGGCTTTTAAATAAAGCTTCATCAACATATATATTGCCTAAACCCGTCACTATGGTTTGGTCAAGTAAAGTCGGCTTAATTAAGCGTGAAGTTTTTTGTAATCGTTCAAATAAATAATTAGGTGAAAAGTTTTCACTAAATGGCTCTAGACCTAGCTTGTTAAGCGGGGCTGTATCTAGTTCATTACCTATTGGCTTTAAGTGCATCGTTCCGAATTTGCGAACATCTTTATAGCGTAATTCTTTGCCATTATTCAATCTGAAAATAACATGCGTATGGTGGTCAAATGATTCATGACTGTCAAAAACACCGTACTTCCCTTCCATACGCAAATGTGAAATTAAAACGTCATCCTCTAAATAAAATAGCAAAAATTTCCCTAATCTTTTAATAGATTGGAATCGTTGCCCTTTAATTTGAACTTTAAACTGTTCTGTGTCTTCAGGTTGTTTAATAATCCCTGGATAGTGAATATAAACATCTTCAATCGTGCATCCTGTAATGATTGGTTCTAATGTTTTTCTTACTGTTTCAACTTCTGGTAATTCTGGCATGTCTAGTTCTCCTCTTTACTTCGCATCATACCAAGTATCGCCATAAGAGCTATCAACGACCAAAGGTACTTGTAAGTCAATCGTTTGTTCCATTGCTTCTTTAATGAGTATTTGTAGCTTCTGGGCGTCTTGTTTCTTCACTTCAAATATAAGCTCATCATGAACTTGTAGCAGCATCGTAGCTTCAATGTCTTGGTTCTTCAGCTGCTCGACTACATCAAGCATTGCCTGTTTAATAATATCAGCAGCACTGCCTTGAATGGGTGAATTCATCGCTGTTCGCTCTGCAAAACTACGACGATTAAAGTTACGACTATTTATATCAGGTAAATATCTTCTGCGCTTCATAATCGTCTCTATAAAACCATCACGCTTTGCTTGGGTTACTATATCATCCATGTATGATTTAACCCCTGGATAACTTTCAAGATACTTATTAATAAATTGTTCTGCCTCTTTTCGTGTGATCCCAAGACTTTGACTTAATCCATAATCACTGATTCCATACACAATACCGAAATTGACAGCTTTTGCTTGCCTTCTCATCAAATCAGTTATTTCATCTTCTTTAACATTAAATACATCCATAGCCGTTTGCGAATGAATGTCCTTTCCGTTATTAAATGCTTCAACTAACTTTTCATCTTGTGCAATATGAGCTAATACACGCAATTCAATCTGCGAATAGTCAGCGGCTAAAATAACTGAATCGGATTCTGATGGGACAAAAGCTTGCCTTATACGGCGTCCTTCTTCTAATCTAATCGGGATATTTTGTAAGTTCGGTTCTATTGAACTTAATCGACCAGTTTGTGTTAATACTTGGTTAAATCGTGTATGAATTTTATCTGTATCATGATGGACTACTTTTAAAAGTCCTTCCAAATAGGTTGATTGGAGTTTCGCTAACTGTCTATAGTTTAAGATTTCTTCAACAATTTCATGTTCATGTTGTAATTTCTCAAGTACATCAGCTGAGGTCGAATATCCTGTTTTTGTTTTTTTAATTACTGGTAGCTCTAAGTCTTCAAACAATACTTTCCCAAGTTGTTTAGGTGAATTAATGTTAAATTCTTCACCTGCTAATTGATGAATATGAGCCTCAATATCATTCAAACGTTCACCTAAGTCTTTGTTCATTTCATTTAAACGACCAAGGTCTAACTTTACACCTGTATATTCCATATCAGCTAATACAGATGATAACGGCATTTCTAAGTCATAATATAACGCTTGTTGTTCGTTTGTTTTTAATTCACCCATTAATAATGGATATAGTTTAAGACCAACAAGTCCTTTTCTAACAATGTGCTCTTGATAAGTTTCCTCATTAGGTATTTGACGTTTTGCACCTTTACCATAGATTTCTTCATCATATGACACTTCAGTTAACCCATAACTATGAGCAATAGAAGTCATGTCACCATCATGGCTTTGAGGATTAACAATATAAGCAGCAAGTTGAAGGTCAAATTCAATACCTTCAATTTGAATACCACGCCACTTCATCGCCACTTGTAATTGTTTTTTATTAAATACAATTTTAGAACTTGACTGATCTCTCAACCATTGTTTAAATGAGTCGTCATTTATTAGACCAGTTGGCAAGAAATAGTGACCTTTATTATTAACTAAACTAAATCCGATCATATCCGCTTCATGATAGTTATCATCTAACATTTCAACAAATAACATGTTTCCATTATCATCGACTATAGATGAATCAAAATAATCCAGTACTTCATAATCAATCTCTTCATAGTCTTCTTTAAATTCTTCACCTTTAACTTGTCCCATTAACGATTGAAAGCCATAAGATTTGAAAGCAGTCACTAATTCACGTGATTGATACCCTTCATATAATAAGTCATTAAGCGTTAGTTCAATTGGAGAGTTCTGATTAATCGTTACGAGTTCTCTACTCATGAAGGCTTCATCTTTATTATTCATTAAATTCTCTTTTAACTTCTTACCACTGACGTCATCAATATTTTCATATATATTTTCTAATGAATTAAACTGTTTTAAAAGCTTAATAGCTGTTTTTTCACCGACACCTGAAACGCCAGGGATATTATCCGATTTATCCCCCATTAACGCTTTAAGGTCAATGATCTGCTCTTTAGTAATCCCCATCTTCTCTTCTATAGTTGTAGTGGTGAAATGATCTATTTCTGTAATTCCTTTTCTCGTTAAAGAGACTGTAGTATGATCAGATGCTAATTGTAATAAATCTTTATCCCCTGAGTACACTGTTGTCGACTGTTTATTTTGATCAGCCTCCTTCACAACTGTACCGATAATATCATCTGCTTCATACTGGTCTAATTCGTAATATTTAACTCCAAATGCATCTAAAATTTCACGCACAATCGGAAATTGCTCTGATAATTCAGGAGGTGTTTTTTGTCTCCCGCCTTTATACTCCTTATAAGTTTCATGCCTAAATGTCGTTTTCCCAGCATCGAATGCAACTAAAATGTGAGAAGGGTCATGGTCTTCTAAAACTTTCAATAACATTCTAGTGAAGCCGAAAACCGCATTCGTATGAACACCTTGGTCATTGCTTAATAAAGGTAAAGCAAAGAACGAACGATATAAAATGCTGTTACCATCAATTAGAACTAACTCTTTTGACACGTTAAAACACCTCTTCATATACTGTTAACTTTATTATAACAAATTTAGCAAATTATTTTTGTGGAATGTGAACTTGAATCGTCGTTCCTTCTCCTTCTTGACTATTAATTTCGATATAGCCACCATGAGCCTCTACAATATGTTTAACAATAGATAATCCTAAACCGGTACCACCTGAATGGCGACTTCTTGCCTTATCTACACGATAAAAACGTTCAAAAATTCTTGCCTGGAATTTTTCAGCTATTCCGATTCCAGTATCACTCACTTCTAAAACCATTTCATCTTCTTGACGTTTAATGGCCAAGCGGATATTGCCACCTTCATTTGTATACTGAATTGAATTAGTAATTAAATTTAAGGCTAATTGATATAAACGGTAGTAATCAGCACTTACCTCTAAATCATCTTCAATATCAAGTGTTAAATTCAGTGACTTTTCCTTAGCTGGTTCTTCTACAATGACTTTTATATCATTAGCTAATTTAGAAGCAGAAAAGAGTGAACGATTTAGTGAATAACCTTCTTTTTCTAACACTGATAAATCTAATAAATCTTGAACGAGAATATTAAGGCGCTTACTTTCCTTTTTAATAATCTTCAAGAATTGCTTTTGCTTTTCTTCGTCTATTTGATCGTCATCTAAAATCGTCTCAGCAAACCCTTGAATAGACGTGATTGGAGTTCTTAATTCATGTGATACATTAGCAACGAAGTCTTTTCTCACACGTTCTAAGCGTTTAATTTCTGTAATTTCATGTGAAACAATAACTACGCCTTTCCATTGTCCATCTTGCCCTTTAATTGGTGCTAAATACACCTCAACAAACCGTCCGTCTATTAATTCAATAGTTTTTTGTTGTTTCGTTTCTGTAAATACAGATTGTTGGATAGCTTCATTTAAATCTTCCTGATTAATAACTTCATAATATATTTCACCGATAAATGGAGAGTCACCAATTGAAAATTGTTGTAAGAAAGATTCATTGACTAGCCTTGTAACTCCTTTTTCATTTATTAATAGAACACCACTTTCCATATTGTTAACAACCGTCTTTAGTCGACTGTTTTGATTTTCATACTTCGTTGAAATGTACTCTAAATAACGACCTAATCGATTAATCGAATGACTTAAGCTTGAAGCAATTCCATATGGCGCATCATGGATCCGTGCTTGATAATTACCATCCACTAATTCTTTGGTTGTTTCTGTTGCTTTCATTACTGGCTTAACATAACTATCATACAATCTGTTTCCAAACCTCCAAAGCAATACTGTTGCAAATAATGAGAAGAAAAACACACTCCACCATATAGTCGCACTAAGGTCTGGTAATGGCAATGTTTCTGTTGCGACAGTAATATATTCCCCTTCGTTTAATTGATAAGTTGTCATTAGACGGTTATCTATTAAAACAACCTCACCTACATAAGCGCCAGTAGTTCTTAGTTGTTGTAATACATTGATTTCAGCTGAATCAAATGTATGGAGTAGTTGTTCTCCCACTTCCGATTCGTAAAATAAATCAACGTTAAATTGGTTATGGTAATAACGCATTTCATTTTGTAGATGTTCAACTGAAGTCGTCTCAAGTTGTTGTGAAATGTACTCACCTTCTGATAACAACTGATCTTCATATGAATTCATGACATAATGCCTTGCAATTTGGTTAAAAATCGCACCAATCACAACGATAAATAATATACTCAAAATGATATATAAAATAACCGTTCTTTTTTCAATAATATTTTTCAATTTCATCCCTCAATTTTGTAACCAACACCTCTTACAGTTTTAATCAGGGTTGGTTTTTTTGGTGTATCTTCTAGTTTTTCACGAAGATGACTGATATGAACATCTACGATACGTGTATCACCAACATACTCAAAGTCCCAAATATCTTTAAGTAAAAGTTCTCGTTTAACAGGCTTACCAATTTGTTTCGCTAAATACAACAACAACTCAAATTCTTTTCGTGTAAAACTAACAGGGCCACCATTCTTATACACTTCATATCGATCTTCAAAAATTTCAATATCTTTAATTATTATACTATTTTGATCTTCCCTTTTTGTTTGTTTAAACCTTCTTAAAACAGCATAAATTCGTGCGACCAACTCTTTAGGGCTAAATGGTTTAGTTAAATAATCATCTGCTCCAACATTGAGCCCTGTAATTTTGTCATCTTCTGTAGCTTTAGCTGTTAACATAATAACAGGTGTTTCATCCTCTAGATTGCGCATTTGTTTACAAACCTCGACTCCGCTAATTTTAGGTAGCATTAAATCAAGCACGACTAGGTCAAACTTTTCACTATGTAATTTATTTATAGCCGTTTCACCATCATAAACAACAATCGATTCAAAACCCGCTTGGTCTAAATGGTGTTTGATTAAAGTCGTAATAGATTCTTCATCATCAACAATTAGAACTTTGATCGACACATAGAACAACCCCTATAACTTATTCAATCAGTGAGAATTACGTAAGAGTATACTTTCATAATATATAATCAAAGTAAACAATTAAAAGAAATTTGCTTACATTAAATATAAAACTTCATATAATATTATTCGCCCTCAACCGTGAATGTACCTTCCTAATGATCGTTTCAATTTAAGCGGTGATTTACTATAATCTCATAGATATGTATTAGTTCGTAGTCCAATTCAATTTATTTAAAAAACCGTTTGTCATTCCACTCTTAAGTTCACTTATAAATAAAACCCTCAGTTAGCGCTTAAATTAATCCGCTAACTGAGGTTGTCACTACACTCTAACTATTAAGTAAAATATTCAAACTTAGCTGTAGGAAAATGACGTTTTAAATATTCTTGCATCATATTTTTCATTTCTTCCTGTTCTTCATCTTGATAAACGTATTTACTTATACCGTATTTACCAAACTTCTTTTTACGTTTTGCTTCATCTAATTCTAGTTTCGTCATTAGGTAATTTTGTTGGATTGTGTCTATTAATTGCTTACCCAATGGATATTCAAGTACTTTGGGTTCAACGTACACTAGTTCTGAAAAAAAGGCTTAACCATACAAATTACCATCTTCACCAAAATGGTAATTGTAAGCGCGCATAGCTTCAACTTCTGTCGGAAAAATAGCAAGTTCCTCATCTATTGGGTAGTATGTGTCATACATAAATAGGCACAGCTTTTCTGAATTCTCGGGGTCCTCAACTACTGCAGCCTCTTGTACTTGTGCAACATCCTGAGCATGAGGATTGCGGTATAATACATACACAATATTGCCTGGCTCAAAATTATGGTTCTGCTCGAAATACATGAATTGACCACCTTCCACTTCATTTACCATTTAGTATGATGATAAAAGCACAAAACATAATAAGAAAATATTTCATAAAATAGACACTTGATATAAATCAATCTATTGTAAAACTATAAAATATATTAAAGGGGTAAAAGGAGGGAGAGGATATGGGATACGATCATGAATTTCATCACAAAACTAAAGATTGTTGCAAATGTAGATGCACGCATCAAGTAGAATATGTATGTAAACCTAAACCTATATGTTTTGATTTTTTTCCATTCGTTAGACACCATAGAAGAAGACACTGTTTATGCGGACGCCTTCTATATTAACTAAACAGATCACTAAAAGTGGCTTTTAAGTCAATGTTGAGATGCTCATCTAAGAGCACTCCTTATTTATGCCATTTGTCCTTGTACATGTTTATACTTATGATGTAATAAGACTTTTCGGCGCATTCGATCCATCAAATTGCTTACGACAGAATGACTGATGACATTGTTAGCAACGATTACGATACCAGACCATCGTGGGCCGATTAATCGGTTGTGTTTAACTTTTTGCCAATGATAATCGGCAACCTTTTCAGTAAATAATTGTTCAGCTACCCCAACAAATATTTTAGAGCCAAAAGTGAAAACTAACCATAAATTATCTAAATAAGATGTAAAAAGACTCGAGAGAATCTCGAGTCTTTTTCATTAATTTTCATTTTTAGCTAAAACTTCCATAACATTTTTAACAGAATCAGCTGACTTGTCTAACTGTGATTTTTCCTCTTCAGTTAAATCAAGCTCAAGTACTTCTTCGATTCCATTACCACCTAATATGGTTGGTACACCTAAATACATATCATGGTATCCATATTCACCTTCTAAATAAGCAATCGATGGTAAAATACGGCGTTGATCTTTTAGAATCGCTTCAACCATTTCAGTAACCGAAGCTGCAGGTGCATAGTATGCTGAACCATTCCCTAATAAACCAACGATTTCACCGCCACCTTTACGTGTACGCTCAACGATCGCATCAAGACGCTCTTTGGAAATTAATTTTTCAAGTGGAATACCACCAGCAAATGAGTAACGTAACATTGGTACCATGTCATCACCATGACCACCAAGCACAAATCCTGTTAAATCTTTAACTGATACGTTTAATTCTTGAGCTACAAACGTACGGAAACGTGCAGTATCTAACACACCAGATTGACCAATAACACGATTTTTAGGCAAACCTGACTCTCTAAATACAGAGTATGTCATGGCATCAACTGGGTTAGTTAAAACGATTATAAAACAATCTGGAGAATATTTGACCACTTGTTGTGTTACTTGTTTCATAATATTAGAGTTTGTTGCAACTAAATCATCACGGCTCATACCAGGTTTTCTAGCAATACCTGCCGTAATCACAACAACATCAGACAAAGCAGTATCTTCATAATTTGAAGTCCCTACAATGTTAGAATCAAAACCCTGAACTGGGCTAGCTTCTAGCATGTCTAACGCCTTACCCTTAGTTGGGTCTTCCATGTCAGGAATGTCCACTAACACAACATCAGCCAGTTCCTTTTGGGCGGTCATAAGTGCAGTTGTCGCACCTGTAAAGCCTGCACCAATTACAGATACTTTCTTACGTTTAATCGTCATTACACTCCTCCTCAAATATTCCACTTAAATGTATATAATTAGTCCATGTTCTTAATTAATTCATCAGCAAACTCTGAACATTTAACTTCTGTAGCACCATCCATTAAGCGAGCGAAGTCGTATGTGACAACCTTGCTTTCAATAGTTTTGTCCATTGCTTTAAGAATTAATTCACTAGCTTCTCTCCAACCTAAGTGATCTAACATTAATGTGCCAGATAGAACCACTGATGATGGGTTAACTTTGTCTTGAGAAGCATACTTAGGAGCTGTACCATGAGTTGCTTCAAAAATTGCATGACCAGACTCATAGTTAATGTTTGCACCAGGTGCAATACCAATTCCACCTACTTGTGCAGCTAGTGCATCAGAAATGTAGTCACCGTTTAGGTTCATTGTTGCAACAACGTCAAACTCTTTTGGACGCGTTAGGATTTGTTGTAAGAAGATATCAGCGATCGCATCTTTTACAACAATCTTGCCAGCTTCAACTGCTTCTTTTTCAGCTTGGTCTGCAGCTTCACGGCCTTTGTCCTCTGTAATTTGGTCATATTCTTTCCAAGTGAATACTTTATCACCATATTCACGTTCAGCTAAATCATAACCCCAAGCTTTGAAAGAGCCTTCAGTGAACTTCATGATATTACCTTTGTGTACTAATGTAACACTTTGTTTACCTTCATTTAACGCATATTCAATTGCTGAGCGAACTAGGCGTTCTGTACCTTCTTTAGATACTGGTTTAATTCCAATACCAGAAGTTTCTGGGAAGCGGATCTTGTCTACTCCCATTTCATTACGAATAAAGTCAACCACTTTCGAAACTTCTTCTGTTCCTTCTTGCCACTCAATACCCGCATAAATATCTTCTGTATTTTCGCGAAAGATTTGCATATCAACGTCTTCTGGACGCTTAACTGGGGATGGTACTCCACTAAAATGACGTACAGGACGCAGGCAAGTAAATAAGTCTAGCTCTTGACGTAGAGCAACGTTTAATGAACGGATCCCTCCACCAATTGGCGTTGTTAGAGGTCCTTTTATTGCAATCTTGTAATCACGAATTGTATCTAGCGTTTCATCTGGTAACCACTCACCAGTTTTGTCAAATGCTTTTTGACCAGCTAATACTTCTTTCCATTCGATCCCTTTTTCACCATTATACGCTTTTTCAACTGCTGCTTCTAATACACGAGACGCTGCAGCCCAGATGTCAGGACCTGTACCGTCTCCTTCAATAAATGGGATAATTGCATGATTTGGAACATTCATTTGTCCATTTTCTACTGTAATTTTTTCACCTTGTGTCAATGTCACAACCTCCTATTATGTTCTAAAGCCATTATATATTAAAGGAATGAACAACACAAAAGCCGGTTACCCGGCTTTAAGTATTCATTATCTTTCTTCAACAGGAACAAACTGTTGTTTTCCAGGTCCTACGTATTCTGCACGTGGACGGATTAATCGGTTATCAGCGTATTGCTCTAAAATGTGAGCTAACCAACCTGACACACGACTTACTGCAAAGATCGGCGTAAATAAATCATGATCAATACCTAAGCTGTGATAAACAGAAGCTGAGTAGAAATCAACATTTGCAGGCAAGCCTTTTTCTTCTTTAATAAAATCTTCAATTTTAACAGACATGTTATACCATTTTGTTTCACCAGTAATTTCAGTTAACTGACGGGACATTTCTTGTAAGTGCTTAGCACGAGGGTCTCCGTTTTCATATACACGGTGGCCCATACCCATTATTTTTTCCTTATTAGCGAATTTATCCTTGATGTATGGGATTGCGTTCTCTTCTTCACCAATTTCATCAAGCATCTTCATAACGCGCTCATTCGCACCACCATGAAGCGGTCCTTTTAACGCACCAATTGCTGCTGTAACACCTGAATATACATCAGATAATGTTGCCACACATACACGCGAAGTAAATGTCGAAGCGTTTAATTCATGATCTGCGTGTAAAACAAGTGCTTTGTTGAATGCTTCTTCTTCAATAGCTTCAGGATCTTTACCTTTCAGCATGTATAAGAAGTTACCAGCAAAACTTAAGTCTTGTTTAGGTGCAACAGGCTCTTTACCGTTACGAATACGTGCAAATGCTGTTACAATAGTCGAGATTTTAGCTTGTAAACGAAGTGCTTTACGACGATTTGCTTCTTCTGTCATTTCGTCTGCTTCATCGTCATATAAGCCTAACATCGAAATGGCTGTTCTTAATGCAGCCATAGGGTGAACTGTACTTAAATCATAAGCCTTTAAGTGATCGATAATCCCTTGAGGCACTTTCATATCATTAGCAATCTCTTGTTTAAATCCATTTAATTCTTCTTGTGTTGGTAGCTTAAGGTTCCATAATAAGTAAACAACCTCTTCAAAGCTACAATTTTCCGTTAAATCATCGATGTCATAACCAACATAAGTTAACTTGTCATCGATAATTGAGCTAATAGATGATTGTGTTGCAACAATACCTTCAAGACCTTTAGTGCTAGACATACAATCTCTCCTTCTTTATAAAATAATGAAAACAAAATGTGTGTATGTATACACTTCTATTTACATAGCTATGATTATACATCCCAATGACCATTATAAACAAAATTCCAAGGAAGTGAAACTATTTAAGCATACAAAATTCATAAATATTGATAATCTTGCATATCTCTTATTATATATTCCCTTAGAATGTGTATTTAAACATATTTAAACTTATGAGAAAAACTTCATAAAACCATCTACAGCTTGCATAACTAAATAGGCAATTCCAGCACCAATTACCGGTCCTACAGCTATACCTTGAAATAGGACAACCCCTAAAATCGTTCCAGCAATTAATGCTACTGTTATATGTGGGTCACTTGCCATTAAATCAACACCGTCTTTAGCAACGTAAGCTACAAAGGCTCCTGCAGCTATTGCAATCCATGCATAGTAAGATTTAATGCTTTCAAACAGTTCAGAAAAACCGATTTCACCTGTAGCAATAGGAACTAACACTGCAATGGTAATAATAATAACACCTATGAAGATCCCCTTTGATTCAAACAGCGGTAAAACACGATCCTCTAGATTTAATAGTTTAATTCCTAACAATATATAAACGGCTATAAGTATGGCTTGGTTTTTCGCGATAAAACCAAGAGCTAAAAGTATAAGTAAGAACAAAGTCGATGATGATAACACAATTAAAACCAGCCTTTGATTATTATTTTAAAATAGGTTATTAGGAGTCTTATCATGGAAATGAATTATGTTAATTTATCTAAATTAATAGGTGTTTCAATTGGTATAATTCTTTTAATCACATTAGGTTTCTCCTACCTATTCCCAATCCTATTAAGTATTATTTTAGCATTTTTAATTAATCCGATCGTGAATTTGGCACAATTATTATTTAAAAACAGAGCTTTATCTGTTTTATTCGTATTATGCTTTTTCTTCATTAGTTTTATTTCAATTATTTCTTTAAGTATTGTTGAGTTTATTCATTTACTACAACATTTAACAATGACTACACCTGCTATTTTAGAAGATTTATTCAAACAACTTGAACACTATACGACTAACACGGTTGAACAAGTCTATGATACAATCGAAAATTTTGCTTCAACTATACACCCTGATTCACAACAATTGATGAAAAATTTACTCTCTGATATGACCAATTCCATGAAAGAACTGAGCAAAGAATGGGTTGTTAACTTCTTTCAAACAGCAATGTTGCAATTAAGCAACATGGTTCAAGGTGGGTATATATTATTTTTTGTTTTAATTGGTACATACTTCATTAGTAAGGACGGGCCTAAGTGGTTTCATCAGATTATTCAATACTTACCTCAAAATACTTTAAACATCTACTCAGAGACTAAAAATGAAATCACTTACCTAATAAAAAAATATTTATTAGCCCAATTTTTTTTAATTGTTATAACAGGGGTAATAGTCTATATTGGGCTACTATTTTTCTCAGTTCAACATGCATTAGCGATAGCATTTGTCGCTATGTTTTTAGATTTGATTCCCTTAGTTGGTGTTAGCGGTTTGTTTATTCCGTGGCTTATTTACTTATTTATGACCGATCAGTTCACTTTAACGGTACAGCTAAGTCTTTTATTACTATTCATCATTATCATCCGTAACTTACTAGAGCCAAAGTTAATCGGCGCCCAATTAGGAACTCATCCGTTTTTCGTACTTATTTTACTGTTTGTATTAATTAGTACATTTGGATTTATTGGTATCTTCCTAAGCCCTGTAGTCATGATTATTTTAGTTGCTTTATTGAGGGCTAATGTCCTATCCCACATCAAAAACTATGTCACCAAACAACCAAATTAAAGGAGTACACGAATGTCAAGAATACGTGTACTCCTAAGCTTAAGCTTACCTTCTAATTACTGTAACCGAGCCTTTTTTAATCAGCGCGTACAGAATCCGCCTAGCCCACCGTTTAATCGGTTGCCTTGTAATCGGGATTAATAATATGAAGCCAAAAGCATCTGTTAAAAAACCGGGAGTGAATAATACGACAGCTCCTAATAAAATTGCAATTCCATCAAAGATCTCCTCTTTAGGGGCTCGTCCACTCTCCATTTCAAACCTAGCTCTGTTTATTGTTTCTAACCCTTGCTTTTTTGCTAAAGCTGCCCCTAACAAACCTGTGGCAATAATCCCGAACAATACAAACCAAATATTTAATAAGTTACCTAACCAAACAAATAACGCAATCTCAATGGCTGAGGTGACTATTATTAATATGAATAATATACGAAACATCTAAATGCTCCTTTCGAGCTAGTCAGCACAAACTACTCCATTACAGTACTGTTGTACGACCTTGATAAATATTACCATTAGTTGGATCAATAGTTATTTCTTCACCATTTTCAATTAAGCTCATTGCATTTTGAACACCAACGACAACCGGTTTTTCAACATTGATCCCAACTACTGCCGCATGACTAGTTAAGCCACCTTCTTCAGCTATAATTCCTCCAGAGCGTTCAATATACGGCATCATCTCTTTATCTGTTCCATAAGAGACGATAATATCACCATCATTAAAATGTTTGTCTAATTGAGCAATATTGGTTGCTACAACGGCTTTTCCTGCAGCTCCAACTTTCCCAATACCTTGTCCTTTCGCAACAATGTCACCAACGACATGGACTTTAATTAAGTTAGTTGTACCACTTTCACCTACTGGTACTCCAGCTGTAATAACGATCCGATCACCATGTTGGAAGAGTTGAGACTCTAACCCTTTTTCTACAGCTAGAGCTAACATTTCATCTGTCGAATCAACTTGTTCACCTTGCATAGCGTGAACTCCCCACACTAAACTTAGTTGACGGTTAACGTATGCCTTAGATGTTACTGCTACAATATTAGCCTTTGGTCGATACTTTGAAACTGTACGTGCTGTATTACCACTTTCTGTAGCTGTTACAATTGCTTTGACCTTTAAGTCTTCAGCTAAATTAGCAACTGAATGGCTAATAGCATCAGTAATCGTCATATCTAATTGTTCTAAGTACGCATTAACAGATACTTGTTCGTCTATAGAATTTTCTGTATAAACGGCAATGTTATTCATTGTTTTAACCGCTTCGACTGGGTAATCACCTGCTGCAGTTTCCCCTGAAAGCATAATTGCATCTGTTCCATCAAAGATCGCATTTGCAACATCACTTGCTTCTGCTCTTGTTGGACGAGGGTTTCGTTGCATTGAATCTAACATTTGCGTTGCTGTAATGACTGGCTTTCCAGCAACATTACACTGATAGATTAGATCTTTTTGTACTAATGGTACTTCTTCTGCTGGTATTTCAACACCTAAGTCTCCACGCGCAACCATTAGACCATCACTTACTTTAATCACCTGTTCAATATTCTCTACCCCTTCACGATTTTCTATTTTGGGGATAATTTGAATGTGGTCAGCTCGATGCTTTTCTAATAGTTCTCTAATCTCTAACACATCTGATGGACGTCTTACGAATGAAGCGGCGATAAAGTCAATGTCTTCTTCAATTCCAAAGGTAATATCATTTGCATCTTTTTCAGTAATACCTGGCAGATTAACACTTACATTCGGAACGTTTACACCTTTTTTATCTTTAATAATTCCAGTATTCATCACTTTAGTTACAATTTCTTGTTTATTATGATCAATTGAAATAACGTCTAAGCCGATCAAACCATCGTCTAAAAGAATCGTGTTCCCTGGTTCTACATCTTCAATTAACCCTGGGTAAGTAACCGAAAAGCGCTCTTTCGTTCCTTCTACCTCTTCCATCGATAAGTAAACTGTTGAACCCTCTTGTAATTCTACTTCATCTTCAACAAATGTTCCTGTTCTAATTTCAGGACCTTTCGTATCTAATAGGATCCCGACAGTAGTTCCTAGTTCTTTTGCTGCTTGTCGAATATTTTGAATCCTTGCACGATGTTCATCATAATCACCATGGGAAAAATTCAACCTCGCAACGTTCATGCCAGCATCAATTAACTGCTTTAATGTTTCAATTGATTCAGATGCTGGTCCAATTGTACATACAATCTTAGTTTTTTTCATAATGGACTGTTTCCTCCTAATGTTTTATAAAATCTGTCTTATATGGATAGTTGATTGGATAATCGGTAAAGATCTTCATCAATGTTATGTTCTTTTTGCAGTGTTTCAATAATATCATGGTGAACTAATTGTCCTTTTTCAATACCAACCATTCGACCAGCTTGACTGTCTAACAATAATTCGACAGCAAAAGCACCTAAACGACTAGCTAATACACGATCATTTCCGGTTGGTGAACCACCACGTTGAGTATGGCCTAATACTGTAACACGGGTTGATAAATCAAGTTCATCTTGAATCTTCTCAGCATAGTCTACTGCACTACCTACCCCTTCAGCAACAATAATGATGCTATGGCGTTTTCCACGATCATGACCTCGTTTAATCTTTTTCAACACTTCATCAACATTCGTGTCTCGTTCTGGAATTAAAATACTTTCCGCACCACCAGCTAACCCAGCCCATAATGCCAGATCACCTGCATCACGACCCATCACTTCAATAGCATAAATTCTCTCATGTGAGGTCGCAGTATCTCTAATTTTATCCACTGCTTGAATAACCGTGTTTAGTGCTGTATCAAACCCAATCGTATAGTCAGTTCCTGGTATATCGTTATCAATTGTCCCCGGTACACCAATACACGGATATCCTTGTTCAGTTAGTTTCGAGGCACCTTTAAAAGAGCCGTCACCACCTATAACAACAAGTCCGTCGATATCATGCTTTCTTAACTGTTCAATTGCTTTTTGTTGACCTTCTGAGGTTTTAAATTCTTCTGAACGTGAAGAGTATAACATTGTACCGCCCTTTTGAATAATATCACCAACAGAACCTATCGTTAGTTCTTCAATATTTCCGTCAATAAGCCCTTGATAACCATAATAAATACCGTACACTTTAATGTTATGGTAGATGCTACTTCTGACTACAGAACGGATTGCTGCATTCATACCAGGAGCGTCACCGCCACTTGTTAATACTCCTATTGCTTTCATCATATACACCTCATTTGCTATCTTTAAATCGTAATATATATTTTAAATTAAATTGTTTTGAAATGCCACGCATTTAAATAGTGATCAGTACTATACAAGATTTTTGAAACACTATTATACAAAAAAATAAAGGATAAACAATAGACTTAACTCACTTATAAAAGTTGGTTCTAAGTCAAATGTTGGGGTACCCGCTAAGGGCACTCCTTATTTATGCCATGTGTCCTTGTACATGTTTATACTTATGATGCAATAAGACTTTTGCCAACGATGATCATGAACCTTTTCCGTTTGGGTTTGACAAATAGGGCATGATGTCATCTCACGTGGGCTTTATGCATAAATATGATAAATGGTCGTTCTCTTCTCTTGTATCGATCACATGTAAGTTTTCCGACCCTGGTAATGTTATGTTATGATGCATATGCACGCAACTCCTTTTGTTTTTGTTTTGTTGGTATAAAACAAGGATAACAAATAAGGAGTTTGCGTGCTTTTTTTTCTTATCAAACCGCTGAGTTGTGGCAGGTGAGAAGCCGTAGGTGGCGACGCCTGGTCGACTAACATTTAGGTCCTTCCGCTAAAATCTTAAAACGTCGTGTTTGCTACGCGGAAGCCACCACATCCTGTGTAAGTACGTCCTGTGGCAGGCGTCGACATTAGACCGTCCGGGTCGTCACGGGAACAGCACTCGTCTCTGAGACCCCTAAAGGAAATGTTTTTCTTCCGAGGAATGCACCCGTGTCTCGCTAGTAACGCTCCGAAGTAAGCTTCCTCGGTGCAAAACACTACGATGTCTAATCGATGAGGCTGTTTGGCCCTGAGCCGTGCTGCGGCAAAGAAAACACTGCGACAAACGACCGTAGGGAAGTTTAAGCAGATGTTGCACTTGTGCCCTTTGGGTGCAAGCGTCCACCGAGAGCGGATCACCTGACGCCGGGCGGCCGCCATCCAAAACCTCACTCTGAATTGTGTCTCTACCCCAACAAATATTGTAGAGCCGAAATAAAAAACGGAGCTGATAAACAGCTCCATCTTTATGATTGAACAACTGATGTAACAGCACCAATCTTTTTATATTTTTCCCAACGCTTGTCTAACAATTCGTCAGTCATTAATCCATTTAATTCTGTTAAACTACGTTTAATATAATAAGCGATTGATTCAGATTGTTTTTCTAAATCTCGGTGAGCCCCACCTTGGATTTCATCAATCACCTCATCAATCACTTCTAATTCTTTTAGGTCATAGGAAGTGATTTTCATCGATTCTGCTGCCTTTTGAGCTAAGTTAGAATCTTTCCATAGTAAGGCAGCCGCACCCTCTGGTGAAATAACAGAGTATGTGGAGTTTTCAAGCATATAAAGGCGATCGCCGACACTAATACCTAATGCGCCACCACTACCTCCTTCGCCAATTACAACACAAATAACTGGTACGGTTAATCCAGCCATTTCCCTTAAGTTCTTGGCAATAGCTTCACTTTGTCCGCGTTCTTCTGCGGCTTTACCAGGATAAGCTCCTTTAGTATCTATAAACGTAATAATAGGGCGGTTAAATTTTTCTGCTTGTTTCATTAAACGTAACGCTTTACGATAGCCTTCTGGGTGAGGCATACCAAAGTTCCGACGTAAGTTGTCCTTTGTATCTTTACCGCGTTGATGCCCGATAACTGTTACTGGCTGACCTTGAAATTTAGCAATACCACCAACAATAGCTTCATCATCCCCATAATAACGATCACCATGCATTTCTAAAAAGTCGGTAAAGATTTGATTAATATAATCAAGTGTTGTGGGTCTCTCTGCATGGCGGGCCATTTGTACTCGATCCCATGGCGTCATATTTCCATATACTTCTTGTTCTAAACGTTCTAAACGACTTTCTAATGTAGCAATCTCTTCAGTTAAATCAACATCACTTTCGCTAGTAAAGTTTTTTAACTCAGCGATTTTTTGTCTTAATTCAACTACGGGTTTTTCGAATGGTAATACATGCTTCATTTAATTCCATCTCCAATTTGGTGGATTTCTAAAATGGTAGAGAGCGTGCCCTTCATTTCATGACGAGGTATCACGCGGTCTAATTGTCCATGTTTAAACAGGAACTCAGCTGTTTGGAAATCGTCTGGAAGTTTCTCGCGTATGGTTTGTTCAATAATTCTCCGGCCTGCAAATCCGATTAATGCTTGAGGTTCAGCAAAGTTATAATCACCTAAAGAGGCAAAGCTTGCTGATACACCACCTGTTGTTGGATTGGTCATATAAGAAATAAACAACCCACCAGAACGATCAAACCGCTCTAAGGCAACTGATGTCTTAGTCATTTGCATTAAGCTTAAAACACCTTCTTGCATCCTTGCTCCACCAGAAGCTGTAAATAATATTAATGGTATTTGTAGTTCATTAGCGCGTTCAATCGCACGAGCTATTTTCTCTCCTACAACAGACCCCATGCTTCCCATGCGAAAGCGTGCATCCATCACAGCAATTGCCGTTAGGTTACCATTAATCGTTCCTTTTCCTGTCACAACACCTTCGTTAATTCCTGTTTTCTTCTGGTCTTTTTCAATCTTCTTTAGGTAATCAGGGAACTGTAATGGGTTTTCAGAAACCAAATCTTGATCCCACTCTTCAAATGACCCTTCATCTAGTAAATGACCTATTCGTTCCGGTGCTGACATTTGGTGATGATAGTCACAGTTTGGGCATGTTAACAGGTTCTTTTCAATTTCTTTTCGGTAATAGATTTTACGGCACGAAGGACACTTAACCATTAGGCCTTCAGGAACGTCCTCATGTTCTTCTTGTTTCGTAATTGTGGCATACTTTCTTTTCTTATTAAATATATCCTTTATCAAGCTGATTCCTCCTTTAGCCCGGACACTCTCAAATGATAACTTATTAGAACTAAAAAGACTGTCGAAATTTTATTGGCTTAACACAATCTTACTAAAACTGACGGTATATGGAAGCATGATAATCTATGGCTTGATTTATCTGGCCACTCTTTATTAAATTGATTAATTCTATATAGTGAGTTTCTTTAACAGTTGAAGTATCTATTGATTGAATAAAACCGGTTACTAAATGCCAAATCTTCAAAAACAATTGATTCCCATAAGTTTGAAACAGTTGTAAAAATAAATCAGTATGTAAATCATTAGATTCGTCTAAAACTTGTCTTAAGTTTGATGGGTCCCAATTTTCACTTAGTAATAATTGGTTTAAGCAGAGTTGTTCAAGTAAAAATTTCACCTCTAACAATTCATGCTTTGTTTTAACTTCCCTTAGTACGAATGTCGATAATAATTCAACTGAATGATAAGGCTTATAGGTGCGTAAAAAAGTCCCTTCACCATGGCGCGTTTCAATCAACCCTAATAACTCAATCGCTCTTAAGGCCTCTCGTATTGAAGCTCGACTAGCATTAAGTTGCTCTGACAACTCACGCTCTGATGGTAAACGATCACCGTCTGTTAATTCATGCTCTTCTATGAAGTGACGAATTTTATTTAATACTTCTTGATAAACTTTTACCTTAGATTGATTCGTCATTTTACGCACCTCGAACAAACTGTTAATTAGCTTTGATTAATATCTGTTAATCGCTCTGTATGTCTAATAACATCTTCTGGGTCAACATTGATTCTTGCAACACCTGATTCCATTGCAGCTTTAGCAACTGCTCCAGCAACGAAAGGCGCAACCCTTGAATCAAATGGCTCAGGAATGACATAGTCAGGTGACAATTCTTGGTCGGTAACTAGAGAAGCGATCGCTTCTGCTGCAGCTACTTTCATTTTTTCGTTTATACGAGTAGCACGAACATCTAATGCCCCGCGGAAAATACCTGGGAATGCTAAAACATTATTAACTTGGTTTGGAAAGTCAGAACGTCCTGTACCAATGACGCTTGCTCCTGCTTCTTTTGCGTCTTCTGGCATAATTTCTGGGTCTGGGTTTGCCATTGCAAAAATAACCGGATCATCATTCATGCTTTCAACCATCTCTTTAGATAAAATACCACCTACTGATACACCAATAAAGATATCAGTATCTTTCATGACTTCATCTAACGAACCTTCTTTTCGGTCTTTGTTTGTCATTCTAGCAATTTCGTCTTTTACGTCGTTCATCCCATATGTACGACCTTCAAAAATTGCACCTTTTGAATCACACATAATCATGTCTCGAACACCAAAGTTATAGAGCAATTTAATAATCGCTATTCCCGCAGCGCCTGCTCCATTTGCTACTACTTTAACCTCAGAAAAACTTTTCCCCGAAAGCTTTAATGCATTGATTAAGCCTGCTACTGTTACAATGGCTGTACCATGTTGATCGTCATGAAAAATAGGTATGTTAGTTTCTTTTTTCAAACGTTCTTCTATAATGAAACAGTTTGGTGCTGCAATGTCTTCTAAATTAATGCCACCAAATGTCGGCTCCATTAATTTAACTGCTTGTACAAACTCATCAACATCATGTGTATTTAATGCAATTGGGAACGAATCAACCCCTGCAAATCCTTTGAACAAAGCTGATTTCCCTTCCATAACAGGTATAGAAGCTTCTGCGCCAATATTACCTAAGCCCAATACAGCAGAGCCATCAGTTATTACTCCTACCATATTGCCTTTCATTGTATAGTCATAAACTAATTCTTTATTATCGTAAATTGCTTTACAAGGCTCAGCAACTCCTGGTGAATAAGCTAAACTTAAATCTCTCGCGTTGTTAATTGGAACCTTAGAGTGTGTTGCAAGTTTTCCTTGATTTGCCTTATGAATGTGTAATGCTTCTGCTTTTAAGTTAGCCACTTATACCGCTCCTTTGCATTTAAAAAAATGGTCTGACCACTAACCGAATTTATTATAACAAATAGGATTTGCATGTAAAGTGTTAGTTTTCACTCAATAATTCAATCTATAACCCTAACACCTTACATACTGAGGTTTCGAACAACGACGTGGTCTTTTTCAAAATAATCCCTTAATACCTCTAAGCTTTCCCCATTAATTACAATATCAAACTGAGGTGAAAGCTTAAAAACCTTTCTATAACTTAAAGAGTAAACAGCAATGGGTGATGTACCAGAAAACTGATTACTAACCGTTTTAATATAGTTCAGTTGTTCTGTTTCATCGCCTGGAAGTAACTTTATGAATAATTGTTGATGACTGTCTTTAGGAACTGACTCAAAATCAAACGGCTTGATCGACTGAATAATAATTTGTTTACTTCCCTGCCTCTCATCGATTTTACCATAAACTTGTACCATTTGTTCCTCAGATAATTCGCGCCCTACTTCCCGGTATAATTTAGGAAAGATGACACAGCCAATATCACTCGTCTCATCTTCTAATGTTAAAAACGCCATTTGCTCACCTCTTTTAGTGCGTATTGGCTTTAACCGACTAATTGAAGCGATTAATTGATGTTGACTTTTTAACTTTTGCTTTACAACTTGACTTATAGTTTGATTACCTTGTCTAGTTAAAGTTCTTCTAATACGACTTAAAGGGTGCTCACTAATTCGGAATCCCATAACTTCCTTTTCCATACTTAACTCCTTTAAGATAGGGAAAGAATCTACATCTGTATACTCTACTTCGATATTAAATAAGTCATCATCCCAGCTGAATTGGTCATCCATAGCTGAAAATAATTCACCCTGGTCCATCGCCTGAACGATCGAGGCTAACAATTGAGCGCGATTCGGATGAATATCATCTAAAGCTCCTACAACAATTAAAGATTCTATGATCGGTCGATTAACGACTTGTAATGAGACACGCTGGCACAAATCAAACAAACTTCTAAATTGCTTTTGTTTTCTAGCACGAATAATCTCTTCGTAAGCCTGCTTACCAAACCCTTTAACCGCTAATAATCCAAACCTTATGGTGTTAGAATCTTTAACAGTAAATTTACCAAAACTTTCATTTATCGATGGTGGGAGCACTTTTAATCCAATTTGCCTAGCTTCTTTCATATATCGTTCTAATTTATTTGAATCATGCATCATAGATGTTAGGAGTTCAGCATAAAAATACGCCGGAAAATTAGCTTTAAAATAGGCGATCTGGTATGAAATCATAGAGTATGCAACAGCGTGACTTTTGTTAAAACCATAATCAGCAAACCGTTCAACCCAATCAAAGATCTGCTCTGATACCGCTAGGTCGTATCCCCTTTTAGTTGAACCATTTATAAAAGCACTTCTTAGCCTGTCGATTGATCCTCGGTCTTTTTTACTTATAGCTCGCCGTAACAAATCAGCTTGACTCAGTGAAAAACCTGCTAATCGACTAGCAATTTGCATAATTTGTTCTTGATATATTAATACACCAAATGTTTCTTTTAAAACAGGTTTTAAATCGTCATGAACATATTCAGTCGGACTTTTACCATGCTTGCGTTCTGAGAAGGTCTCGATAAATTGCATTGGACCAGGTCGATAAAGTGAAATTACAGCCACAATATCCTCAAATGTAGTCGGTTTGATTGAACGCAATGCACTTTTCATACCATCAGATTCTAGTTGGAAAACACCGGTTGTAAACCCTTTCTGTAACAGTTTAAACGTTTTTAGATCTTGTTGTGGGATTTGATTAAGTGTTAGGGTCTTTCCCTCGCGTTCATTAATTTGCTTCATCATTCTTTCGATTAGTGTTAAGTTTCTTAACCCTAGGAAGTCCATCTTCAAAAGCCCTAGCGATTCTAATTCATTCATCGGAAGTTGAGTTAATAATACACCATCATCCCCATTAAACATTGGCACTCGCCCAAGAAGGGGTTGATCACTAATAATAACCCCTGCTGCATGAACAGAATGGTGGCGTGGTAAGCCTTCTATTACCATAGCAGCTTGAAACATTTTAATTAATGTATCGGATTGTTTAATATACTGCTTTAAACCCTCATTATTTATGACTACTTGCTTAAGAGATGTCATTTGTTGAGGGAGTTGTTTTAATAAATATGTTAATTGCTCTTTTTTAATCTGAAATACTTTACTTAATTCACGAATCGCTGACTTAGCCTGAAAAGTCCCAAATGTAATAATCTTAGCGACATGGTCTTGGCCATATTTTCTTTTGACATAATGTAATACTTCATCTCGACGATAATCAGAAAAGTCAATATCAATATCAGGCATTGATTGTCTTTCTGGATTTAAAAATCGTTCAAATAATAAGTCATGCTTAATTGGGTCTACCTCGGTAATATTTAGTAAATAAGCAACGATAGAACCAGCTGCTGAACCACGACCAGGACCTGTTAATATATCAGATTGTTTCGCATATTTAACTAGATCCCAAACAATTAAAAAGTAATCAGCGAATTCCATGCTATTGATTATGGAAAGCTCGTGGAGAAGGCGAGATTCCGCTGCTTTCTGTTGTTCGTCACCATATTTTAATTGTAATGCTTTATAACAAATGTCACTTAACATGGCCACAGAAGTTTGGTTCTCTTGTTCTTTAGGAAATGTCGGTAATGTGAACCATTTTTGTGACATCGATATGTGACATTTAAAGGCAATATCATTTGTTCTTTTAATAGCCTCTTTCCATTCTTGAGTAAATGACTGATCGTATTCTTCTAGTGTCTTTAAATATGTTGCTGAATCCGCTGTTGAAGCATTTTGTTGGATCGTTGCATTATGCTTAATCGCTTTTAATGCGTCATATCCAATTCGATCTTTACCTTCAACATAACGGACATCATCTGTAACAACCGAGTGGTCAAGATATTGTGATCCTTCATTATGTAACCATGTTATAACATGACCTTGTTGATTCGGTTGAACATTAATGTACCACTGTTCAAAAGACTCATCGACTAACTCTACTAACTGAGCTAACCGGTTAAATTCAGATAAATATATTAATTCTTCCATAAAAGTGTTGTAAAAAGAAATAATTGGAATGATATCTTCTAAATTAGCTAAATCTTTCAAAGTTAGCTTTTTCCCATTAACATGTAAATCATTTGTTAAACGAACTAACGATTGATACCCTTTTTCATCTTTAGCCAATAAGATAAAACGAGCAGGGCGTTGTTCATCTGGCAAATAAACAGAACAAGTCATGCCTAATATTGGCTTAATACCGTATTGTTCACACAGTTTCACAAATTGATATGAACCATGCAACACTTCTTCATCAGTTAAAGCAAGCGCCTTAAACTGCTTCTCACTTGCCTTTTTTACTAACTTTTCTATATTAACTGCACTTTGCATTAACGTATAACTACTATGTACTTGTAAATGAACAAAGTCCATCAATATTCACCTTCAATCATGTGAATCTATTTTAGTCTATAACTTTATTATATCTAACAAACATATAAGTTGAAATCATTCACATATAAAAGCTTCAAAAAACATATAGTTTATAAGACAACTTGTACACTGAAAGGTAGTAGATCATATGGAAGAACGATTTATAGCCTCAATTATCAAATGTTTCTTCATAGCTTTTGGCGTATTAACAGGTGGAGCATTATTTGGCAGTTTAAGTGCATACTTAACTGGACAACCACCAATTTCTGAAATGCTATTAGCAGCGAAAAAGTTAAGAATTTGGGCAATTGTAGCTGCAATAGGTGGTACATTTGATGCTATTTCAACTTTTGAAAAAGGTATATTTGAAGCATCTACTGTAGATTTATTCAGACAAATTTTACTAATCATCACTGCTATGGGCGGTGTTAAATCTGCTCTCATGTTAATAAGCTGGATTACTCAAGGGGACATTTAATATGCATATTCCCCCATTTTATAAAAAGACAAAATGGCAAGCTTTCTTTATTGGGATCTTAACTGGAGTTGTTATTGGGTATATGTTTTTCCTATACGTATATGGTCAACATACAGAAAGGTGGATTGAAGATAATTTAGCCATACGGAATGAATTAAACCAAGTACAACAAGAAAATGAGTTATTAAAGCAAGATAAGGATGATTTAAACCGGGCAAACGAAAGACGATTGACAATTCAAGACATCGAGTTAGAATGGAGTAACTCTGATGAAATTGACCTCGACCGTTTCACCTTACACGAATTAAATGAAAACGTCCTACAAGAACTACAAACTATAATGGGAAGAAACATTGAGTCAGTATCTGAACAAAGAGAGTTATTAATGAGGACAATCGAAAACAAAGTTTATGATATTAGAGACATTCAATATGAATTAGAAGTAAGGCATATCACGATCTCTCCTACACTCATCATTACAATTGATACCCATATTACAGGATCATAACGACATTTCAGCAACATATTTTGACGTATTTATGAAAGTTTTGTCAAAAAAGCTATATTTCTAAAGTATTGGGTTACAATATAGTTAGACCCATTTAACTTTTTTGTGGGTGATTTACAAAAGAGGTGAGTGTTATATGTTTGTTGTTTGTAAAACACGTGTTGCAAACGAGAAGGTTGATCGACTTTTGAACGGCTACTCTGCTTATGCAGAAACTGAAGAACTCATCCGATTAGTGAAGCGCAGAATTTATTCTAACAATCTAGATATTTATGAAGATCAAACTGATATTGGTTGCTGGTTTATTCCACGAAACTAATAATACTTATTGGAGACACCACACATAGGCGTGGTGTCTTCGTTTTTGAGCTCTAACACAACACAATTTAGAGCTTAAGATAGGATGCTTATTTTAATCAAGTTCATTGCTTTTGGCCACGTTCAGTGAGGACTTATTAAAACCTTCATGAAGGGTTATTTTCAAAATTTAAGCAAACTTGGTCTAAAGCCTTAACCATCTCATCCGCTTCTTCCCAACTAAATACTTTGGCACCTGAGGCCATGGGGTGACCACCGCCATTAAACTTTGCCGCGACCTCGTTAATTACAGGGCCTTTTGATCTTAACCTGACTCTAATTACACCTTCTTCCTCAACGAAGAACACCCACGCATGAATACCTTTTATATCACCAGCAATACTGACAAAAGTATGTGTTTCATCTGCTGAAACCTCATATCGATCAAGTAAATCTTTGGGTAACTTAAAAACAGCTAAACCACTTTCACGTGGCTCTATTGAACTAAGTAATTCACCCTTAAACTTAGCAATGTTTAAAGATACTTGATACATATTGTCATACAACGCTTTACGATCAAAATTGTACGTTACTAACTCTTGTGCGGCATTAAAGGTACGCTCAGTCGTACTTGGGAATAAAAACCGGCCAGTATCTCCAACAATGCCCGCATATAAAAGCCTCGCTACTTCTTTATTTAATTTCCATCCATCAGATTTACCTTCTAAATATAACTCATAAATCATTTCACTTGTTGAAGAAGCTTCTGTATCCACCCACATTAAATCTCCATACGGTTCACGGTTTGGGTGATGATCAATTTTAATTAATTTGTCTCCTTGTGTATAACGTTGATCACATATTCTTTCTTCATTGGCTGTATCACAAACAATAACAAGAGCACCTTCGTATTTCTCATCTGGCATTTCATCCAAACGTGCCAAGTAATTTAAAGAAGGATCCTCTTCACCAACAACGTATACCTTTTTATTTGGGTAAGTCGCTTCGATCATTTTAGCTAACCCGACTTGGGAACCGTAAGCATCTGGGTCAGGTCTAACATGTCTATGGATAATAATGGTATGATATTGATTGATCGAATTGATAATTTTTTCTTTCACAGTAAGCATCCTTTCTATCGCAATACACTAGCATTTTAAATAAAAAATCGTTACAATAGATTCGAGCTGAAGAACAATAAAGGAGAGTTAACTTTGCCAATATTAATTAGCATCTTTGTCGTATCCATTGTTTTATATTTATATTTCAAAGTAAGAATTTTAAATTATAAAAATCCATTATATATGCACTACACCAATGGTAAAGCACGCATTGCCTTAGGGCTGTTTATTTCTACTTTTGGAATGAATCAATATGCTCATTATCAATCTCAATTTGCTCTATTTATTACCATTATATTTTTAGCGTTAGGTGTAGCTCAAATTGTATATGGGTATAAAATATTCAAACATTATCGTCAAGAAATTTTAAAAGCTGAGGCAGCAGGTGACCTAGGCTAACGATTAATAAACTGAGTCATTACCATTGCTTTTCCAACCAATTCGTTATCAGACAATACTTGAACATCGATCTTAGCAAACTTTCGACCATGTTCCAGTATCTCTGGCAATACACTTAATTGACTTCCAATTTGGACAGGTTTCATGAAGAAGATTGATAAGTTTTCAATCACCATGTCACCTGTTTTTTCTTTTTTCATCGTTTGATTACAAGCCTCTGTTACTAACGAGGCAAAAACACCATATGACAATGTTCCTAATTGATTTGTCATTTGAGGTGTTATTTCGGTTGAGAATTCATTTAGATCTCCATGAGAGTATAGCTGCTTATGAATTAAATCATCAATTGTTTCCCCAATTTGCGGTTGGCGTTGACTACTTTGTAGACCTTTAATGACATCTTGGCGACTAATTACCCCTTGGAATGTATAACCCTCATCAACTACTGGCATCATTTCAATGCCTTGCCATACCATAGTATGCGCAGCACTTGCTAAAGAAGTCGTTACTTTAGTAACAATAGGCTTTTTTGTCATAACTTTTTCTATCTTCAAATCAATTCGTTTATTAATGATATCCTTCGATGTCACAACTCCCACAACCTGGTTTTGTTTATTGACAACAGGATACCGGCTATGTTTCGTTTGGTCGTTTAATGCATGCCATGTTGAAACTAAATCATCTTCATACAAGACATGAGTCTCATCAATTGGTGTATAAATGTCATCAATGATCACTATTTCTTTTTTGATTAATTGGTCATAAATAGCCCGGTTAATCATGGCAGCGACTGTAAACGTATCATATGAACAAGAAATCACCGGTAATTCGTAGCGATCGGCTAAGCCTTTGACATAATCTGTTGTATCAAAACCACCTGTAATTAATATTGCAGCTCCGGCATTTAACGCTTTCTCTTGCGCCTTAACACGGTTACCAACGATTAATAGCGAGCTTTTTTCGGTATATTTCATCATTGCTTCTAGCTTCATAGCACCAATGACGAATTTATTTAACGTTTTATGCAAACCGCTTCTTCCACCTAATACTTGGCCGTCAATGATATTTACCACTTCAGCGAAAGTAAGTTTCTCAATGTTTTCTTTTCGTTTTTGTTCAATTCGAATCGTCCCTACACGCTCAATCGTACTAACATAGCCAATATTCTCTGCTTCTTTAATCGCACGGTAAGCAGTACCTTCACTAACATCTAACTCTTTTGCAACTGCTCTGACTGAGATTTTCATCCCAACTGGCAGCGATTCTATGTAATTCAAAATTTGTTCATGCTTTGTACTCATCCGAATCACCCAATTTCTTCCGCATTCATATATAGCTACTATTATACCTTCTGTTATATAGTTGAGCAATTTCCCTTTGTTATACGATAAAAAAATTAATAAGAAAACAACAATAATGGAGTAGATACAGCCAACCTCATTAATAAAACCATTCGCGACGTTAAACCATCACGAACGGTTTTATTCTTCAATTTAAAGATGGGCTAAGTATTATAACTCTAATTCATCACCAGGCTTCATGACATGACCAACACCAGATTGTAATGAATGAACAAACGCTTCACCATCTTGGTCTATTAACGGGAACGTGTTGTAGTGAACGGGTACCACTTTATCAGCTTTAATCCAATCAGCTGCTAATTTCGCATCTTCTGGACCCATTGTAAAGTTGTCTCCTATTGGTAGGAACGCTAAATTAATCTCATTTAAGTCACCAATTAATCTCATATCAGAGAATAATGCGGTGTCACCGGCATGGTATATTGTTTTATCTTCAATAGTTAATAGAATACCAGCTGGCATACCTGTATACACGATAGTACCATCTTCTTCATCATAAGATGAGCCATGGAAAGCTTGTGTTAATTTCACATGACCGAAGTCAAATTGATGACCTCCTCCAATATGCATTGGGTGAGTATTTAACCCTTTATTTCCTAAGTAAGTAGCTAATTCAAATGGTGCAACCACTAGAGCATCGTTCTTTTTAGCAATTTGTTCTGTATCACCTACGTGGTCATTATGTCCGTGAGTTAATAAGATGACATCAGCTTTTAAGCCCTCAACCTCTAAATCACAAGAATCATTTCCAGAAATAAATGGATCAATTAAAATCGTATGGTTCGGTGTTTCGACTTTTACTACTGAATGGCCATGAAAAGATACTTTCATCACAATCAACCTCCTGAATTTTTAAAATTTTTCTTAAGTAATTACTTCTCTATCATTCATTTATTTCCCTTTATCCGTTAAGATAACACATATAGGATAAACTTTTTAGGGGTGAAAATTATGGAGAATAGAATTAATCGATTGATTGAAAGGTTAAAGGAAAATGATTTTGAAGGGATTTTTATTACTTCAAAAGCTAATGTATTTTACTTTAGTAATCTCTATGCTGAAGCGCATGAACGTTTGATTGCTTTATACATAGATGTTCATGGAAGGAAGGTAATTATTGCTCCTGCTTTAGAATTAGAAGATATTAAAAATGCTGGTTGGACAGATGAGACGATTACTTATTTTGATCACGAAAACCCTTGGGTAAAAATTGGAACATGGTTAGAAGATGCCAATGGAATTCCTCTTAACATCGCCGTTGAAGAAGACCATTTAAATGTTGAACGCTTTAAACAGATTCAAAGTTTAATGGGAAGTGGACAAGTCGTACACGCTCAGAAGCTATTAAATGAATTAAGAGTCATCAAAGATGAGGAAGAAGCTAAAATTTTGGAAGAAGCGGCTCGTTTTGCGGACTTTGGTATTGAGACAGCTTTCAGCCATATTAAACCTGGTAAAACAGAACTAGAAATCATTGCTGAAGTCGAATACGCATTAAAAGAAAAAGGAATCAGACATATGTCATTCTCGACTCTTGTTTTATCAGGTGCTAAAACTTCAGCACCACATGGTACACCAAGCACTAAAGTGATTGAAGACGGTGACTTTGTTTTAATGGACCTCGGCGTTGTTTATAATGGTTACTGCTCAGACATTACACGTACTGTAGCTGTCGGCAACATCGATTATAAATATAAAGAAATTTATGAAACTGTTTTAAAAGCGCAAGAAAAGGCACTTGAAGTATGTGAAGTAGGTACACCACTCGGCCATATTGACCAAGCTTGCCGTCGAGTGATTGAAGATGCTGGCTACGGGGAATACTTTACACACCGGGTTGGACACGGTATTGGAATTGACGTTCATGAATTCCCGTCAATGGCTTCTAATAATGAAGCCCCACTACAAGTTGGAATGGCCTTTACTATTGAACCTGGAATATACGTACCAGGAGTTGGTGGAGTTAGAATTGAAGATGATGTGTTAATGACTGAAGATGGTCCAAGGAGGCTTACTCAATATCCAAAACAGTTAAAAATGCTTTAATTAACAACGAGGATGGGACAAAAGGATCGGTATAAAATCCGAACTACTAAAATTTGATGAATGCTAAGCAACCATTGAAAATTAGTAAATCGTTCGTCTTTATACTCCTTTAAGTTTATATCCCATCCTCAGTTTATAAATAATTGGCTCTATTAAACAGATCCACTTCAAATCTGCTTTTGTTGGTCTACATCTACACTAGAGAAATCCGGTTCGTCTAAAAAGCATCCAGCCTAACGTGAATACAATTACAATAACGGGCTTCAACAGAGCTTAAATTAAAACCTATAATAAATCATTTAAATCTTTATAGTCTAAATCATGAGCGCTAGCTACGGCTTTATATGTAACATAGCCATCTAAAGTGTTAACCCCTTTAGAAAGGTTAGCATTATCTAATACCGCTTGTTTAAATCCTTTATTTGCTAATTGTAATGCATAAGGAACTGTGACGTTCGTTAAACCAATCGTTGACGTTCTAGGAACAGCACCAGGCATGTTCGCTACAGCATAATGAAGAACACCATGTTTCTCATAAGTAGGATCGTCATGTGTTGTAATACGATCAACCGTTTCAACAATACCACCTTGGTCAACAGCTACATCAACAATGACAGAACCTGGAGTCATTTGTTGAATCATTGCATCGGTAACAAGCTTAGGTGCTTTAGCGCCTGGAATTAGTACGGCACCAATAAGTAGATCTGAATGTTTTACGTGTTCTTCGATATTTAATGGGTTAGACATCACTGTTTTAATTTGATTACCAAAAATATCATCTAGTTCACGTAGACGTTCAGGACTTAAGTCAATGATCGTTACATCAGCACCTAACCCGACTGCAATTTTAGCAGCGTTCGTACCAACTACACCGCCACCAATAATAGTTACTTTACCACGTGATACTCCTGGAATTCCACTTAACAGAATACCTTTACCGCCACGTGATTTTTCTAAAAATTGTGCACCAATTTGAGAAGACATACGTCCAGCGACTTCACTCATTGGTGTTAATAATGGTAATGTCCCTTGGTTTGATTCAACTGTTTCATACGCAATCCCGACTACTTTTTTCTCAGTTAAAGCTTTTGTTAATTCAGGCTCTGCGGCCAAGTGTAAATAAGTAAATAAAATTAATCCTTCATAGAAGTAATCATACTCTTCAGGTAATGGCTCCTTTACTTTCATAACCATCTCCTGACTCCAAGCCTCTTTCGCTGTTGAAACGATCGTTGCACCAGCTTCTTTATATTGCTCATCAGTGAAATTTGAACCTTCACCTGCGTTTGTCTCTAAATAAAGTTCATGACCCGCTTTTATTAAACTCATAACCCCCGCAGGAGTCAATGCGACACGGTTTTCATTATTTTTTATTTCCTTAGGTACTCCAATTCTCATAACTAATCCTCCTACATTTATTAATATATATTTTATGTAACCGCTTTTACTATAACATGATTACAAAAAAAGTGGAAACTGATTTATAAATGACGATGAATAACGTCTAATCCGCCAGTCACTTCAACGACAGAACCTGTAATCATATCCGAATCTTCGTCACTTAAATAACCGACTACTCTCGCGATATCCTCACCTGTTCCTGGTCTACCAATTGGTGTTTCAGTTGTTGTGATCTTCTTACTGCTTACAATGTTTGCTTCTTTCATTTCGTCAATGACTTTACCTGGAGCAACCATGTTAGCGGTAATTTTGTTTTCTGCTTCTTCTAGTGCAACTGTCTTCATTAAGGATGCTAAACCAACCTTTGCTGAGGCAAAAGCGGAACGATAAATCCACCCAGAGCTGTGGTCTACACCTTGAAATCCTAAGAAAACAATTCGTCCATATTGCTGAGATCGCATGATGGGTAGGCATTTTTTAAGTAAATAAAAAGAAGCATCTAAGTTCCCTCTAACCATCTCATGCCACTCTTGTTCAGTATAGTCAAACAGCTTTTTTCTTTCAAAGATATAAGGTCCAGCATTACTAATTAAACAATCAATTCGTCCAAATCGTTTATAAGCACCATCAATTGCCTGGTTAATGGTCGAAACGTTCATCGTATCTAAATGCTCAATATGTAATTGATGTTTATGTTCAGGAAATTCCTCTAAAAGCTCTTCAGCTTTAGCTTGATCGTGACGATATGTTGCAGTCACACTATACCCTTTGTTCAAAAAGTGTTCTGTCATCTTTTTTCCTAAACCTTTAGTTCCAGCTGTTATAATAGCATGTCTCATATTAAGGCCTCCAATCATACTATGATGACCTTCCATAAATTAATTTTACCATGATTATTTTCGAAAATGAACGAAACAAGTTCAAACTCTATATTTATATTAGTATGAATATTCTGATAATGATGGTACAATAGACGTACCAAGACAAGGAGGTGTCTATATGGCATTTGAATATCATGACATTGTCATAGCAGTAGATGGTTCTAAAGCATCGGACTTTGCTTTTCAAAAAGCAATCGACATCGCCAAACGTAATCATGCCAAATTAATTATTTCTCACGTTGTTGACACCCGGGTTTATTCAACGATTGAAGCATACGATCGTAGCGTGTCAGACCGAGTACAAAATGACGCACTTGAGCTGATAAAAACTTATCAGACCCGAGCAGAAGAAGCTGGTGTTGACAACGTGGTGACTGACCTTGAACATGGTTCACCAAAAGTAAAAATCGCAAAAGAAGTGGCCCCACGACACAATGCAGATTTAATAATATGCGGAGCCACAGGAATGAATACAGTAGAGCGTTTTTTTATCGGAAGTGTATCAGAGCACATCACTAGATATTCTAAAGTCGATGTTTTAGTCATTAGACCTGAAATGGGTAAATGAGATAAACGTAAAAAAATTGGGGGATAACCCCAATTTTTTATGATTTTTGAATAAAACGATATTGGTAAAATCGTTTAGCAAAATCACTTATATCTTTAGCTGTTTTGTAATTAACAGTTGCACCAATTCCTACACTAATTAAAGGAACACCTTGAAACAATTTTTTGCGAAACATTATAATCGCTAATGTCTTAAAGATATTTTTTAACGGTTGTTCTATCCACGTTTTGTTCGTCAGTTGCTTTTCTTGTGACATAAGGGAATCATACTTGTCAATATCATGCTTTAAATTTTGCCAAGCTTCATATTGAAGTCTTTTAGGGAGAGCTCCGGCGTGAAGTACTTTAAGGGCGATCAACATTTCAATTGGGTTGTGCATGTTATAACCATAACAAGTTCCTATCAATTGGACTGTTCTTAAATTTAGGCCAATCATCAAGGGCAGGTCCACTCCAAGTAAGAGCCAGCCACCTGCACCAGATACTCCTCCTTGGACAAAGGCATAAACACGATTTCTGGCCACTTGTTGGTCTGTTAAATAATTTAATTTTTCAATTGACAGGTGCCTTAAATCTTCAATTTTCTCTACATGCTCATCATATGTTCTCCCTACTTGGAGAATTCGATTATAAGATTCGTTTTGAGCATTTGTACCTTGTAAAAAGGTGTAAGTATAGAGTAACCATTGATCTACGCTATCGAAGAATTTACTTTGTACACGTTTGGGTAATTTATTAAATTGGTCTTGAACCCATATTTCATAAACCTTTTCAAAGTCATTCGAAACATAAGAAGCAACTTCTTGTTCAAAGCGCATTATCTCCGTTAAGACGCGTTTTTCTCCCATAAAACACGACTCCTTTTTTATCGATCATTCTTAAACCATTGATCAATTTGAGTGATGACATTATTAGTCGCTTCAACATCTTTAAATGAGGGTAATTGTGCGAGCATTACTTTTCTAGGGTCCCTAGTTTGAGGGCCTTTCTTTTGTAATATTAATATGCTTCTTGAAAATTTTTCATTTTGGAACATCGATTTCGGTAGTTCTAATACACCTACAATGTGTACATGCTCTTTTAAGTAAGATTGAAGCTGGTCTTTTTGCTCACTTTCAAAAAGAAAGCTTGGTACTACAAAAAATAAGTAACCTGCTTCCTTAGTATATTTAATGCTTTGCTCGATAAAGAGATGATGTGCAAAAGAGTGACCTTCTTCTGCTTTTAATTCATAAGAGCTCGCTGTATCATCATCAGGATAGTAACCAACAGGTAAATCAGAAGCAATCACATCAACTGGTTCTAAAAGTATAGGCTTCAAGCTATCCTGATGGAAATACTCAATCTCTCGCTCTTGTAGATTAGTGTTGTTGAAAGCTAACCTAATTAATGTTGGATCAACTTCACTTCCGTACGAATCAACCTCCATATTTTGTTGTTGATTCAAAATAGTTAATAATAAGTTACCCGAACCAGATGCTGGGTCAAACAGTCGATATGAATTTTGACCACCTACAAATTTAGTAATGAGATAACCTATAAAAACACCGATCGTCTCAGGCGTGATGTAGTGGTGTTGCTGAGTAGCACCTTTCATCCCTTTTAAAATAGCTAATTGCATCGCCTTCTGCCTAGCTTCACGTTCAAAGTCACTAAACTGAATAGCATTAACCTGATTAGTTAATTGAGTACGATAATTGGGTTCAAGGTCTTCAGGGACCTGTTGTTCAAAAAGTAAATTACTAGCTGCAATTAATGCTTCAATGTAAGGTGTATTTTCTTCTTGCTCAATAATAGACGTTGTCTCGTCTAACCAATTGAACAAGCTATCAATTTGTTGCTCCATTAAAGTCCCTCCGTCATACTTTTCTACACTTTAATTTTAGCAAATTTAACAGGACTTTTATAGCAATAGCTTTTAATCAGGTGTATTCGTTGTTCCATATGGGTTAACATTTTTATTTTGTTGAATCATATGTTGAATTTTCTCAACTGCTTGAGGTGCTAAGTCTATTAGTTTTTCCACTATATGAGTGCCTTCATCAAGATGAACCATTTTAACATCATGTGCTCTAACAATTAAAAAAGCAATCGGCGTAATTGAAACACCACCACCAGCACCACCACCATAAGGCATGTTCGCTGAACCATCACTGGATTCAGATTGACCATTAAATTCACTTCCACCTGATGCAAAACCAAAACCAACTTTTGAAACTGTTAAGATTACAGCTGATTTATCAGGAGTTTCAATCGGATCACCTACAATCGTATTAACATCAACCATCTCTTTTAAATTTTCCATTGCTGTTTCCATCATATTATGAATTGGATGTTCGCTCATTTACATTCCACCTCTTAATTTTTTGATATTGCCATGCTATGGACAGCGCATTACGCATAATTTGACCGATTCTAATCGATAATATACATTCGAGTTCTGATTCCAATGTTGGTTTGTTATAATTGGGAATAACCTTAAACTGTGGTGTTAAATCACTTTTCATTAAAACCGTCATCCAATGGCATCCCATACTTTTAGTTGAATAGGTCATCCCTACTAAAGTAGCTGTTTGATTAGCTGCTTTTACCCCTAATTCACTCACCCAGTGGAAATGGTGTAGGTGAAAGGATTCAATTAACCTTTTAATATGGGGAATGACATCTTTTGTTGTATCAATTACTTTTTGAACAATATGATATTGTTCTTGCATTTCTTTTGGTGTATAGTTCTTCTCTTTATCTGGAGTTTGTACATTAAGCATCTCATCCTTCTCGAATACATCAACTGAAAGATCACTATTAAGGTCGATCACAGGAATGGTTCGTTTAAAAACTTTAAAGTTTAACCATTTCACAGTAATATAGACATCTTTCTGCTTATTTTCATATGTAAGCATGAGCTCCACAGTTACTTTCGTAAATAACACAAATATAACTGTGATCAGAATAATTATTAGAATACCCCCAACAATGACCAACAAACCTCACCTACCTTTGCACCCATTATGTTCAGCAATAATTGGTAAATTATACATAAAAATTAACAAAACTTAGTTAAAGGTAACTCATTACTTAGTGACAAAGGTATAGACTAATATAGCTATAACAATTTAAAAAAGCTCTCAATAAATGGAGAGCTTTAATTCCAAGTAAGGCTGTATTAAGTTAGCTTATATATCGATTGCTTGTAGACACTTCGTCCACCTAAACCGCTACATTTTTTTACATTTATATTACTTAAATAGTATTTGATATTTTAATTGGAACCTGGTTTACCACTACAAAATCGGTAAAGCAGCCGGGATTAAGTTTCCCTAATTCATTTGTACCTTTTAAATTTGAATAAAATGAAAAGGGGCAGTTACTCAATCAACTGCCCCCTCCACCATTCTATACCGGCTGTAAAAACATACACTTTATTAATTAAAGATGTTTTGATCGTTTTTACAACTGACTAGAATGTTTAAGCTTCAATTCACTATTTTATTTTTTTACTTACTGATGCATTTGTTGTTGCGCTTGTTGTACTAAGCGTTTAGTGATCTCGCCACCTACAGAACCGTTAGAACGAGATGTTGAATCTGGACCTAATTGTACACCAAACTCTTGAGCAATCTCAGTCTTCATTTGGTCTAATGCAGCTTGTACACCTGGTACTACTAAGTTGTTAGAGTTGTTGTTAGCCATTTCTTTCACCTCCTCGTTACCTATTTTGAGATAACCAAGGAGAGTTCATACAATGCAAATGATGGAAGTTATAATTTATAACAGTTCATCAATTTCATCGTCTTTTTGTGATTTACTAGCGTTAAATACGACAGTTTCAACACCATTGATTGCTTTTTCAATTTCATTAGTAAAATCAATTGGCGCTTCAAACTGATTGACCTTTTCCCTCTTAGGCCTTGTTTTCGGCTGTTTAGGTACAAAGATCGTACAACAATCTTCATAAGGGCGAATAGATATCTCATACGTATCAATTTCTTTAGAAAGGTCAATAATCTCTGTTTTATCCATCGCAACTAACGGTCTAATAATAGGGTAATTTGTGACTTCATTAATTGCGTGCATACTTTCCATCGTTTGACTAGCAACTTGACCTAAACTTTCACCCGTTGCAAGTGATAAAATACCTTTCTGTTCTGCTACCTTTTCACTTATTTGCAACATGATTCGTCGCATAATCGTCATACCATAATTTTCAGGTGCTTCTTTAAAAATCTTTTGTTGGATTTCAGTGAAAGGGACTAGGTGCAATTTCACTTCTCCACCAAATTTCGTTAAAGTTTGTGCTAAATCTTCCACCTTTTGTTTAGCGCGCTCTGAAGTAAATGGTGGCGAATGAAAATGAATCGCTTCTAATTTAACCCCGCGCTTCATTGTTAAGTAACCAGCTACAGGGCTATCAATTCCACCTGACATTAATAGTAATGTTTTTCCTGTAGAACCAACAGGCAAACCACCTTTACCTGGAATTTTTTTAGCTGTAATATAAGTTGCATCATGACGAATTTCAACTCTAATATCAACATCAGGATTATGGACATCTACTTGCCAATTATCAGTATTCGTTAATAAATGACCACCTAACACTTGATTCATTTTCTGAGAGCGAACCGGGAAGTGTTTATTTGGTCTTTTACAAGTAATTTTAAAGGTTTGGCCTTGGTCTTGATTTAACGCTTCAAGTGCCGCTTGTTTAATTTTCTCTTCATCGTTTTCCACTTTCATTGCTAAGCTAAAAGACTGAATCCCAAATATATCTTTACACTTATTAATAATTGGTTGTGGGTCTTCCCCATCTAACAATATATACATATGGTCACGCTTCCCCTTAATAGAAAGGTGTGGGTAGTTTTTTAAAGCGCGTTGTACGTTAGACCTTAATGTATTAATAAAAAACTTCTGATTTTTACCTTTTAAAGCTAATTCTCCATAGCGAATTAAGATATGATCAAATTTCATTGTAATTACCCCATTATTTTTTCGTACTTTGACATAATATTTCTAAAAGCTTGAATAAAAGCTTCAATATCTTCCTTTGTTTGATGGTTATTCATGCTCACTCTTACAGCTGTTGAAGCATCACTTTCTGCCTTACCACAAGCCAATAGTACGTGGCTCGCTTCATTTTGACGTGACGAACAAGCAGACTTAGTTGACACGACTATACCTTCATCACTGAATGCATGTATTAAGACTTCAGGTTTAAAGTTTTGTACTGAAAAATTAATAATATGATGAGCCCCAGTTTCTGAAGAATTAATCATCACTTTTTTATAACTTTGAAGTTCATTAATGATAGTTTGCTTTAAACTTTTTAGTTGATGATAATTTTTTGCATCTTCCATCGATAAACGCATTGCTTTAGCTAAAGCTACAGCATTAGCGACATTTTGTGTTCCCGGCCTGTAACCATCTTCTTGTGAACCACCATGCTGTAATGGCATTAAATTCACTTGGCCTTTCTTTATTAAACAACCCGATCCTTTAAGCCCATGAATTTTGTGACCAGATATAGTGATGAGATCAATCCCTTTATGGTTATAAGGGATTGAGATTTTACCAAAGCCTTGGACATGGTCAACATGAAACATTACTTTAGGGTAATCTTGCAGTACATTGGCGATTTCACCAATTGGTTGTACACTTCCAATCTCATTATTAACATGCATCAAAGTCACTAATATTGTGTCTTTACGGATTACTTTCTTTAATTGCTCAACAGATACTTCCCCTTTTCTATTGACTGGTAAATACGTCACTTCATACCCTACCTTTTCTAAATGGCGGCATGCTTCTAAAACTGAGGGGTGTTCAATTTGAGAAGTAATAATATGACTCCCTCTATTTTGATATTGGAAAGCCACACCTTTAATGGCTAAATTATTACTTTCCGTACCACCTGAAGTATAAATGACTTCATGGCGATCAACTCCTAGTAATGATGCAATTTGAGTTCGAGATTTTTCCAACAGTTCTTCGACTTCTCCGCCCATGCGATGGATCGATGAAGGATTAGCAAAATATTTAGTTGCTACTGTCTGGAAAGCTTTTAAAACATCATCTTGTGGTTTTGTTGTAGCACTATTATCCAAATAAATCATATATGAGACCCCTTTTAATTACTTATCCATCGAATTATCATACCATAATACTATTGTACCATCCAATTATACAGTTTCTTATCAATAAAGAAGAAGCTCTCTCTTAGGATTCAGAGACAGCTTCATCATTTAGCTTAAATATGTCTATTAGTTCATCAATAGACACGTTACTTTCTTGTTCATCTGTGAAGTATTCTCTCCACGGATCTAAAGATGAATCATCAATCGACCGCATTTGGTTTAAAATTTCCTGACTACGTTCAGATGAATACTCCATTTCGTTTTCTCTATTACTTACCTCATCATAAGTACTTGTTTGTAACTCATGGAATACAACTAGCTGGTCTGTTGTTTTATAACTTATAGTTATTTCCTCGGAAATAGGATGGTTTTTGCCAATATATGTCGGTTGATTAATATCAATAAATAAAGTAATTACAACTACCCAAGTAGCTAAAAACAAAATAAAACTTAACGCAACAATGATTCGTTCCATTCCACATCACTCCAGACTAGGAAGCAGTCAATTTCATTTGATGCTCAATCTTTTCAAGCGCTCCTGGCTCAATCTCTTCTAGTGCTTGACCGGCTTGTTCCAAAGCCACTTCATAGTCATAATTTCTAAATTGACCCTCAGCCTCAGCAACCTTGGCAGCTAATACTGGATAACGGCTTCTATATCGGTTAGCATATTGAATCACATATTCTGCAAATTGAGCTTGTTCTATAATTAAATTAGTTTGTTCTACAGCTCTTTCAACGCATTTATCTGCTTCTTCTAAAACTTTTGATACTTCATCCACATCTAAAGGTTGGATGTTCAATTTCTCATTGGATTGATCAATTAAACGACGTCCTTCGTTAACTAAGTCAATAATGTAGTTCGGAATACCAGGTAAGTTACTTTTTTGTAACTTTTGACGGACGTTACTTATTTTTTGTTTTAATTCGTCGATCTGCTCTCTTGAATTTAGTTCATCTTTACGCAAGCTATAAAGATGTGCATCAAACGTTGCCTGCCTCTCTTCCCAAGATCCAAACTCACCTAACCAGTCTTCAAGGTCCACTCTAATCGCTGAGTATAAATGCTCTTCATGCGTAATCATGGATTTTATACGTGTAGCTTTTTTAGATAATTGATCTAATGATTTTTCTAGTTCGTATTGCTCTTCATACTTTTCATCTTTTAAGTGATAATTTTCTTTTACAGCCATGACATTTTCCTTCGTTTTTGAAAAGGACTCATTTGCTTTTTCGATTTTTTCATTTAATAATGCTTCCTTTTGTATAACAAAGTTCTTATCAAAAGCTTCTTTTTCTAATTGGTCATAGATTTCATGCATTCTTGATCTAATTTGATCAATCTTCTCTTGAACGCCGCCACCTTTTCCTTTGTTCAATTGTTCAACTAAAGCTAAAAGTGTTTCATGGTGTGTTTGGATCTCTTTTTCGACTCCTAAGTGCTGAACGCGAAATCCGTCATCACGCATTTCTTTCATACCATTTTGCAGTTGATCTAATTCTTCTGGAATCGTATGTTTACACGTACGATATAAATCAGGGAATACATCAACTTTTTCACTTAAATCACCTAACCTTGATTTTACAGTATGTATAAGTTCCAAAGCTTCTGTATAATTTCCGGAGTTGGTTAAGTCTTCATATTGTTGCATATCGTTTTGTAAATCGTCTAACTCCACTTCAAATACGACTTCAGCTTTACCAAGTTGGTAACCATTTTGTAGAACTTTTTTTCTAACTTCACTTATACGGGGGTGGAGTTTTTCTGCCTCTTCACGACTATCCTGTTCTGAATGAAGTAGACGGTCTACTTCTTCAAAAATATCATCAATTGTTTTTTCAACTTTTGATAATTTTTGTTCGACATTTTTTAAAGTTCGGGACGCTTTACCAAATTTATATTTTTCAGCTGCTTCTTCTGCATCTAATAAAAACTCTTCAATCTCGGTGAACACATAATCATTAATTTTGTCCCACTCATTACGCCATGACTCAAATAGCTCTTCTGTCTCACCTGTTAAATTAAGGTGCCTCACTTTCCCTAGCTCATCTGCCACTTGACGGCTCATTAATTGGACTTTCCATTGCTCCAGCATGTCCACTCTGTTGTATACTTTTTTCCGCATGATGACACCAACTAAAATAAAAGCAATAACAACGATTAGTATACCTATTATGTACTCCATCGAAAGCCCCCTTCACAAAACATTCCCGAGCATATACTTATATACATATAATATCATGTTTAATGCTATATTTGCTAAATAAATTGTAAATTTACTTTAAATTATTTCTTATCTCTCTTATAGACTTTTTTATGGTTATGCTCTGTTAAAGTCCGTTGTTGTTATTGTGATTCGCTTTCGGTGGACGCTTTCACCAAAAGGGCACAAGTGCAACATCTGCTCAAGTCGACCAGGAGTCGCCACCTTCGCTCATCACAATACAACAACTTAGAGCAACCTTTTAAATAATCAACACTAAGCTTTAACAGAGCCTATGGTTAAATAAACCACTTTTTCAAAACATCAATATAAGCATTTACAAACACTTTACGACTATCATCCCAATCGTAAGACTTCTTCCACTCATTTCCATAAGTGAATGGTGCATTAATTAAGCTTTTGAATTGTAAATAAAAAGCCTCTCTCTTCATTTCATTAAATTGATAATGTGATGTAATTTGTTCTGCTATTGTTTTTAAATAATAAGTTTCCTTAGCGACATATGTAGAAAATAATTCTCTTATAAAAATATTGTCTAAAGATAACTCTCTTTGGATAAAACAAGTGAATTGAAAATGACGCTCTTTATAATGTATAATTTCCTCAATTACATGATAAAAGTTATGAGAATTAAGTGGTTGATATTGTTGCATTAGCACCTCAACTAATTCTAAGTAACTTTCGTAATAATCTACTGTCATTTGCTCAAGCAACCCTTGTTTATTCTTAAAATAATAGCTTATTAAAGATACATTAACATTGGCCTTGTCGGTAATAGCACGGGTTGATGTCCCTTTAAAACCATTATAGTAAAACAGCTCACTAGCTGCTCGCATGATTTTTTCTTTACTTGTTATTTCTGACATGCAATCACCTCTTATATGCTGATATTCGACGATTTTAGCAAAAAACCTTTAAAAAATTAATTAAAAAGGAGATTTTTTCAATGTTTGAAGTACAAAATTACAACGGTTCAAAGGAAGGGAATTATGAACAAGTCATCAAACAATTAGATAGTTTGTTAGAAGGTGAAGATAGCATTATTGCAAACTTAGCTAACGCTAGCGCATTATTAAACCAATTTTTAGACCAAGTTAATTGGGTCGGCTTCTACACAATGGAAAATGGTGAACTCGTATTAGGACCTTTCCAAGGATTACCAGCCTGTGTCAAAATTCCAAATGGTAGGGGGGTCTGTGGTACAGCAACAGCTGAACGTACTACACAATTAGTTCCCGACGTACATGAGTTCCCAGGTCATATTGCATGTGATGCTAAAAGCCAATCAGAAATAGTAGTACCGATTATAAAAGAAGATCAAATCTTTGGTGTTCTCGATATCGACGCACCTATTAAAAACCGTTTTGATGAAATTGACCAAAAGTACTTAGAAAAGTTTGTTGAAACACTAACTAAACACATCTAGTATAGTTAACAGATTATATCGGTGAAAGGAATTACTACAAATCCTTGACTCAATACCTTTTACATCCTATAATATTCTTTGTGTAAAATAAAAGGCAGCCTCAGTGGACTTGCTGTGTTTTCATTTTGTACCTCTTTAGGAGGTGTATCGCGTAACTCTCTGCTGCTGGAGCGAAGGTACATGAAAACAAAATGTGCATGGTACGGAACACACTGTTTTTATTTTATGCAAATAAAATAAAAGGAGGAGACGCTCGTGGCACGATTCACAGGCTCTCTATGGAAGAAATCTCGCCGTTATGGCATTTCTCTTTCAGGTACAGGTAAAGAATTAGAAAAACGCCCTTACGCTCCTGGACAACATGGTCCTACTCAGCGTAAAAAATTAACTGAATATGGTCTTCAGTTACAAGAAAAACAAAAACTTCGTTATATGTTCGGTTTAACTGAACGTCAATTCCGTCGTATTTTTGACGATGCTGCAAAAATGCGTGGTGTACATGGTGAAAACTTCATGATGCTACTAGAATCTCGCTTAGATAACCTAGTATACCGTGCTGGTCTAGCACGTACTCGTCGTCAAGCGCGCCAATTAGTAACTCATGGTCACATCACTTTAGATGGAAGTCGTGTAGACATCCCATCTTATCGTGTAAAGCCAGGTACAGTACTTGGTGTTCGTGAAAAATCACAGAACCTTGACATCATTAGCGAAGCAATTGAAGTTAACAACTTCGTACCTGAATATATCACGTTAGATGCGGATAAGAAAGAAGCTACTTTCAACCGCTACCCAGAGCGTTCAGAGCTTTCTTCAGAGATTAATGAAGCACTTATTGTTGAGTGGTACTCAAGATAAGATCTACAAACGAAAACATCCCAACCATTTCAAACAATGGTTGGGATGTTTTTTAGTGTGTTATAGTTTTATTGCATGGTTATCTGTTATTAATAATTGTATGACAACGAACCCGAATGAACAAAATACTGGTCTATCCAAAGAGCAAGCCGTTTCAAATACGCTAGCAACCCCAATTACTAAACCGCCCAATCACGTTCTTTAGTAAATGCAACCGTTAACCATTTTTTCTCTACTTCTAGTTCAGTTATTTTTTGATAAATTTCATTTCTGATACGGTCTTGTTCATCAATTGTATCCACCACCCCTTGCTGTTGAACTAAAAAATTCACATCAACCCACAGTGTTTTCCCCACTTTAGAAACACGTACATAAGACTCTTCTATTCCATTTAATTCTCTAATTTGGTCAACTTTTTCTTCGACGAACTCGGGCTTTCCATCAAGTGGTCGCATATCAAGAATTTCATACATAGATTGTCGTATTTCAATAATTGGCCACTTCAAAAAATATAATGAAATTACAATCATTAATACTGGGTCAACATATACAATATATGGCTCTAGCATAGGTATGAATTGAAGAACGAAACCAATCATAAAGCCAATCAATACCCCAAAACTAACAAGTGTGTCCAAATACCACTCATTCGCCTCTACTCTTAATAGGTTAGATTTAATTTCACGACCTTTTGTAGATAGAAATTTATAAACAATATAACAAAAGATAGATGAAAAAGTAGAATAAGCTAACCCAGCCCCAATTGAAACGGGTCTACCACCTTGAAACAATGCGATAACTGCTGCAATGATCGACCCAGAAATTAAAACGATAATCGCAAAATATTTAACGATAATCACCATCGGCTCAATGACATCTTTTCCAAAAGGAAATCGGTGAGAATCAGACTTATTCATAAACTTGAAAGCCACCAGGGCAAAGAAAGATAAAAACACACTAATAATCGAGTAAAGCCCATCAAATAGAATAACTTGTGATTGTAACAATAAACCTAAAACAAAAGAAATTACTGCAAACACAGTAATGGCGTAAATTGACCACTTAATATAACGTTGCTCAACCAAATGTTTTGTCATTTATAGTTCTCCTATTATTTTGTTCTATCAATAATTTAAACTAATTTTATAAATTTAACCAAAAAAGGACTTACTGACTAAGATTAGCACCGTAAGCCTAAACAAACCTATAATTAATGAGAAGTTACTGTATCAATATAAATGAGACCATCATATTGTTCAGAAGGTACCATCTCATATTGATACACACCATCATCATGCGCAATCCTAAGCTCTTCTGCCCATGATTTTGAATGTAAATCGACAAAAAGCCGATCGTAATTATACAAACTCAATTCATATTCTAAGAACCCCTCTTCTTCCTTCCGCTCTACATCTCCTTGGCTCACCAACTCACCTTCATTAAAATACATGCCTATATAATAAGTTTCTAAATCTAACTCGCGATCAACTAAAGAACCAAATACCAGAGGGGTTTCCTGAAAAATATCCGCTAAATTAGTATCTATATTATTAATTTGACTAAACTCTTTTTGAATATGACCATTATGTGCCCAAATGATCACTTTTTCATGAGGGTGTTCATCCATTATATTTTCCAATTCATGAAGCATCCCTAATCCCCGCCGAGAATATATATCTTGAAAATCATCATTAATCTTATAATCAGCTAAATAGTCCTCATTAAGTACGCGTTTTAATACATAAATTCGGTCATCAATAAATGTTTGAATAGTTGAATCTAGTTGACTGAAATATTCCGTTTCTGTGATGAGTTGATACGACTCTAGAAGTTCATCAATATAATTATGGTCAATGCTCAGTACTTCAAAATATAGCCTTGGTATGTGTTTTGTAAAAGTCGATTCAGCTAATGCGAATTGATTACCTAAGTCAGGGTCAATTTCATTCATTTCGCTTATAATATGTTGTAAAATACCTTCATTAGGGTGTGAACTTACAGGAATCCAATCTAAGCCCTTCATCTCAAAACCACCTGTATCAGAAGCATATTGCGCTAAAGATGCCATCTCATCATTCACCCATGATTCAAGAACAGCATATTCAAAATCTTGATTACGATTTAACGGCTCCAGATTTTCAGTAAAATATTCCAGTTCAGCTTTACTCGTTTCCAGAGCTAGTATAGAGAAATCATGGTGTTCATGTAAGTACCGTACTAAATCGACACCTACCTCAGTAAAATCCTGAGTCCAATGGCTTGATTCCCCTAACAATACGACCTGCTTATCTTCTATATAATCGTCAATAAATGAGTAATCCTTGTAATCTTGAAAGTCATAGACGTTGCTACTCTTACTTTGACAACCTACAAAAATTCCGCAAACAATGATTAAAATGAAACCAAATCTTTTCATTCGTCATCCCACCTGTAATATATACCGCTTAATTAACACACCTTAAATTGATAGAGTTTAACCTACATTCATTATATTACCAAAATTATGATTATTTTCAAAAGAACAAATCAAAAGCCTTACTAGTAATTTTACTACTAATAAGGCTGTTCCACTGACAGGTGCTTTCTTAAGTATTCGATTGTTTCTTGATCAGACTGTGTTCTCAACTCATTAGGTTGTTGATATTGTTTATGTCCTTGACCCGTGATTACAACCCAATCATCTTTATGAGAATTTGTGAGGGCACCTTTAATTGCTTCTAGTCTGTTTTCAACAACTTCAATCTGATCTTTACTAAATTCTGTTTTATACTGATTTAAATGACTCGTCATCTCCTGTTGAGAGAAATCATCTAAGTCACCTGTTGTTAAGATTGTGACATCACTATACTCTAAAGAATTTTTAATCATATCTTCTCTTTTACTTTCATCCCGATTTGCTTTAAAGCCTAAAATATGAGTCACTCGTTTAGGCTTTGCTTCATTAATCGTCAGTAGCACCTCTTTAATGGCATCTGGTGTGTGTGCGTAATCGATGACGACCTTAGAACCACTTGGTAACTCTGAATGTTCAAAGCGACCAGGAACCCCCGGAAAAGCTGGTAATAACTGCTGCAACTGTTCATGCTTTTTTAAAATGGCCGAACCTGTAATATAAGCGAGTACAAGGTTATATAAATTATGAATGCCTAACATGGACCAAGTTAAGTGGTATGTTTCATGATTCAATTGGATTGTTACACTTGGATTGCCTACACTTACTAATTCTTTCATGACGACATCTGCACTTGTTTGTCTTCCAATTCCTATACACTCTTTATTTTCTTGCTTCAATTCATGGTATAAACGTTTTCCCCATTCATTATCTATATTCACAATAGCTTGACCTTTTGGGGTTAGTTGGTTAAATAATTGCTTCTTCACACTATAATATTCTTCCATATCTTTATGATAATCTAAATGTTCATAAGTTAAGTTAGTAAAAATCGCATAATCAAACTGTACACCTACAAGTCTGTATTGTGCTAATCCATGTGAAGACACCTCTAATACAACGACATCATCATGGCTATTATAAAAATGTTTATACAACTCTAAAACACTAGGGGTGGTTTGTGAGTTGGTGAATGTTTCTGAATTAATAACACACCTCGCTGTACCAATTAATGACGTAGACACACCACTACTTTGCAATAAATGATGTATTAAATGACTAGTCGTCGTTTTTCCATTTGTACCGGTAACCCCTATGACTTTTTTATATTGTAAGGGATCACGGTAAAATGCCTTAGCTATTTGCCCTATTGCTTCGCGACTGTTATTGACTTCTATGTATGGCACAGATAAATTTGGAACCGATTTCTCGCCTATAACAGCAACGGCCCCCAGTTTAACAGCCTGGTCAATAAACTCATGACCATCGGCTGTATAACCATCAATGGCTACAAACAGCGACCCTTGTTTAACCTGACCTGAATGATCAGTGATATCATTAATTGTAAGCCCTGCTATATCCACTCCTCTTAATTTATAATCTACTCTAGTTAATGTCTCTTCTAGTTTCATCATCTTTGAACTCCTAATATCGTATAATTTAAGAACCTAACTTATACTTACTTAATTACCTTAGCTCACTTTGTTTAAACTGGAATGATTAACATTATTATTATGTACTTTAAATCAAAAAATATAGTTTAATTTTTAAACTATAATCCGCAGTTCTAATTTGGTATAATTTTATTTGGATTTATAAAAAAGGGGGATTATATGGGGAGAGAGGAAGACTTCTACACCAAATTAAATAGAAAACAAAAAGAGAACTTAAAAAAGTTTCTAAATCCTTTAAAATGGATTGGACTTATTGTCATTCCATTGATTGTAATCGGACTTCTAAGTTTGAATTGGATTACGGAATACATATGGATGGGTTCTGTTGGATTTGAACAAGTCTATACAACGATATTATTTAGCCGCTTCTCACTTGGAGCTATCGGCTTTGTGTTATATTTTGTCATTACATTTATAACACTTTTTTGGATTCACAGATCATATGTACTCTTTTTAAACCATTCGATGATTCCAAATATATTATTAAACAAAAAGTCAGCCTATTCGATCATCATTGGTATTGCAATTGTTTTTGGTATTATTGGTACTTCAATGGTACAAGGGATTGGTTGGGAGCCAACTCTAAAAGCTTTAAATTATGAAAGCTTTAATCAAACAGATCCATATTTTAACTTAGATATTTCATTTTACATTTATGTCTTACCATTTTTAGAGCTTATTATTAACCTCTTATTAGGGCTAACAATTTTCATGACAATCATTGTTGCCTTAGCTTATTCGGTATTTAACATGTATCGTGAAAGTCGTTCAGCTCAGTTACATTTAGGCATTAGCATCTCATTAATTGGTTTATTTATTGCAGGTAATCATTTACTTGAGCCATATGGCACGCTTCTAACTAACCAAGTTAATATCTTTCAAACGAGTGTTGTACACGGCTTAAGTTATACAGATGATGTCGTTAATATTCCAAAAGCTTATGTCTTAGCCGGTGTAGCGATTATTGGAGTTATAATCCTCATTGTTGCCTTAATTAAAGGTAATCTAATTTGGATGGCTATTCCTATTGCTTTATATATTACCGTAGCACTTGCTGGCCAGTTAGTGTCTGCAGCTGTTCAAAACTATGTCGTTTCACCTAATGAATATCATCGTGAGGAACCTTATTTACAGCACAATTTAGATTATACGTTAGATGCTTATGATTTAAATGACATCACAACTGAGCAGCATCCAGGAAACCAATCATTAGATGAAGACATGATCGAGCGAAATCAGTTGACGATTGATAATGTAAGAATAAATGACTCAAGACCCATTTTAGATGTTTATAATCAGTTACAAACATTTAGAAACTATTATCAATTCAATGATGTAGACATTGATCGCTACTATATTGATGGTGAATATCAACAAGTATTTATCGGAGCAAGAGAGTTAAATACTTCTGACTTACCTGACCAAGCAAGAACTTGGGTGAATGAAAACTTACGTTATACACATGGTTATGGCGTAACGATGAGTCATGTGAATGAAATTACAGAACAAGGACAACCAGAATACATCTTACAAGACTTACCACCTGAAGGAGATATTGATGTTACACGTCCTCAAATATATTTCGGTGAAGAGCATTCGCAAAATGTAATCGTCAATACTGAAGTGGATGAGTTTGATTACCCTACTGGTGATGAAAATATGTCGTATCGTTATAGTGCTGAGGCAGGTGTGTCATTAAGCGGAATTAATCGACTTTTATTTGCTATTGATGAAGGGTCGTTTAGAATGCTTGTATCTGACCAGCTAAATGATGAAAGTCAGCTGTTAGCTACGCGTAATATTATGGATCGTGTTGAACGAATTGCACCATTTTTAACTTATGATCAAGACCCTTATATTTTTGTCAGAGAAGATGGATCGTTAGCTTGGTTAATTGATGCCTATTTAATAGCTGATAATCATCCATATTCAGAGTCATATGATGGTGAAAACAATTATATTAGAAATTCAGTTAAAGTTATGGTAGATGCGTATACTGGTGAAGTTGACTTCTTTGTCGTAGAAGATGATGAGCCATTACTACAAACTTATCAAAACATCTTTCCTGACCTTTTTACAACTGACATCCCAGAAGATGTTCAGGCTCATTTCCGGTATCCAGTTGACTTATTCACCATTCAAGCAGACATGTATGGTACGTATCATATGAGTAACTTAGAAGTCTTCTATAATCGTGAGGATGCTTGGGAGTTTGCAACTGAACGTTATTATGATCACGATATTACGATGGAACCTTACTATATTACGATGCAATTACCAGAACAGGATTTTGAAGAATTCATTTTAATGACACCATACACTCCTCGCAATCGACAAAACATGATTGCATGGATGGGAGCTCGAAATGATGGAGAGAATTACGGAGAATTAATGGTTTATGAATTCCCGAAACAACGTAATGTATATGGACCACAACAAATCGAAAATCGAATTAATCAAGATAGTCGAATTTCCCAAGAATTGAACTTGTGGTCACAAGGGGGATCAAGTGTCATTAGAGGAAATCTATTAACGATTCCGATTGAAGATACAATGATGTATGTTGAACCAATTTATATCGAATCAGCTAACGCAACTTCTTTACCAGAAGTGAAGCAGGTCATTGTCGCTTACGGGGATTACATTGTCATGGAAGCGACTTTTGAAGAATCATTAGAGCGTATTTTAGACCTAGTTGAAGCAGGGGCGCCTGGTAATATGGCGGATGTTGATGATGATATTGATTTAGATGATGAAATTGGTGATATTGATGAAGAAGCTGACCTTGAAGAAGACCTTGATTTTGATGAAGAGTCTGAAACTGAACAACCAACTATGCCATCTAGTGATGCTGAGGAGTCTTTACAAGAGCTTTCAGGATTATTTGAAGACTATCAAAATGCACTTTCAAATGGAGATTGGGAAGGTGCTGGTCAAATTATGAATGAAATTGAATCTTTATTAAATAGTTTAGAATAAGAAGTCTAGACAACGGTTGATGTAGTGATAACGTAACGCAAAAAATCCGAACGAGTTCATATATGATGAACCGTTCGGATTTTTATTATGACAACTAAATTTGTCCTAGCCTTACTCTACAAACTCTACATCCCTTAAATAAGGGAAGCTACTCGGAAATTGAAAGAATCCTTCGATGTCTTCACTCAACCCAGCCAATAAAACGGAATGGTATAGAGGAACTATTGGGGATTCATCAATAATAATTTGTTGAATTTCGTGATATAATTCTAACCTTTCCTCATCATCAGTAGATTGACGGGCTTCTTCTAATAATTGATCAACCTCTTCATGACTAAAGAAAGAACGATTGCCTGGTGAACCTACATTCTCTGAATGGAACATTGGATATAATCCATAATCGGCATCTAAGGTAACTGTTCCCCAACTGCCAATTAACATATCGTGCTCACCTTGAGCTGTTAAATCAAGATATGCGCCCATTTCTAATTGCTCTATGTTCACCTCGATATTTAACTCCTCTAGCTCTGACTGAACATAAACTGCCGTATCTGTTGTTGTACGGTCATATACATATACATCAATACTAAAACCTTCTTCATGTCCCGCTTCTTCCAATAAGCTTTTGGCTTCGTCTATATTATAATCTACAGAATCAACCTCATCACTATATCCAAACACAGTCGGCGCTAATGGTCCAATAGCAGGTAACGGAATGTCATCCATTAAACCTTCAACAAGCCCTTCTTTATCTATAGCCATATGGATTGCATTTCGGACGCGCGCGTCGTCTAATGGCTCTTTTTCTACATTAAAACCTAAATAAGACATGCTCGCACTTTCAGATTCCTTTACATATCCTTCTTCTGATTCATTAATGGTCGATACATCACTTGTATTAACTGGATAGATAATTTCAGCTTCATCCGCTAATAATTCTGCCACGCGAGTACTTTCCTCAGGAACCGCATTAAATTGTAGCATCTCAACCTTAGCAGACTCACCCCAATAATCATCATTTTTAACTAGAGTGATATATTCACCGGAGACGCGTTCATCAAATTGATAGTATCCTGTTCCAACCGGGTTTTGATTAACTTGAGTCAAAGGGTCTTCTCCGTTTTCAATTGCTTCATAATCTTGTTCAATCGAGTTCGGACTAATCATATGTCCCCCTGGGTGCGCTAAGTGAGCTGGAAGAGCTGAAAAAGGATATTCTGTATGAATATGAACTATGTATTCATCCACTACCTCAACGCTTTCAATCATATCAAACAAGAAACTTAATGGTGAACCAACCTCTGGGTCTAATACACGATCTAAATTCATTTTGACAACTTCTGCGTTAAGTTCTTCCCCATCATGGAAAGTAACTCCCTCTCTGATAACTGCTTCCCAAGTTGTTTCGGATATTGGCTCTAATTCAGTAGCTAATCCAGGCTCTATTTCTAAATCTGTATTCAATTGCACTAATGTATCGTAAATATTAGTCATGACATACAGTGAATTACCATCATTAGCTGCGTGCGGGTCTAAAGAAGCGGGTAATGAAGCTAAATCAATTGATAAGCTTTGTTGTTCTTCTTCAGTATCTGCGCAGGCAACTAATATGATTAATAGTAAAGGTAACAGACTAATTCGTAATATATATTTCAATTAAAACTTCCCCTTTCTAAATTTCATTTTTATTAATTTACGACAATGAACATCATATTATTCTCTTACATAAAAGTCAACAAAACACATCACAATAGTCAGGATTAAATCTAAAAACTAAGACCTAAATAGTTTTAAGGCCTTAGTTTTTAGATTACATATGTCGAATTAAAAAGTATTTCTTCTTACCTCTTCTAATAATTGTAAAAGCTTCGTCAATTTGATCATCAGCATTAATCACATACTTTAAATCTTGCTGTCTTTCATCATTAATGTAAATAGCACCATTTTGAATATCTTCTCTTGCTTGGCGCTTTGATGAAGAAATACTAGCTTCAACTAATAAATCCACTAACCCCTTTTCTGACTCTTCTAACTTGTAAGTAGGAACGTCTTTAAATCCTACTTCAACTTCATCTTTCGTTAATTGTTTGACATCGCCTTTAAATAAAGCATGTGTGATTCGCTTAGCTTGATTTAAAGCCTCCTCGCCGTGGACCATCTTTGTCATTTCTTCTGCTAATCGGCGTTGTGCAGTTCGTTGTTCTGGTCTTTCTTCAACTTCTTTTTTAAGCTCTTCAATTTCTTCTAGTGGAAGGAAAGTAAATGATTTTAGAAACTTTAAAACATCACGATCATCAGCATTTACCCAGAACTGGTAAAACTCGTATGGACTTGTTTTCTTCTCATCCAGCCAAATAGCTCCCCCAGCTGTTTTACCAAATTTACTACCGTCAGCTTTTGTAATTAAAGGGACAGTTAAGCCATATGCTTTAATATCTTCACCTTCTTGACTTGTGCGACGAATTAATTCAAGACCAGCTGTTATATTACCCCATTGGTCACTGCCACCAATTTGTAAAGTAACATTTTCCTTTTGATTTAAACGTAAAAAGTCCAAAGACTGTAATAACATGTAAGTGAATTCTGTGTAAGAAATCCCATTTTCAATTCTTGATTCAACTGAGTCTTTAGCCAACATATAGTTAACACTAAAGTACTTACCAACATCTCTTAGTAAATCAATCACTGACATTTGAGATAACCAGTCATAGTTATTAACAACTTTAGCTCCTTTATCATCATCAGTAAAATCGATAAACTTCGATAATTGATCTTCTATATTACTTACCCAACCTTGTACCACTGATTCTTCATTTAATTGACGCTCTTCACTACGACCACTCGGATCACCTATTAGTCCTGTACCCCCACCAACTAAAGCAATTGGGCGATGTCCAGCTTCTTGAAAGCGTTTAAGCATTAAAATCGGTAATAAATGTCCAATATGCAAACTGTCAGCTGTTGGGTCAAACCCACAATACAATGCAACTTGTTCCTTATTTAAATGTTGTTCAAGACCTTCATCATCTGTCATTTGGTTAATGAGACCTCTAGATCTTAAATCTTCAATAATGTTCATGACGTTTACCTCCTAATTTAATTGTAATTGATTTAAACATAAAAAAATCCCCTCATCCACTTAGGGACGAGGGGACTCGCGTTACCACCCTAGTTGCAACAGTACCCTGCTACCACTTCATTAATTAACGGTATAACCCGTTCTCTATAAAAGAGAATGCTCCTAGCCGTAATTCGTCTTATACCTTGCACTAGTTCACACCAACCACTAGCTCTCTGTCGCATTGAGGTATACTCCTACTTCAACTATTCGTTGCATTATATATTCATGTTTAATTATGTTATATATTTTTAGCATATTCTCTAAAAAAATGCAACTTCTAAACTAATTTTCACGATATGACTCAACGACAAGATATGCTATAATATATTCGACATTTTAGGAGGTTCTAAAAATGAGTAAAAATAAATCTCATAATAAATTCCTCATGTTTTTTCAAGATGGGAAATTCCCAAAATATACAAGAGTATCACTTGATATCATGTGGAATATTACACTATTTTTCCTTGTAATCGGAATTGTTTCAGCATTTTTTGTTGGGGGACTTGGTGTTGGTTATTTCGCTTCTCTAGTAAAAGACATCCCGGTTAGTGAAGCTGATGAGATGGAGCAAATGGTGTATAACTATGAAGAAACATCAGAAGTCTACTTCGCTAATAACGAATACTTAGGTGAAATTCGCGGGGATATCCACCGTGAAGAAATTAGCGCTGAGCAAGTTTCTGACATGTTCATTGATGCTATAATTGCCACTGAAGATGAGTATTTTGAAGAACATAACGGAATTGTACCAAAAGCAATCATGCGTGCCTTATATCAAGAATTCTCTGGTTCTCCTACTCAAACAGGTGGTAGTACACTGACTCAGCAGTTAGTTAAAAACCAAATCTTATCAAGTGAAGTGTCATTTGAACGTAAAGCAGAAGAAATATTCATTGCACTCAGAATGGAAAACTTCTTTGATAAAAATGAAATATTGGAAGCCTATTTAAATGTAGTACCTTTTGGGCGTGATTCGACAGGGCGTAATATTGCAGGGATCCAAGCTGCAGCTCAAGGTATTTTTGATGTCGATGCGAGTGATTTAAACTTACCTCAAGCTGCATATATCGCCGGTTTACCACAAAGTCCTTATGGTTATACACCATATGCATCGGGCGGCTCGATTAAACCTGATGAAGAACTGGAGCCTGGTTTAAATCGAATGGAAACCGTGTTATATCGAATGTTGTCAGCAGGTAAAGTTACAGAAGATGAATATGAAGAAGCCTTAGCTTATGACATTACTGAAGACTTCACAGATAAAAGAGAATCTATACGTGATGAGTATCCTTGGGTTGCAGATGAAGTTGAAATGAGCGCAAGAGATATTATTGCAAAACAACTTGCTGAAGAAGCTGGAGACTTAGAAGAGTATCAAGAAGTAGATGCAACACAACAGCATTATCGAGATTTAGCACGCCACGAGTTAAGACATAGTGGTTTAGAAATTCATACAACCATTAATAAAGATATTTATGATAACTTTCAGGATGTGAAAGATTCATTTGAGCATTATGGTCGAACAGTAACCGTTCAAATCGAAAACCCAGAAACTGAAGAGGTTGAAACAGAAGAAATCCCTGTTGAAGCAGGCGCTTTATTAATGGAAAACCAAACTGGTGCCATTTTAGCTTTCGTTGGTGGTAGAGACTTTGACAGAAGACAAGTGAATAACGCAACATATAACACTCGGCCCCCAGGCAGTACAATGAAACCATTGTTTGGGTATGCAGTTGGTATGGAGCTAGGGATCATTCAGCCTGGGTCACCTCTATTAGATATTCCATTTGAATATAATGATGGTTATACATCACCATGGACACCATCAAACTTTATTTCACAGCAACAAAGAGGTTTAGTTGATGCGCGTTCAGCATTGGCAGACTCAGATAACGTACCGATTGCTAGGCTTATGATCAATATAATTCAACAAGATGATAATCCTGCTAGATTTTTAGAAGGTATGGGGATTTCAGATGGTGAAAATGTGCCATCTAATGTCTTAGGTGGTTCACCTTATTTAACTGTAGAACAAAATGTAGCTGCGTATGCAACATTCACTAATGAAGGTGATTATGTAGAACCTTATATGATTGAGAAAATCGTCGATCGTGAAGGTGAGGTTGTTTATGAGCATGAAACAGACCGTGAAGAAGTATTCTCAGCTCAAACGTCATATTTAATGCTAGATATGATGCGTGATGTTATTAATAGTGGTACAGCTACTTATGTTAATAGCATTCTTAATCATTCTGGAGTTGATTGGGCTGGAAAGACAGGAACCTCAGATCAATTTGAAGATGCATGGTTTGTCGCATCGAATCCAAATGTCACGATGGGAACTTGGATGGGATACTACGCTCACGATCATGTTGTCGACCGATCAGTATTAAGGTTAGACCAAAGTAATTACAGTCGAAATAACCTACGTTTTTGGTCGGAGTTAGTCAATGCCGCAACAGAAGCTGAACAAGAATTCATCGCAACTGATGAACGTTTCTCTAGCCCTGGTGGTATTGTCTCACGTAGTTACTGTGCTTTATCAGGATCTTTACCTAGTGAGATGTGTGAGGAACTTGGATTAGTCCAAACAGACCTATTTAATATTGACCATGTACCCTCAGAAGAAGATAATAGCATGACTTCTGGGCGTACAGTCCAAATCGATGGAGAAGCATTTGAAGCAGTAGATGAAACACCTGATGAATTCACTGAAGAAGGTTTCTTTTTAAGAGAAGACTTTATTAACGAGCATGGTTGGGGCACATCTTATCAGCTTGGTTCTGGATGGTCCAACCCAGTTGACATTAGTAATTTATTAGGTAGTGGTGATTGGTCTGATCTGATTGTTGGTGATAGTGAAGACATTGAGGATGATGGAAATCCAAATTCACCGAATAACGTTTCAATTTCTAGCGGCACTTTGGAATGGGATTCAGCTGGTGGTCAAGTAGTTGGATATCGTATTTTATCGTCATCTTCAGAAGATGGTGACTTTGAAGAAATTGGTCATACAACGACAACAAGCTATGATTTACCATCAGAAGACCGAGCTTATGCTGTTGTAGCCGTTAGCTTATATGGTCATGAATCAAGTTCTTCTGATTCTGTTGTTTACGGTACAATTGAAGATGAGGAAGACGAAGAAGATGAAGAAAGCCGTGAAGATGAGGAAGACGAAGAAGATGAAGAAGCAAGTTCAGAACAAGATGGAAATGACAACAATGATGATAATAATAACGACAACAATGACGATCGTAATGATGATGAGAACGATGATAATGACAGTGATGAAGACGAAGATGAAGAAAATAATGATGACTCATAATAAGATTTTTAGCCACTGATTATTAAATCAGTGGCTAATTTTTATATAAGTGCAATGTGCTTACATGTTATAATAGACCTATATATGATTTTTAGGTGGTGTCCCATTGAAACATCCAAAAACATATCATCAAAAAACCATTTACAAAGAGGAAAAGAAAGTAATTGTAGAAGGGCCTATACCATCAATGCAATTAGAAGATTATTATTTTGATGATGGCTTAACAGCATTCCGACCTCCTAAAAAGCAGTACGAAGCAGTAAAATCAATTGCTGACTTTGAAGAAGGTCGAGTCATTATCGCACGTGATGGTGAGAAGATTGTGGGTTATGCTACATTTTTACACCCTGACCCATTAGAAAGATGGTCAGAAATTAAAATGGACGATTTAATCGAACTTGGTGCTATTGAAGTATCTAATGATTACCGAGGTCTAAAAATTGGCTCTTCCATTTTACAAGTAGCTATGAAAGATTCACAAATGGAAAATTATATCATTATTACAACTGAATATTATTGGCATTGGGATATGAAATCAACTGGCCTTAATGTATGGGAATATCGAAAAGTAATGGAAAAAATGATGGGCAAAGGGGATTTAATACCGATGTCCACTGATGATCCGGAGATTATCTCTCATCCGGCTAATTGCTTACTTGTTCGAATCGGTAAACATGTCCCTGAGTCGTCTGTTGAAACATTTGATTCTTTACGATTCATGGGAAGAAATAATCAATGGTTCTAAGAGAGGTGTTCACATGTTAGTAGAAGAAATTATGTCAGAGTCCGTTATTACACTAAATCCTACTAATAGTATTGAAGAAGCATTAGAATTACTTAACAAACACAAAATTAGACACATTCCTGTTGTGAGTGAAAACAATCAAGTCATTGGTATATTGTCTGATCGTGACATAAGAGACGCTGCACCATCAATCTTAGAAGAAACACATAACCAACAAATCTTACTACATGAAATCTCATCTATTATGACAACACCCGTTATTACAGTTCATCCATTAGATTTTATTGAAGATATTGCAACTATATTTTATGAACATGAAATCGCTTGTGTTCCAGTAACAAAAAATAATCAACTGATTGGAATGGTTACAGAAAAAGACTTATTGTATCGACTAATACAACTGACCGGTATTCATGAACAAAGCTCTCAAATTGAAGTTAAAGTTCCAAATAAAGTTGGAATATTGCCTCATGTCACTAAAGTTATTAGTGATCGCAATACCAACATATCTTCTGTATTCATATATCCTTATCAAGACAGTTATCACGAAAAAATTATCGTATTAAGAATTCAGACTATGAACCCAATGCCGTTAATTGATGAACTTAAGCAGCACGGCTATGAGGTTATTTGGCCAAATATACCGGGGTTATCTAAATGATGAATCAAGCAACATTTGTTTATACAGAAGACTTCAAGAAGTATAAATTTCGTGATGACCACCCATTCAATCAAAAACGCGTTGAACTAACGTTTGATTTACTAAAATCTATGAATGCACTAAATGATGATCAAATTCTTGCCCCCCGAAAAGCAACAGACGAAGAAATTAAATTAGTCCATGACAAAGCATATGTTGATGCAGTTAAAAGAGCAAGTGTCAATGAATTACCTGAGGAAGAAGGGCTTGAGTTTGGAATTGGTACTGAAGATACACCAATCTTTGACCATATGCACGATGCAGCTGCACAACTGGTAGGAGGGACATTGACTGCTGTAGACTCTGTTCTAAATGGTGATTTTAAGCACGCACTTAATTTTGGTGGTGGACTACACCATGGGTTTAGGCGTAAAGCCTCTGGTTTTTGTATTTACAATGATGCTGCTATTGCGATCAAATATATTCGTCAACAATATAATTATAAAGTACTGTATGTTGATACTGATGCTCACCATGGAGATGGGGTTCAATGGATCTTTTACGATGATCCTAATGTTTGTACTTTATCCATTCATGAAACTGGAAGATACTTATTTCCTGGTACGGGAAACGTTAATGAACGAGGTCATAATGAAGGTTATGGCACTTCATTTAATATTCCAATAGATGCATTTACAGAAAATGAATCGTTCATAGAAGTTTATAAGGAAACTTTAGAAACAATAGCGGCATATTTTAAACCTGATATTATAGTTACCCAAAATGGTGCTGACGCTCATGTCTTTGATCCACTTTCTCACCTTTGTTGTACAATGGAAATCTATGAGGAAATTCCACGGTTGGCTCATAAAATCGCAAATGACTATTGTAACGGTAAATGGGTCGCATTAGGAGGTGGCGGGTATGATATTTGGCGTGTCGTACCAAGAGCTTGGGCACAAATTTGGGCAATAGCTAGTCAGGGTGGAGCACCTTTTTCCGGCGAATTACCTAAAAATTGGGTTAATAAATGGCACGAAGAAAGTCCAGTGACATTACCAACAACATGGCACGACCGTTCTGACATTTATAAGCCAATCCCAAGAAAAGAAGAAATTACAGAAAAAAACAAAATTCTTGTCAATAAGCTGTTGCAACCTATACGTAATGAGCAAAAATATATGATGTGAATATGTTGGATTCATGGCCTTAATCATGAAACCTCTCCTTAGCCTAAGGTATAAAAATAGCCATTAGGCAAGAAGGTTTTATCTCTAAATTGTGCCGCTACCTAAACAATTATTGTAGAGCCTAAAAAGATGACCTCAGAATAAACCGAGGTCATCTTTCATTTACCCAATAATTGAGTAGATCAATTGCTTTGACTTAATTCTAAAATAATCATTTCTACACGCCGATTTCTCTGTAAGCCTTCTTCTGTAGCATTTTCCGATACTGGCTTAAACTCTGCAAAACCGGTAGCTTGAAAACGAGTCGCATCTAGGCTCTGTTCATCAACAAAATAGCGAATAACACTACTCGCCCTAGCTGTTGAAAGTTCCCAGTTTGAAGGATAACGATAAGTATCAATTGGAACATCATCAGTATGACCTTCAACTTCAACATCATTAGGAATGTTATCTAATAGAATAGCGACTTTATCTAAAAACGGTAAAAAGTCGTCAATTAATTCTGCTTCACCAGAATTAAAAAGCACCCGTTCTTGTAAAACTAATACGACTCCACGGTCAGTTTGACTTGCTGTAATCACGTCATTTAAGTTATGATCATCCAAGTAATCTTGTATTTCTTCATACAATTCTTCTAAATTTTCTTCGTCTTCTGCTTCAGTGATCTCTGGATCTTCAGTAAAATCTTCGTCTTCATCAGGTAAATCACCTTCATCATCTTCTTCATAATCTGTTGGATCTTCTAAAGGGATTGCTGAAGGCATAAAATCAAAGATAACATTTTGTCGATAAGATTCAGCTACTGCATTAAATTTAACAGCATCAATCTGTGACATTGAGAATAGCAGGATAAAGAATACTAAAATTAGTGTCACCATGTCAGAGTATGTAACCATCCAAATTGGAGCACTACGTTTAGGCTGACCTCTTCTTTTAGACTTCATTTTGACTCTCCTCTACAACAAGCTCCTCCTGTTTCTTCTCTTTTAATTCTTCACCTGATAGAAATGCACTTAACTTTTCTTCTAGTATTTTAGGATTCTGACCGGATTGAACTCCAATCACGCCCTCAACTATTACTTGTTTCATGAACACTTCTTCTTCTGTCCTAGATACTAGTTTACCTGCAATAGGTAAGAATACTAAGTTTGCTAAAACCATTCCATAAAAAGTTGTTAATAATGCAACAGCCATACTCGGACCAATTGTACCTGGGTCATCTAAATGATTTAACATTAAGATTAAACCAATTAATGTACCGATCATTCCCCAAGCAGGCGCATATTCACCAGCTTTCTCAATAATGCTCCTACCTCTATTATGGCGTTCTTCCATTGCAGCAATTTCAGCATTCATAATGTCGTTAATTACCTCAGGTTCAATACCATCAATTGCTAAGTAGACACCTTTTTTAATGAATTCATCATCTAATTCATCTAATTCATTTTCTAATGCTAATAATCCTTCACGTCTAGCTTTTTCTGATAAGGATATAAATAACTGAATTAATTCCCTCAAATTATAATCATCATCTTTAAAGGCTTCTTTAAAAACTTTTAAACAAAATTTCATTTCGCTTAAATTAAAGTTTACTAATAAAGCACCTAATAAACCACCTATTACGACAATAAATGAACTAACCTGAACAAATGAACTGACCCCTGAGATCCCATCATTAAAGAAAATCCCCAACAAAATCATCGTAGCACCTAGGGCTATCCCTACCGGTGTTAATAAGTCTCTTTTTTTCATTACCTCTCACCCTATTTCTATTAACCTGTCTACTATTAATATCGACATATTTCTTATTTTGTTGAGTCCCTTTCAACAATTCGATGAGGTAATGTAATTTGCTCTTGTTCTATATCTTCACCTTGCAATAATTTTGTTAATAATCTCATTGAAACAGCACCTATATCATACATTGGTTGCAACACACTAGTTAATGTTGGCCTTACCATATTGGCTAGTCTTGTATTGTCAAACCCAATGACGTTTAGCTCTTCTGGGATCTTAACACCATTATCTTGTGCTCCGTGAATGACACCTAATGCCATTTCGTCAGAAGAAGCTATAATCGCTTTTGGTGGTTGAGATAGACTAAGAAACTGATTGGCCGCTTCTATTCCTGAATTATAACTATCATCCCCATCAAAAATGGATTCTTCATTAAATGGTAAGCTACGCTCTTTAAGTGCGTCTATGTAACCTTGTTTTTTCATATCATTAATTTTCGCGTTTAATGGTGATGTCACAAAGCCAATTCCACTTGTGGTATCATCACTGATAGATTCTACCGCTTCTTTCATCGCTTGGTAATAATCAATATTAACTGAAGGCAGTGACTGTGACTCATCCACCGTTGCCGCCAGTATAACTGGAACATTCGCTCGATCAAACGCTTCAATATGCTCATCAGTTACAGATGAACCCATGAAGATCACACCATCGACTTGTTTTTCTAGCATGTTATCTAACAAATCAAGTTCTTTAGTTTTTTGTTGGTCCGAACTACTTAAAATTATATGGTACTTATACATTGAAGCGATGTCTTCAATCCCTCGTGCCAGTTCTGCGAAGAAAAGGTTTGATATATCTGGGATAATGACCCCAACTGATGTCGTTTTTCGACTCGCTAAGCCTCGTGCAACGGCATTTGGTCTAAAACCTAATTCATTAATCGCATCTATTACTTTTTGTCTAGTCGTTGGCTTGACATTTGTATTTCCATTAATGACACGCGAAACAGTTGCCATTGAAACATTTGCTTTTTTAGCTACATCGTAGATTGTTACGCCCATGATTTAACGACTCCTTATACACTGCTTAATTTATCCGCTCTGTTAAAGTCCTGAATCACTTACAGAACACTTATTTTTAATATTGTAAGCATAAGCCTTTTTTTTATGTGTCGCAATAGGCATCACGACATTTATCCATTATTAACCACAGCATGAGGTTGTTTTAATTGCTCCATAAAGTGTTCAAATGTTGGTATATCCATCTGTTGTTGGGAATCTGACAAAGCAACTGCAGGGTCTGGATGCACCTCTGCCATAATTCCGTCAGCCCCTACAGCAATAGCTGCTTTTGCAGCTGGTAATAATAAGTCCCTTCGACCTGTAGAGTGTGTAACATCAACCATAACTGGTAGATGGGTTTCCTGTTTTAAAATAGGAACAGCCGTAATATCTAATGTATTACGTGTTGCCGTTTCATACGTACGTATTCCTCTCTCGCATAAGATTAAGTTACTATTCCCTTGAGTTACGACATATTCAGCTGCGTTCATAAACTCATTAATAGTAGCAGCTAAGCCACGTTTTAACAAGATAGGTTTATTTGATTTACCGGCTTCTTTTAATAAATCAAAGTTTTGCATATTACGTGCACCAATCTGAATGATGTCTAAATGTTTCGTCCCCAGTTCAATATCTTTCGGGTTGGTTATTTCACTAACTACCTTTAATCCATATTGGTCTCCTGCATGACGCAACATCTTTAATCCTTCTTCGCCTAATCCTTGGAAATCATAAGGAGATGTACGTGGTTTGAAAGCACCCCCTCTTAATATATTTACACCTTGCTGCTTAACCGCTTTAGCCACTGTATTTACTTGTTCTTGTGATTCTACCGAGCATGGTCCCATAATAAACTGATTTTCACCATTTCCTACAGAAATATCTCCGACAGATATGATTGTATCAGACGGCTTTTTCTTTCTTGAAACGAGTAATGTTTCACGGTAATCACCTTCTTGCAACTCCTTAGCAGCTTTGAAAATCTCTTTAAATATGTGCTTGACAGTTGCATACTCAAAAGGTCCTTGGTGCTGGTCAATAATATGATCTAACATTTCCCTTTCTCTAACTGGATCATATGCTTTCATACCTTGTGATTTTTTTATATCACCAATTTCTTTAACTAAACGTCCGCGTTCATTAATTAAATCTAGAATCTTTATATTAACTTGATCTAACTCATCTCGTAATTGATCTAAATGATTACTCATTATACAAACCTCCAAATTTGTTTATATTGCCACCTATTTATGGTACATTATCCTTAATTAAGTTTTATTTTTATACATATTTCGCTAAATTTAATCCTTTAATGTAGCTCATCTATAAATATTATATCGAACCACTATGGTCTTGTCATTAAGTCGCTCCTATGATATCTAAATTGAGGTGACAGTTATGAATAAATTATTTGCATTAGATATTGGAACTCGAAGTGTCGTCGGAATTATATTACATAAAGAAGATGAAGTTTACCGTGTAATTGATATGGTTACAAGAGAACATAAAGAGCGGTCTATGGTTGATGGCCAAATACATAACATAATGGCTGTATCAGATGTCATTAAAGAGGTTAAAGACCTATTAGAGTCCAAACACGGGCCACTAACAAAAGTCTGTGTTGCAGCAGCAGGCCGTGCTTTAAAAACTAAAAAAAGTACCATTAAAATTAACATTTCAGAGCAACCTTTAATGACCCATGACGATATTTTTCACATGGAGTTAACTGCCGTTCAACAAGCACAATATCAATTAGCAGAAAAAGAACAAGAAACTTCTAGTACACAATATTATTGTGTTGGTTATTCAGTATTACATTACTACTTGGATGACCATGAAATTGGCTCTTTGATCGATCAACAAGGAGATGAGGCAACTGTAGACATTATTGCCACTTTCCTACCAAAAGTGGTTGTTGAATCACTTATATCAGCTTTACATAGGGCCAATCTTGAAATGGAAGCCTTAACCCTTGAACCGATCGCTGCCATTCAAGTTCTAATTCCACAATCAATGAGAAAGTTAAATGTCGCTTTAATAGATATCGGAGCAGGAACGAGTGATATTGCAATCACCAAAGAAGGGACCGTAGTAGCTTATGGAATGGTATCAAAAGCTGGTGATGAAATTACAGAAGCCATAAGTCAGCAATATTTACTCGATTTTCACCAAGCTGAAGAAGCAAAAAGGCAATTAGTAGAAGAAAGTGTTATGGAGATTGAGGACATTTTAGGCTTTAAATCTGAATTGCCTTATGATCATGTAACGACTGATTTAAACGATGCCACCTCAGCACTGGCAAAAGAGATTTGTCATCAAATCATTGCCCTAAACAAAGAAGCACCTCAAGCTGTTATGTTAGTTGGTGGTGGAAGCTTAACACCTAAGTTAACTGAACATATTGCAGAAAAACTTCAACTACCAAACAATCGTGTAGCTGTTAGAGGAATCGATGCTATTAAAGGGTTGAAAGGACAAGAACACTTGCCGAGTAGTCCGGAGTTTGTGACACCAATTGGAATTGCTATAGCAGCTCAAAAAAGTCCTGTACACTACATTAGCGTTACAGTTAACGGACGGATGGTTAGATTGTTTGATGTTAAACAATTAACCATTGGTGATTGTTTATTAGCAGCTGGTTTAGATGTAAAAAAATTATATGGCAAACCAGGTATCGGACAAGTTATTACTTTTAACACTAAACAAATCACTTTACCTGGCTCTTTTGGCCAACCACCTAAGATTGAAATAAATGGTCAATTAGCTTCTATTCAAGACTATATTTCTCACGGGGATGAAATTAACGTCATTAAAGGTGAAGATGGTAAAACACATCAATACACCATAGAAGATATAATCGGAACACTAGAAAATCAAACGGTCATTCTAAATGAAGAAACAATCCACATTGCACCCAAACTTACACTTAACGGAATTGATCGGACGCCATTTGAACATATCAATGATGGTGATTCTCTCGAATGGAAGTCCAACCTTACTGTAGAGGATGTATTAAAGAAATATGTAAGTCCAAATATTTTCAATAAGAACAAACCTTTTGAAATCACTTTAAATGGAAAATCGCTACTTGTTGAAAAAAAGATGATTTCCCTACAACTCAATGGGCATGACGTTTCAATGTCAGATATCGTCCATGACGATGACCGTATTAATTTTACCCTAACTGATTCTATATCAGCACTTGAGTTATTAAACCGCTTCGATTTAAGGTCTAATTCAAAGGTAACCGTCTATTACAATGAACAACCGATTGACTTAACTTCTAACGAATTAACGATTATACGTAATAACCAAGTGATTGATGAAGGTTCATTCATTTATCCTGATGACTTAGTTGAGATTAAAGAGCAACAAACTGAACAATTCATATTCCAGGATTTATTTCGATTTGTTGAAATCGATCTGTCTGAACTGAAAGGTAAGGGTTTCAAGCTTTATCGAAACAACGAGCAAGTAGGCTTTTCTGAGCCAATCTTTGATGGGGATCAATTATATATTGAATGGGTCGAGTCTTTTACTCATAATGAATAACCATTTTCTAGCCGATAGCATCTTGTGAAAAACCTTTTGCTATCGGCTATTATTTGCTAAAATAATATATATTGAACAATTGTTTTGGAGGTACACTATGCCAACTCCTAGTATGGAAGATTATATTGAACAAATATACATACTCATTGACCAAAAAGGCTATGCAAGAGCTTCAGATATAGCAGAACGCTTATCTGTACATCCCTCTTCAGTAACTAAAATGGTTAAAAAATTAGACGAAAGCGACTATCTACACTATGAAAAATACCGAGGATTAGTCCTAACTGATAAAGGAACTAAAATCGGAAAGCGTTTAGTGTATCGACACGAACTACTAGAGCAATTTCTTGAAATTATCGGTACTGAAGAACATAGTATTTATGAAGAAGTAGAAGGAATTGAGCATCATTTAAGTTGGGATAGCATCTTTCGAATTGGTGACCTTGTTGAGTACTTCCAAGAAGACCCAGACCGACTTAAAACATTACAAGACATTCAAAAACGAAACAGTAATAAAAAATAGCCAATCCCCCAATAAGAAATCTTATTGGGGGATTAGTTTACTGTGTGACTTCTTCTAGTTTTTTAGTTGTAATATCAAAATGAGAAGCATGGAACTTAACTTCACCATTTTTAATATAAAAGGCTTGTGGTGATTCATGTTTAATGTCAAAATGGTCGGCTACTAGGTTTGATAAATCACGATTTTCTTGAATATGGATAATATAAGCGGGTAAATCGGTTTGACTAGTGAATTTCTCAAATTGGGTTTTCGCATCACCACTAATTGGGCAAGTTAAACTATGCTTAAGCAGTAATGCCTCATCTTGTTCTAGAATTGACTTTAATTCATCTTGTGCTGTAATTTGTTTTACTGACATTTATAGTGCCTCCTCATTCTATGGATCATATGTTAAAAGTATAAAAGGGTCGCTAGTTTGTCAACTAACAACCCTTAAGTTAATCTACTTGATTTATAAAAATAAAGCGCTCTAATTATTGTTGAGAACGTTCATATAATTCATCAGCTTCTTGACGTTCTAACTCTTCTGTAGCTTCTTCTATTGCATCGGCAATATCTTGAGCAACATCTTCACCTTCACTAAGTGCCTGATGTTTCAAATCATTAACCTTATCTTGTAATTGTTCTTTAGTATCTTTGAATCGATCAGAAAACTCAGTTCCTTTCTCATAAGCTACTTCTTTCCACTCATCAGCACGTTCTCTTACTTGTTGAGCACCTGTGTTAATATCATGACGTAATTCCTTACCCGATTTAGGAGCAAATAGTAAGGCAACTGAAGCTCCGACAATACCACCAATTAATGTACCGATCATAAAGTCTTTACTATTAATGTTTTCTTCTGTCTTTTGTTTTTCTTCACTCATTTCAATTCCTCCTTAATCCCTATTTTACTTTTCCTTATATTTTTTCCACAAATGAATAGCAGCCTCTCCCCACTTAATCGTTTGAGAAGTTTGAGCAGCATGTTCATTAGCTTGTTCATTTAATTCGTCTGATAACTTTTGTAACGAGTCATTAAATTGGGTTACAGTATATCCTATTCCTTTAATACCATCAAATAAAACATCCATCTTCTCGGTTTTTCCTGTAATATCTTCAGCTAATCGATTCGTTTTATTCAATAATAATTCAGTTTCTTTTGTTACACCTTCCATTTGACTTTCAAAACCCTCAACTGTATTAGCTACATGATCTAAGGTTCGTCTGACTGATTTTAATGTGCCTGAAATATAAACAACTAAAATAATAAATCCTACTGCAAAAGCAACCGCAGCAATCAGTGCGGCAATATGTAATAGATTCAACTACATTCATCTCCTTCCGCTTCTTACTTATAATAAATCTATACCCCGATTTTATTCTTGTCAAACTAATTAGTGAATTTAACTCCTTATTTCAGTATAATGGTAACATAAGATATATGCCACTGTATAAATAGAGGAGGAATAAAATGCGTGATCCAAGAATTAATAAATTAGCAGACTTACTAGTTAATTATTCAGTTAAACTTCAAAAAGGGGAAAAGCTTCTAATTGAAAATACAGGTCTTAAGCGAGAATTAGTATCAGCTATTGTTGAAAAAGCATACGAAGCTGGTGGACATCCTTTCGTTGAATTAAAAGACCCTAAAATTATGCGTACTCTATTAAAAGGTGCTAATGAAACACAGCTAAAATCCTGGGAACATTATGAAAAAACTGTAATGGAAGACATGGATGCTTACATAGCGATTCGCTCGGGTGATAACATAAATGAGTTATCTGATGTGCCTAGTGAGAAAAACAAACTATTCGGTCAAACTATTATGAATGTGCACCGTCAAATCCGTGTTCCCAAAACAAAATGGTGTGTACTCCGCTATCCTAATGAATCAATGGCTCAGTTAGCAGAAATGAGTACAGAAGCATTTGAAGATTTCTATTTTAACGTATGTACACTAGATTATGAAAGAATGAACAAAGCTATGGATGCTCTAGTTAAGAAAATGAAGGAAACAGATGAGGTTAAAATTACTGGACCTGGAACTGATTTAACCTTCTCAATTAAAGAGATCCCTGTCATTAAGTGTGCTGGTGAAATGAATATTCCAGATGGCGAAGTTTATACTGCGCCTGTACGTGAATCTGTTAATGGTACCATTACTTACAATACCCCTTCACCTTATCAAGGATTCACCTATGAAAATGTCAAATTAACGTTTGAAAACGGAAAGATTGTGGATGCACAAGCAAATGATCCAGAGAGAATTCAAGAAGTATTTGATACAGATGAAGGCGCGCGTTATATTGGAGAGTTTGCAATTGGAATTAACCCTTACATTAAACATCCAATGAAAGATATTCTATTTGATGAGAAAATTGATGGTAGCTTCCATTTCACGCCAGGGCAAGCATATGAAAATGCTTATAACGGAAATGATTCTTCAATTCATTGGGATATGGTTAATATCCAACGTGAGGATTATGGTGGAGGCGAGATGTACTTTGATGGCGAATTAATTCGTAAAGACGGCCGTTTCGTCGTCCCAGAACTAGAAGGGCTAAACGCTGATCAATTGAAATCCTAAAGTCTTTATTCGCCAATACTTTATAATTTAAATTAAAAGGGCTGTATTTTAGTTAGTTTTTATGACTACTAAAACAGCCCTATTTCACTTTAAGCTAACGATTTAAAAGCTTCTTGATACTTTTGAATATCTCCAGCACCCATAAATAAAATCACACTATCTTTATGGTTCTGTAAGATTTCTGTTTTATTTTCTGGTAATAGCTCTGAGCCTTCTACTTTCTGTTGTAAATCGTTAATGGATAAGTGTCCATCTTTCTCTCGCGCTGAACCAAAAATATCACACAAATAAACATAATCAGCTTTAGATAAGCTTTCTGCAAACTCATCTAAAAACTTCCGTGTTCTCGTATAAGTATGAGGCTGAAAAACAGCAACAACATTCTTATTCGGGTACTTTTTACGAGCTGAATCAATTGTCGCATCAATTTCAATTGGGTGATGAGCATAATCGTCAATAATAATCTGCCCATCTTTCCATTTCGTTTCCGTAAACCTCCGTTTAACCCCTTCAAACGTATAGATCTTCTTAATATCCTCAGAAGAAAACTTTTCGTAATCACACAATGCAATCACACTTAGTGCATTTAACACACTATGATTACCATATGTCGGGATTTGGAAAGTATCGAAATAAGTTCCCCTCACAAATACATCAAATGTTGTACCTTCTTCAGATTCTTGAATATTTTTAGCTTGAAAGTCATTCTCCTCAGAGAATCCGTAATAAACTACAGGCACTTTAGCTTGAATTTGTTGAAGCATTTCATCGTCACCACATGCAATAATGCCTCGTTTAACTTTCATCGCCATTTCTTGAAAAGCATCAAACACGTCATTGATATCCTTAAAATAATCGGGATGATCAAAGTCTACATTCGTCATTATGCAATAATCCGATTCATATGCCAAAAAGTGGCGTCTGTATTCACATGCTTCAAATGCAAAATATTGACTATCAGAACGTCCCCGGCCAGTTCCGTCTCCAATTAAGTATGATGTTGGTACATTTTCACTTAACGTATGTGCTAATAATCCAGTTGTAGACGTTTTACCATGTGCGCCTGTTACAGCAATACTCGTGTATTGTTTTAAGTAATCACCTAAAAACTCATGATATCGATACAATGGTACCCCTATTTCTTTTGCACGTACAATTTCTTCATGGTCATCACTAAAAGCGTTTCCTGCTATAACTACTTGGTCTTTTTGAATATTATCCACTTGAAAAGGTAAAATAGGAATGCCTTCTTGCCTCAGTGCTTCTTCAGTAAAAAAGTGCTTCTCAATATCAGAGCCCTGAACTACATGCCCAGACTCATGCAAAATTTGTGCTAAAGCACTCATCCCTGTTCCCTTTATTCCAATAAAATGGTAAGTCGACATGAATCGAACCCCCGTTTGTCTTCATTCTGTTTATATTATATGTTCAATTTATGAAATTGCTTTTTTCATTATAGCAGAATTCTTAAGATTATCCAGTATGGACTTATAGGAATGTTATTACATCTATATTACTTTTTAATTACATTAACGACTAATTAAATCATTTTTATTATTATTTACGATTAAACCCTTTTTTAAAACTTTTTTATTTAAAGCGGTTCTAAGTCTAATGTTGGGGGACTCATCTAAAAGCATTCCTTATTTATGCCATTTGTCGTTGTACATGTTTATACTTTTGATGCCATAAGATGCCATAAGACCTTTCGGCGCATTCGATCAAAGCGCTTTAAACCAACGCTCTGTTATAGTTCGTTGTTGTTATTGTGATTCGCTTTCGGTGGACTCTTTCACCCACAGGGCACAAGTGCAACATCTGCTCAAACTTCCCTACGGTCATTTGTCGCAGTGTTTTCTTTGCCGGGGCACGGCTCTAAACATCTTAGTGTTTTGCACCGAGGAAGCCTACTTCGGAGCGTTACTAGCCAGACTAAAGGTGCATCTCTCGGCAGGAAAACACTGCCTGTGGGATCTCAGAGACTTCCGTTTAGGTTTGACAAACAAGGCATGATAACATCTCACGTGGGCGTTCGACATAAAAATGAAAATGGTCTTTCTCTTCTCTTGTATCGATCACATGTAAGTTTTCCAACCCGGGTAATGTCATGGCATATGCACGCAACTCCTTTTGTTTTAGTGGTATAAAACAAAAGGAGTTGCGTGCTTTTTTTATGGTTATTCCACCGAGTTGACCTCAGGTGAGGAGCGGAGGTGGTGACGCCTGGTCGACTAAAGTCGGCCACGTCCTGTGGCCAACGTCGACATTAGACCGTCCGGGTCGTCACGGGAACAGCACGCGTCTCGAGACCCCGTAGGCCACGCTTTTCGGCCGAGGAGGCTCGAGCCGTGCCCGCGGCAAGCATCCACCGTAAGCGGAACGCCTGACGCCAACGGCCGCCATCCAAAACCTCACTCTGAATTGTGTCTCTCCCCCAACAAATATTGTAGAGCCAAAAAAACGATTGACTGTCTTAAGACAATCAATCGCCAGTATATTCTACTTTTTCTAAGCGTGGGTTCGGTGAAAACTTTCGACCTTGTTTAGCTTCATGTTTTTCATTTAACAAAACATTGTCACCTGTAAATCCAGTCCTCATTTTCAGTAAGTTACTACCTACCCCATACATATCGACTGGTACATGTAAGGACTCGAAACGTCGAATCTTTTCTTCTGTAAAACCACCACTTGCCATAATTTTAACGTGATTAAAGCCTTCATCATTTAATGCCTTACGCAATGCGAATAACAATTGCGGATTGACACCTCTAGGGTCAAAAGAACCCATTAAATGCTGATTTCTAAAGAAATACTTGTCGACCATATTTTTCGATGTATCGACTCTCACACCCTTTAGTTCATCTTTAAACTCACGCGCTACCTTTAATGAATCTGTAACGATATCATTGTTGTAATCGACTAATGCGATTAAATCATCGTTAGGAAATGAATCTCTATACGCATGAGTAGCTTTGACAATATCCCCTTTAAACATTTGAACAAGCGCATGGGGCATCGTACCCATTCCTTGTTTCCCCCACCACTCATTCATCGCATGGGTTGCTTGAGCTGTTGAACCACCTATATAAGCTGCATACCCATCTCCAGATTGTTGTGTATAGTGATCATCACGATCTCCCATAAAGATGACAGGCTTCTGTATGCCACCAGAACCCGCTGCATTAACGACTTCATATACGTTAGTTGCTACTGAAGTTCTTCTTCCTAAAATACCATCAATAATTCCTTCTAAAAACCCAAAGTCTTGATAACGACCTGTTACAGTTAAAACAGATTCATACGGGCTTACCTTATCCCCATCTTGCAAAGAATAAATCTCTAAATCTTGTGGATTGTCAGCAAAAGTATGAAGTAAAGCAATCGCTTCATCTGCACCACACAATACAGCATTTTTTTTCTGGAAAAATTGCATCGTCACCACATTATCAGCTAAGTGGTCTTCAACTATTTTCTTTGTCTTTAAAAAATATACAGCAGAAAACCAACCTTCTTTAATTCTTTCATCGAACTTAAAGGTTTCGTTCGTTAAACGCTTTATTTTACCTTGTTGTTTTAATTCGAATTCTTTCATCGTAGACCCCTCATCCACTTTAATTAATCAGCCAAGATATTAAGCTTCATACATTCCCACTCGAAAAGATTCACCAACTGTTTCTTGATCATTTAATACTAAGATTCCTTTTTCTTGAGGTGCATTTGGTAGATTTAATTCTCTTGCTGCACAAATCATGCCTGTTGATGGGACTCCCCTTAACTGTGAATCTTTAATTTCCATACCACTTGGCATCATAGCACCGACTTTAGCCACGACAACCTTTTGTCCTTCAGCTACATTTGGTGCACCACATACGATTTGTATTTGTTCATGACCAACATCCACTTGGCAAACATTTAATTGATCAGAATCCTCGTGTTTCTTAACTTCTTTTACATGACCGACCACGAATTTAGGTGAAAGATCAATGTGAATGTCTTCATCAAGTCCATTTTCTTTAAAGATTGTTTCAATTTTACGTATTAGTGCTTCATCTACGTTCAATAAATCATAACCATTTACATTTAAGTAATCTGAAATACCGAAGATGTTATATGCAACTGGCTCATTTGTCTTTTCAATAGCTATGCGTGTGACTGAACCATAAGATGTTGTCGTTGTTTTCTCTTCAGTTTGCTTCAAGGTTAAAATTAATACATCTCCAATACCTTTACGGTTATAAATAAGTTGCATGCTCTCTACTCCTTATCCTCATCACGTTTTTTCTGAGCTAAAATAAAGATCGGTTCTAAACGGTCTTCTTCATATAAGAAAGGTAAAGAAGTGATTGGAATTCGACCTTCTGCAAAAAATTGCATCATCATTTGTGCTAATACATCATAACCGACTTTATTACGAATATCAGCAAAAATACACACATCTTGATGCGGAACACCGATTGCTAATTCTCCTTCTGCTTTAGCTTTCATCTCTTCAATTAAGGCTTCATTTAGAATGCGGCTCGCATCATACCCGTCATTGGTCGATAGGAAATAAAATGTGTTTCCAGCGACTTCATCTTGCTTCATTTCTGTCGGTAGTCGCCTTATATTGAACATAGCTACTTCACGAATTCTCTCTTGATTCCAGCCTTCTTTAGTCATCATAGCTTCATCAATAAGACGATAAGACTTACCTAGGTCAATGGCATAATAAACCCTTGTTTCAGCTGTATGTTCAGTATAAAGTAGCGGCACTTCCTCATTTGATTCTTCTGGGAAAGAGCCTGAGCGAATAACAGGGAAGATTTGTGTCTCTTTCCCCTCTAGAGTTTGTTCTTCATTCATAATTGTTAGCGCTTCTGTTATGTGTGAAACTAATTCATCTATCGCTTGTTCTTGACGGTTTTCCCATTTTGATATAACACCCGGTAAAGAAATAGTGACCCCTTGTCCACTATTTTGCCATTCAATACGAAATGTATCTTTGTCGCGGTCAAAAGTTGTTTTCCAATCGTTACGATTAAAACGCTCTTCTAGTTTCTTTTTCATTTTAATACTTGTCATTTTCATTGTTTTGCCCCCTTTAATCGAAGCACACTAGCCATTATTCTATCATGTATTAATTTGAGAGAAAAGCTAGGGGCTTTTGGAGTAACAAGTATAGGTGAATTAAGCATCCAATTTCATATCATCAGGTTTGATTAGCCCTTTTTTTCTTAACCATTCTGATATAAATAAACTAATTAATGCAGGTGCTAACACTAATAAAATTGATAAAATAATGAGTAATTCAATAGAAAAACCCATCGTTTCGAATGCCATAATAGGGCCAACTAAACCACTTGTCCCCATACCTGCACCGATCGCGTTATTTTCTAAGTGGAGCCATACCGTTGCAAAAGGTGCTAATACTACACCCGCAACAGTTGGTGGGATTAGAATAATTGGTTTTCTCACTACATTTGCGATTTGTAGCATCGAGGTACCAATCCCTTGTGATACGACCCCTGATATTCCATTTTCCCGATAACTACTTGCTGCAAACCCAATCATTTGCGCTGCACACCCTACTGTAGCTGCTCCAGCCGCTAACCCTTCTAAATCTAACATAACGGCAATAGCAACACTAGAAATAGGTGCAGTGAGGGCTAATCCCATTAATCCAGCAACAATCATCCCCATTAGCAATGGTCTTAAGTCCGTTGCCCAATTAATAATAGAACCAAAACCTTCTAGTAAAGCAGCAATTGATGGTCCAATGAAAGACGCCACAAAAAAGCCTACTAAAATCGTAACTAGTGGCGTTACAACAATATCCAACTTTGTCTCTTTACTAATAAGTTTTCCAATTTCAACTGCTACTAATGCAGCAATAAAACTACCAGCAGGCCCTCCACCAATATCAGCAGCATAACTTCCAGCAAACAAAGCGCTGTATAGTACAAGGGGTGGTGCCTTTAAGCCATGAGCTACAGCTACCCCAATAGCACCACCATATATAATTGGCAATGTTGCAAATTCCCCAATTTCAACAAAAGCCTCCGGTAAAATAGGTACTTCACTTCCTAATGTTTGAATAATAGTACCAATAATTAAAGAAGCGAATAACCCTAATGCCATAAAGCTTAATGCTGTAATGAAATAATTATGAAAGGAGGGCTCTACACCTTTCTTGTTTAAAAAAGTTTTCACGGTTTAACCTCCGTATGACTTTTCTATTCTTCCTCTTCTTTCTCTTTAACTGAATTAATGATTTCAATCATCATTTCAATGTCACCTTCAATTTCGTTTAATGATGATACTGTTGACATTTTAATACCACCAATTCCTAGATGAACTTCGTAATCTTCATCATGTTCTAAAGCATGTAAATAACTAAAGGCCTCGTCTGTTTGAAATGTTCTTAAATGCACACCTTCATCTTCAATTCGGTCGTAAAACCACCTACTATTTGGAGCTTCTAATTCATTTACAAATAATACAAACGGTTGATCACCGTCAGTAAAAACGACATTGTGCTCACTTTCGTCTAGAACTTCTAATTCGTCTGGTTTATATACGTTAAAACTATCAAATGAATAGTTAGGTTCCTTAGCTTCAGTTGATAAAAATACGTCTTTAACTGTAGAGTCAGCTTGGTTAAAAGCGTCTTCTACTGAAGGTGAGCATGCACCAATGATCACCCCTAAAAATAAAACACCTAAAATTTTATTATACCTCAACCTTTACCCTCCAAGATCTATATTAACATTCAATGTTTATAATTATTATCTTTTCAATTATATTAAAAATTACCCCTTATACATTTGACAAAATCTAGTTATCTATTCATTATTAAATGTAACAGATTTTATATAGGAGGTCATAATGATGAACTTATCGATTTACTTAGCTGGACAAATCCATGATAACTGGCGTGAACAATTAAAGCAAAAAGCATCCGAAAAAGGGTTAAACATTAATTTTTACGGACCTCAAGAAAATCATAGCCTTTCAGATGACATAGGTGAAAACATCCTTGGTAAACAACCCAACAGCTTATATCGTGACGATGCTGCTTCTGGTATTAACAATTTTAGAACTGAACTAATGCTTAAGCAATCAGATGCTGTTATTGCTCTTTTTGGTGAGAGTTATAAGCAATGGAACACAGCTATGGATGCGGGAATTGCAATCGGGTTAAATAAACCATTAATTTTAGTCCGTCCTGATTCATTAATCCACCCATTAAAAGAACTATCTAATAAAGCTAACGTTACTGTTGAAACAATAGATCAAGCAATTGAAGTGCTAGCTTATACTTTTAAATAACATAAGAAAGAGAGATGTAATAAGACAAATGTCCTATTCATCTCTCTTTTAATTTAACCGTTTTCTTTAATAGAATCAACTGTAGATTGATCAATTGACTTAACAAGTTTAGTTAAAAGCTCTTTAGCTGCAGCATAATCATCTACATTAATGATTGATGAACTTGTATGGATATATCTTGAGCAAAGCCCCACAACAGCAGAAGGAACACCGTCATTAGAAATATGAACACGCCCAGCATCTGTACCACCTTGTGAGATAAAGTACTGATAAGGAATATCGTGTGTTTCTGCTGTATCTAAAATAAAGTCACGCATACCACGATGTGTAATCATAGAACGATCAAATATTCTTAGTAATGCGCCTTTACCTAACTGTCCAAATTCATTTTCATCACCTTCCATATCATTAGCAGGTGAAGCATCTAATGCGAAGAAAAGATCTGGATCAATCATATTAGCAGCTACTTGAGCACCACGTAAGCCAACTTCCTCTTGTACCGTTGCACCAGAATATAGGGTGTGTGAAAGCTTTTCACCTTGTAACTCTTTTAACAATTCGATTGATAAACCGCAACCGTAACGGTTATCCCACGCCTTTGCCATAATCTTTTTATCATTCGCCATTTCAGTAAAAGGACAAACAGGGACGATTGGCTGTCCAGGTTTAACACCAATTCTTTTAACATCATCTTCATCATCTGCACCAATATCAATAAGCATATTTTTAATTTCCATTGGCTTCTTTCGTTGTTCAGCTGTTAAGTTATGGGGTGGAATTGACCCGATCACACCATCAACTGGACCATTGTCAGTCATGACTTGTACACGTTGCGCTAGCATGACTTGATTCCACCAACCGCCTAAGGTTTGAAAACGTAACATACCATTTTTAGTCACTTGAGTAACCATAAACCCAACTTCATCCATATGTCCTGCGACCATTACCTTAGGGCCTTCCCCGTGACGAACACCAAAAACGCCTCCAAGCTTGTCTTGCACCACTTCATCTGAGTATTTTTCTAATTCTTGACGCATAAACTTTCGAACTTCATGCTCATGACCAGGTGCACCAGGTAATTCAGTCAATGTTTTAAACATATTTTTCGTTTCTTGATTCACTATGTATCACTCCAACTTTTTTATAATTCTTTATTTTTTATTTTAACAGAAAATTAACATTAATCCACCATAGTTTATATTACTATTTTGAATAGACGGCTAAAAAGATTATAATAAAGCTAATACTATTTAATGGAGTGAGCGAAAATGAAATGGTATAAATTAGCGATCCCAGCAGCTATTGGCATCACAGTAGGGTCAATATTAGGTAAAAAGATTAAAGAACATTGGCTGATTCCAGAAGTTGCGTTAAAGCGTGTAAAAGAACAATTTAAACAAAGTGGACCAATAAGTGGTTCATGGATTTTAATGGAGCAAGAGGAATATGCCCAAGCAGGGAAATTATACACTGTTTATCAAGGTGGTGTTTCACGTACTGTGGATGGTAGGACTGAACACTATAAGTTTTATGCAGATGCTACAAATGGTGAAATACTTGAAACATATATTTTAGAGTAAACGTTCTTATTTAATTTCAGCTAAGACTAAGGCTTTACCTACTTAGTTCGACACTTTTACTGAGCGAAGCTGTCTTTTAAAGTATGAGAGAGGTTAAGACAAATTTATCTATTATAATAGAAAATCCGAACGATTCATCATCAAATGAACGCGTTCGGATTTTGCTTTATGGGCTTCTATTGATACTCATAACGCTTACGTTCTATTTTATCCATGATCGATTGCTCTTGATCAAATTTAAGAGCGCGGTAATAAGCATCATGGTAAAAAATGAACCAACGATCTTTCTCATATGCTTCATCTAACAAAGCTTTCTTCTCATGAACACTAGTAACGGGATAGTCATCGTAAGCTAGCACCCATAGCGGGTTTTGATGAGCATGTGTTGGCATTAAATCTGCCATATGAACGAAAGAATCTTTTCCATCATCATAATGAATGACGCTATGACCATTACTATGACCACCAGTATGTGTCATCGTTAACCCTGGAATTACTTCATAATTCTCTTTAAACGTTACGATTTGATGTTGGACTGACTCCCAATTTTCTTTCCAATATGTGTTTTTTGAACGCATGTTGGGCTTTTGCATTTCTTCCCATTCGACTTCTGATGTAATAACCTTAGAATTTGGGAAACTCGAAGTTAACTTCCCATCATTAATATAAGTTAAACCACTTGCATGATCAAAATGTAAATGTGTCATTAAGATTGTATCAATATCTTCTGGTGTTAATTTGAGCTGTTTTAGCGATTCAAAAACTCTTGACTCTTCTAACACACCAAAATTTCGCTTTAACTTATCAGGTAACTTACCAAAACCTACACCAGAATCAATTAAAATATTGTGATTTTCTACTTGTAATAAGATTGGGTCACACCTTAATTCAATTTGGTTTAATTCGTTATGTGGGTATTTTAGACTCCAAAGTGGCTTTGGAACTACACCAAACATAGCTCCACCATCCATGTGAGTCACACCACCATTTACCCAAGTTAATGTTGCGTTACCAATTGTCATTGTTTCCATACGCTCACCCCTTTTGTATGTTTAACTAAACTATTGAAAAGAAGCAATACAACGGTAAATAGGTTGTCCTTTGTTTGAAAACTTCTCTTCATACTCTGTCATGACATTTGTCTCATCTTCAAGTGCATGTAGGTCTAGGGTGACATCTTCTAATTTCATTCCAAATTGTGAAAAACTAACTAAACTATATTCAAATAATTTACGATTATCTGTTTTCATAATAATTTTACCTTGGTTGTGTAAAACACTCTGATATTGCTCTAAAAATGTATAATAAGTTAAGCGCCTTTTTTCATGACGTGTTTTAGGCCAAGGATCAGAGAAGTTCAAGTATATTCGGTCAATTTCATTTTCTGAAAACATATCTCTTAAATCACGTGCATTTACATGAACTAACTTTGTATTTGTTAATTCTTTTATTTTATTAATTGCACTTACGATTACATTTTTATCACGTTCAATTCCAATAAAATTAAACTCCGGATTATAAGTTGCCATGCCTTCGATAAAGCGACCTTTTCCTGTCCCTATTTCTAATGCAATTGGTTGTTCTTTATGAAATATAGATTGCCAATTACCTTTTCGATCATAGGGATCTTGTTCAACGTTAGATGTATGTTCCTTTATATAATCATCAGCCCAAGGCTTATTTCTTAATCTCATAATAACACCTTTCTTCCTAATGTTTCTATCATCTATTATACAATAAAAATATCTATATCCAAGACTAGTGCAAGGATATAGATAGTGATTAATACTTTATAAATAATTGCTGGTTACTTGTTAATTGTTCTTTCCACTTTGCACATTCATGTTCATCCCCGCGCTCTAAATGCCATAAGTAAAAAGAGAGTGATTGTGCTGTCTTATACCATTGGCAGCGAGCTAATAAATGGTCATCTAGCTGCACACCGTATCGCTTCAACCATTCTTCCCATTCGGACCTCGAAATATATTGATAAAGCAACATACTTAAATCCATTGCTGGGTCAGCTAATACCGCATTATCCCAATCAATTAAATATAAGTGATTGTCTTCACCTAACATCCAATTTGAATGATTTAAATCAGCATGACAGACAACTTTCTTATAGTTTTCAACGAAGTCTATATTATTAGACAAGAAATCGGTTGATTGTTTAACAAAATCAATATTAGAGACTCGTAGCTTACGAGCTTTTTCATGTAAATTCACGAGTAAATGCCATGGTTCTAAAGGTTTTTTTCCCATGCGCATAAATAGGTGTAATATTTCAGATGAGTGATGAATTTTACTAATTAGTTGAACGACATCGTCTTGCTTCATTTCGGACTTGGTTAAAACACGTCCTTCAAGCCATTTTTGGGCTGTAATGACATCCCCATCTGCTAATCTCTTCGTCCATACAAGTTTCGGTACGATTCCCTCAGCTGATAAAATCGCTAGAAACGGCGATGAATTTCTTTTTAAAAATAATTTTTGTTGGTTATTATTTTCAGCCAAGTAAGCTTCTCCTGAGCTGCCCCCTGCTGGTGTAATTAACCAATCGGAACCTAATACTTGTTCCATCGTTCACTCACCTACTTTACTACGTGTCGTTCGAATTGAATTAAATAGTCAGACTAGAATAGAATAACTTATTTAAAGAGTATTTTTCAAGTGTTTTTGACATAATTCTCACTTTATTATTGTAATAGATTCCTGTTCTTTATTTATAACGCACTGCTGTGTCTCATTTGTATAGCCATCTGCTTGATACATAATCGGGACTTCTGAAGATAATTTAATCTCTTTCGCTTCAAATGTATGAACTTCTTTTAGTTTTGTATGTTTCCCGAAAAAGACCGTGATGAATAAAAATAATAGCTTCCACCGCGAAATATTGTTAACAGTAGTAATTGTAAAGTTATTTGGATTAACTTCAGCATCTAGTGCAATTTTCATACCACCGCCAAAATACGGATGATTACTGACAGTTATTAACCACGTATGATCTATTTTAATACATTCCCCATCGACATTTAAAGACAAAGTTTTAGGTTTATATTTAAATATTGTCATGAGTAATCCGTATACGTAGATTAAAGGCGCTAAATGAAGTGCATTAAACCATTTTTTGAGCCTAGATTCATTAACTACCTTGGCCACTTCAGCATCAAATCCAAAGCCAATACTAGATGCAAATAAGTATTGGTCTTCATTGACTTCATATTGGCCGAACCAATATTGAATGGTTTTCGGATTAGTGAATAACTGTTTAATTTGCTTATATGGATTCAAATGAATCTGACAGCCTCTTGCAAAGTCATTACCTGAACCAGCTGGTATAAAAGCTAACTGTATTACTAGATTTGACTTTTTTATACCATTAATAACTTCATATAAAGTGCCATCCCCACCAATTACAATTATTTTTTCAACTTGTTCGTTCTCCTCTTTAATTTGTTGAACGATTTCTGTAGCGTGTCCTTGATACTTCGTTACGTACATTTTATACAGGTGTTCATTAATGTGATTTTGTTTAATCATTTTTTGGTACACGCTTTTACTTTTACCGTTTCCTGCTTTTGGATTTAAAATGAGTGCATACATATTTTTAACCTCTCATTTATTCAGCCTTTAAATAGGGTCAAGTTCTTCATCAACTTCTTCCCACTCAGGCCTACTGATTGAAGTAATTTGTGTATGTTGGAGCAGGGCATTTGCAACTTTTAATTGTTGGTGCTTCAGCGGTGTTTTAGTTTGTCTATTTTCATTAAACCAAGATTCATAGTTTTTTATGTCTATGTACTCTGTTTGATATGGAGTATGATGATGATTAATTGTCCCATTCATTGATAACACAAGTTTTTTAATTGGATAATTGATTTCTTTATAGTTTAATATATTTCTTAGGGCACCTTCTGATCTTTTTAATGCAAGGTTTGGATTCACGATAGTTGATTTCTCTCCATTCACCCTTTTCAGCCATTTTCGCTGATCAATTGGTTCATAAGTTGTCGTATCATCTTCATCATCATTTAACCAATTCAAGCAAATGATCGATGTTGGTGTGATCATGATCGTTTCAATTTCAAATAAAGCTTGTTTAAGTCTGAAAATAGGCTGATAAAGTATCAAATACGTATCAGGAAAACGTTTTAAAAAATACTTTAATCGTTCATCAAGTTCATAATGTGGGTCTAAAAACGACACTTCTTGCAATGTACTTGAAGCCCATTTTAATTGAAAGTGATATATTTTCTCTAAAAATTGATATTTTAGCTCTTCTTCTGTTTCAGGTAATGTGGAACCTTGAATCTCTTCATTTGATTCATGCCGCTTTTTAAACCACCTTTTCCACCGGCCAGGTGAGTCAGGTTCTTCGTCAATGCTCGGTTCTAATTGATTCTCTTGTTCTTGTAGCCATTTCGCATGAATGGCTTCATAGTTTTCTTTCTTTAGCCTTAGGAATTGAGTCGGATAACGATATATATCTGTCTCATAACGTGAGATATAATCTTGTAATTTTATCAATTGAGCCATTAGTCTTCACCTGTTTCTGTAAAATGAAAAGTTTTAATAATTTCATATTTCGGTTGTGTCTTGGGATCAATCTTAAATAAGTGAAATTCAGTCATTTGAATGGTTTCTAAAATAGGTTGAATCTCATTATTTAAATCTTGCTCTAAGTGTTTCTTGGGGTTCTTCCACTTCTTCGCCAATGTAATATGTGGTTTAAAAGGTCGTGATTCTTCCTCAAACCCTAATGAAGCGCAAGTGCTTTCAATTTCAGTTTTTAATTGATGAAGTTCATTTAAATGATCTAGTTTTGCAAATAGAACTCGTGGTTGCTTGCGTTGACCAAAAAAACTAACCCCTGTAATTGTTGATTCAAATCTTTTAACAAACATTAAGTCATTAAGTTGTTCAATGAGCTTAGAAACTTGTTGGTCAGAGACCGGGCCTAAAAACTTTAATGTTATATGAAAATCTTGTACGTGGACCCACTGTCGATAACTGACGTAAGGTTGAACTGCTTCTTGCCACTTTAATAGACCTTGACAGATATCAGTCGGAATTTTAATACCAATAAAATAATGACCCACTCATCATCACCACTTTAACCTTTTAATTGTTCAAGTTCTACTTCACTTAGCTCGCGGTACTCACCTAATGCTAATTCATAGTCTAAGCTTAAAGCGCCCATCTTAAGCCGTTTTAAAAACCGAACTTCATGATGACGTGCTTTAAACATTCGTTTTATTTGGTGGAATTTACCTTCTCTGATCGTCACGGTTACCCAGGAATGTTCATCTGTCGTATCATCCACTTCCAAAATTGCTGGCTTAGTCAAATAACCATCTTCTAACGTCACTCCTTCTCTAAAAGCTTGAACATCTTCATCAGTCACAACACCACTAATTGTGGCTTCATATACTTTATTGACTTTATGCTTAGGAGATGTTAAACGATGGGCTAAATCACCATCATTCGTTAGTAACATTAGCCCTTCAGTATCTTTATCTAAACGACCGACAGGAAATAAATTAAATTTATTATAAAATGAGTCTAATAAATCAGTTACACATTTATGTTTAGGGTCTTCCGTTGCTGAAATCACCCCTTTAGGCTTGTTTAACATAACATAAACGAATTCTTGATATTCAATCGCCTCACCGTTTACAACGACTTCCGACTGTTTTGGGTCAACATGCTTTGAAACATCCTTTTCTACATTTCCGTTTACTAGGACTGACCCTTGTTTAATGATTTTTTTTACATCTTTTCGCGATCCAAACCCTTCGTTTGCTAACAATTTATCTAAACGCATGTATCATAACCCCTATATAAATAGTTTAGAAAAACGTCTAACGCGCTCACCTAATAGCCGTTCTAATAACGTTGTTTTGTATGCCATCCATAAATAACTGTAAGCACCAATGATAACCGGAACAAATAGTTGAACAGACAATTGGAACCTTGTCACCTCTCCACTAAAAGGCAATCCTACTAGCCATCTCGTAATTAGTACAGTAACAGCCATAATGGTCGTTAAAATAATTATTAATAACGAAATTTTAAATAATGGTTTTAAATCAAACTTAGTTTCCCTATAAAGTTTAATAATATTTAATATAGAAGCTGTTAGTACAGCTAAACCTGTTGCAATAACAGCACCTTCAGCTTGTAAGACTGTAATCAGTGGTACATTTAATACAATTTTAATTAATAAACCTACAAATAAACTAATTACCGTAAAGTTTTGTTTATTAACCCCTTGTAACATCGATGCACTTACGGTAAATAAAGCGAAAAATAATGAAACTGGAGCATATACCGCTAATATTGGACCAGCATAAGAGATAGCTTCAGGGTCAAATAACGTTCCGTACGCCTCACTTGATAATAGTGATAATCCAACAGCTGCTGGGAAAATTAATAACATCACAATTTGAAAAGACTTACTAATATAACTTTGATATTCTTGATGATTATTTTGAGTAAAAGCATGAGTAATCGATGGTAATAAAGCCATTGCCAAACCAATAGCTAACGTTACTGGGATAATAACGAGTTTATGTCCATAAACGATCATAATAGATAATAGTTGTTCAGATATATCAGCAAGTCCAATATTCCCCATCGTGCGGTTAAATGTCATTTGGTCGACTATTTGATATAACGGGGTAGCAAGTCCAACTAAAATAAACGGACCGGCATAAGATAATAACTCCTGGTATAAATCTCGACGTGGAATATCTGAGGTTTTACCAGATTGTCTTAATTGCCGCTTCATTTCTGGTCGTCTTTTACGGTAAATTGAAGTTAATATTAAACTTGATGCAATTGCACCAATAAAAGCAGCAAAAGCAGCAATACCAACAGCCATTGTAATCGAACCATCTAAGATTTTTATTACAACAAAAGCACCGACTAATAAGAACACAATTCTAACAATTTGTTCGATCACAATTGAAATCGCACTCGGCCCCATTGAACCATGCCCTTGAAAATACCCTCTAACTAAACTCATAGGAGCAACAGCTAACAATGCAAAACTAACCATCTGAATAACAAATGTAACATCACTGATGGAATTAGAGTAGTCACCGTCAGCTGGGACAAAAATTTGCGCTAACCATTCAGCACTAAAAAACATCACTAAAAATGTGACTATGCCTGTCCCAAACATAAAAATTAAGCCTGATTTAAACACCGCTTCTTTAGTAGCATAGTCTTCTAAAGCATTATACTTTGCTACAAATTTAGACATCGCCATTGGAATACCTAATGATGATATCGTTAAAAATATTTGATACGGATTATATGCATAAGAATATAATGCTCCACCCGACTCACCTACTAATGCGAAAAAAGGAATCACATAAAGCAACCCTAGTATTTTTGATAAGTAATTGGCACCTGTTAACATCATAGTGCCACGAAGTATATTAGATTGTGACATAATTTCACCTACAATTATTTTTCTTTCCGATTCTTTTATTTTATCATATACAATAGAGAAAATAACGAGTAGAAAGGGTTTGAAATTAAATTGAAATATGACGTTGTTGTAATTGGTGGTGGTCCATCAGGTTTAATGGCAGCAATCACTGCTGGAAGACATGGAGTGAACACCTTATTAATTGAAAAGGGGAAGAAGCTAGGTAGAAAGCTTGCCATCAGTGGTGGCGGGCGTTGTAATGTTACCAATGTTTTACCCGATAAAGAATTGATCGAACATATTCCTGGGAATGGTAAATTTTTATATAGTGCATTCTCGATCTTCAATAACTATTCAATTATCGATTATTTTGAATCGCTTGATGTTAAGTTAAAAGAAGAAGATAAAGGGAGAATGTTTCCTGTTAATGATAAGGCAATCACAGTAGTAAATAAGTTGTTAGAACAACTAGACAATCATCAAGTTGATACAATGTTAAATACAAAGGTGAAAGCTGTCAATTATGATGATGTTTCTCATTCGATCATTCTAGAAGATGGGGAGAAAATCGAAACCCAGTCAGTTATCATTGCCGTAGGAGGCAAGTCAGTTCCACATACAGGTAGTGAAGGTCAAGGTTATGCCTGGGCTAAAAAGGCTGGACATACAATTACAGAATTATATCCAACAGAAGTCCCAATCACATCTAAAGAACCATTTATCCAACAAAAGATTTTACAAGGAATCTCTTTACGTGATGTAGCGATTACTGCATTAAAACCTAATGGTAAACCGATTAAAACACATCGTTGGGACGTTTTATTTACACATGAAGGTATATCAGGTCCAGCAGCACTTAGACTAAGTCAATATGTTGTTAAAGCATTAAAAAAACATAAAGTTGATCAATTAAAGGTATCAGTTGATTGTTTCCCTGACTTAAACGAACAACAATTACTTGATCAGTTAATGAAAGCTTCTAAAGAAGCACCTAATAAATCTGTTAAACATATTTGGAAACCTTTTGTACAGGAGCGCGTGTTATTATATTTCATAGAAAAAGCTGAAATTGATCCATCAACAACCTATCATCACTTAGAAAAGAAAAAAGTAATTAACCTCGCTCACCTTATAAAGAACTTTGAATTCTATGTTAATGGTACATTACCGATCGAGAAGGCTTTTATAACAGGTGGTGGAATATCATTAAAAGAGATTGTTCCAAATCAAATGGCTTCAAAAATAATGGATCGTCTATATTTCTGTGGTGAAATCTTAGATATCCATGGTTATACAGGTGGGTTTAATATTACAGCAGCTTTTTCAACTGGTTATATTGCTGGGTTAAATGCTGCACAACAGGTGACAGCAAACTATACTAATTAATCCACTTAAGGTTCTGCCTTTAAATCTGTTAAGTAGTTCTTATAACGAGTAGACAATGTGAAAACAAGTTATAACAAATTAAAACACCGTATAATTAGCGAATAATAAACAGCAGTGGGAAACACTTGGATTTTTATGTCCAAGTGTTTTTTCATCTTGTCATGTAAAACTAAAGCAGCCCGTAGTTGAACAAGACAATCGAGATTTATTCAACTATCACGTCGCTTTGTTTAAGATCTATGCTATTTGTAAATACACTAAACTTTAACAGAGCCTTAATAATAAGCCCTTTTTCGTTTGTAATTTTAAATACAAAATGTTTTTTACGCTATTGTGTCAATCCAATACAATACTGGCTATTTATTATTTGCCCTCACATTTTGTTGGACTTTCCTGCTTCTTTAATAAATTCATGGGGGAGATTGTTAATCAATACGGTTCTATTATTCTCCCAAATTCCACTTCAACTTGTTCTACTGTGTCTCGATTATATATTCATTTTTAAATCACTGCTTTTTAGAGCTTTTAGGTTCTATTTCAAATGTGGTGATATAAAAAGTTACACCATCCACTTATTTTCCTTTTAACGAATATATTTATCATCGCTACATCAAAATGCTTCGCTTTCCGCGGGCACGGTTCGAGACTCCTCGGTGCAAAATACTAAGATGTCTAATCGATGAGGCTGTTTGGCTCGAGCCGTGCTGCGGCAAAGAAAACACTGCGACAAACGCCCTTAGGGAAGTTTGAGCAGATGTTGCACTTGTGCCCTTTGGGTGCAAGCATCCACCGTAAGCGGAACGCCTGACGCCGGGCGGCCGCTATCCAAAACCTCACTCTGAATTGTGTCTCTACCCCAACAAATATTGTAGAGCCTAAATAAAAAAGTAGTGCAGTTAAGTATGTTTAACTGCACTACTTTTTAAGTTGCCCGGCGGTGTCCTACTCTCACAGGGGAAGAACCCCAACTACCATCGGCGCTAGAGAGCTTAACTGCTGTGTTCGGCATGGGAACAGGTGTGACCTCTCTGCCATAACCACCGGACAAATCATTATATCAGATTAATTGAAGGTCCAATACCTTCAAAACTAGATAAGAATCAACCAAAGTCGAAGACGTGTTTTATCACTTGATTTAAGTTAAGTCCTCGATCGATTAGTATCCGTCAGCTCCACGTGTCACCA